>JAUXPP010000069.1 GCA_030683705.1 Polaromonas sp. | reverse complement strand
CCCTTTGTGGCTGTGTTCGACCAGTCGCCGCAAACCGTTATCCCGCTTAGTGTTGCGTGGTGTTCACGGATTTCAAAAAAAGGTACACAAACCTCTTTTTGAGTCCCCTGCGTCTACCAATTTCACCACCCGGGCTGCAAGGATGCGAAGAGGCAAATTATGGCACAGTGAGGGTATGAACTACCCGACTCTCGAAGACGCGATTGGCAAAACGCCGCTGGTGGCGCTGCAGCGCATCCAGGCAAAAAGCAACACCCAGAACAACAACGTGGTCCTCGGCAAGCTCGAAGGCAACAACCCGGCCGGCTCGGTGAAAGACCGCCCCGCGCTGTCCATGATCAGGCGCGCCGAGGAGCGCGGCGACATCCAGCCCGGCGACACGCTGATCGAAGCGACCTCGGGCAACACCGGCATCGCGCTGGCCATGGCCGCAGCCATCAAGGGTTACCGCATGGTGCTGATCATGCCGGAGGACCTGTCGATCGAGCGCGCGCAGACCATGAAGGCTTTCGGCGCCGAACTGATCCTCACGCCCAAAAGCGGCGGCATGGAGCATTCGCGCGACCTGGCCGACCAGATGCAGCGCGAGGGCAAGGGCCGGGTGCTGGACCAGTTTGCCAACCAGGACAACCCGCGCATCCACTACGAAACCACCGGCCCGGAGATCTGGGCCGACACCCACGGCAAAATCACGCACTTTGTCAGCGCCATGGGCACCACCGGCACCATCACCGGCGTCTCGCGTTTCCTGAAAGAAAAAAACCCGTCTATCCGCATCATCGGCGCGCAGCCCTCGGAAGGGTCGCGCATCCCCGGCATCCGCAAGTGGCCGGAGGAATACCTGCCGAAAATTTACGACGCCAGCACCGTC
The DNA here is from genome assembly GCA_030683705.1 of Polaromonas sp. Classification (GTDB taxonomy): domain Bacteria; phylum Pseudomonadota; class Gammaproteobacteria; order Burkholderiales; family Burkholderiaceae_C; genus Polaromonas. Next base: position 21,159 of record JAUXPP010000069.1, on the reverse strand, counting down.
GACGAAACCGTGCTGGTCAGCCAGCACGATGCCGAAGAGATGTGCCGCCGGCTGGCGCGCGAGGAGGGCATCTTCGCTGGCATCTCGGCCGCCGGCGCCTGCTGGGTGGCGCAGGAGATCGCCAGAACCGTGAAGGACGCGGTGATTGTGTTCATCGTCTGCGACCGCGGCGACCGTTACCTGTCCACCGGCGTGTTTCCGGCCTGATCAGGATTTTGATGATAAGTGGCTGCAGCGCTTGTCTGGCAAGCGCAAGCAGCTATCAATAGCGTAGCGCACCGGAAGTTTTGCCATGAGCCTTGAATTCAAGTTCTGCCCCAACTGCGCCACCCCCCTGGCGACCATCACCGAGATGGAGGACGGCGGCGAGAAGGCGCGCCTGCGTTGCCCGGCCTGCGACTATACCCACTGGAACAACCCGGTGCCGGTGCTGGCCGCGGTGATCGAATACCAGGGCAAGATTTTGCTGGCGCGCAACGCCGCCTGGGGAGCGAAGATGTATGCGCTGATCACCGGTTTCATGGAGGCCGGCGAAACGCCGGAAGGCGGCATCACGCGCGAGATCAAGGAAGAGACCAGCCTCGACGTGACCGACCTGAAACTGATCGGTGTCTACGACTTCCAGCGCATGAACCAGCTCATCATTGCCTACAGCGCGGTCGGCCATGGCGAGGTGAAACTGTCGCCCGAACTGGTGGACTACAAGCTTTATGCGCACGAAGACGTCAAGTGCTGGCCGGCCGGCACCGGCTACGCCATGGCCGACTTCCTGAAGTCCAAAGGGTATACGCCGCAGTTTGTCGAGTGGCAAAAGCGCGACTGAGGCCGTGTTCTGGTTGTGCCTAGCGGCTTCCGCTAGAATTTGCCTTGCTCCGGGGTGCAGCCTTGCTGGAAACGGCAAGGGTGGCTGAGATGGTCAGAACCAAACCCGCGAACTTGAATCGGTTCATACCGACGTAAGGAGAGCTGTCAGCAACCCGATGCGGGACTGTCACATCTTTCGGAGCACTTGTGGAAACAACAGGCAACCGAAAGCATGACGAATGGCTTCTTCTCCGTTGATTGCTGATTTGCTGGCCTTTCTGGCCGACACCAACCCGTCCGACGAAGCTTTCGACCAGCAGGCGCTGGCCCTGTTCGCTCACCAGTTCCAGCACAACCTGCCTTTTCAGCGCTTTTGCCAGCAACGCGGCAAAACCCTGCGCACCGTCAAGAGCTGGCGCGACATTCCTGCCGTGCCCATCAGCGCCTTCAAGGCCCTGACCCTGAGCTGCATTCCTGCCGAACAGGCCGAGCGGACTTTCATGACAAGCGGCACCACGCAGGCCGAGATCAAGGGCAAACACCACCACCCGAGCCTGGCGGTGTACGACGCATCCATGCTCCGCAATTTCCGCCAGCGTTTCATGGCCGGCAGCAGCGAGCGCATTCGCATGGGCATCCTGTTCCCCAGCGAGAGCCTGCTGCCGCATTCCTCGCTGGCGCATTACCTGGCGCTGGCGCTGCGCGAGTTCGGCACCGATGGCAGTCACTACCTGCTCACGCAGCAGGGCCTGGACACGGCACGCGTCATCGCCGAACTCGAACGCGCAGAGCAGACCGGCGAACCTTATGCCTTGCTGGGTGCCAGTTACAGCTTTGTGCACCTGCTCGACGAACTGCAGCGCCTGGACAAAACCTTCCACCTGCCGGCCGGCAGCCGCGTGCTGGACACCGGCGGCTTCAAGGGCCAATCGCGTGAGTTGTCCATGCAGGAGTTTTATACGCAGCTCCCGGCCACGCTGGGCATCAGCGCCAGCGACTGCATCAATATGTACGGCATGACCGAACTGAGCACGCAGTTCTACGACGATGGCAATGCCAGCCTGCCCTCGGTCAAGTCCGGCCCGCACTGGATACGCAGCCGCGTCGTCGAGCCGCTCAGCGGCGAGGAATTGCCACGCGGCCAGCAAGGCATCCTGGCGCATTGCGACCTCGCGAATTTCAACTCGGTCACCACCATCCTGACCGAAGACGTGGGTGTCGCGGTGGACGGCGGCTTTTTGCTGCTGGGCCGTGCCCAGGGCAGCGCGGCCAAGGGCTGCTCGCTGGCGGTCGAGGAATTTTTGCAGGCGGCCACGGCATGACGCTGCTGCGCGAAACCGCCGGTTACTTGCCGGGCCTGAGCGCCGATGAAGTGGCGTGGCAGACCTTGAGCTTCGAGGGCCAGGGCGGCGGCGTCGAGGTGGCGGTGCCGGTGCTCAGCGAAGCGCAGATTGTTCTGCTGACGCAGCGCGTGCGCAGCGCCAGCCGCAGCTACCTGAAATCGCTGACAGTGGCGCAGATTGTCGACACCATAGACCGCGCCATCCACCGTCTGCTGGACCCGCAGGACCCGTGGCGACGCAAGGCCGACAGCATCTTGCCGCGCGTGACGGGTTACGACGCCGAAATGGTGCGCCTGGGCCTGACAGGCTACCTCAAGACTTTCCGCAAGCCGCAACTTCAACGCTTTCTCGCCGAAGATTTCGGCAACCCGCAATTGCTGGACGGGTTTGTGCCGCGGCCCAGGGGCGGTTTTTCCAAGGCCTTCGGGCCCGATGTGGCGGTGCATGTCTGGGCCGGCAATGTGCCCGGCCTGTGTTTGTGGAGCCTGATCTCGGGCCTGCTGGTCAAGTCCGGCAGCATCGGCAAGGTCGCGAGCGCCGAGCCGCTGCTGGCCGGCTGGATGGCGCAACTGCTGGTCGAGATCGACCCGAAGCTCGCCGACTGCCTGGCGGTGGTCTGGTGGAAAGGCGGAGACACCGCGCAGGAGACCGTGTTCTTCAAGCACGCCGACCTGGTGCTGGCTTACGGCGGCACGGCGGCGCTGGCCGAGGTGCGGCGCCAGGTGCCGGTCACCACACGTTTCCTGCCCTTTGGCCACAAGCTCAGTTTCGGCCTGGTCGCGGCGTCGGCGCTGGACGCACGCAAGGCGCCGCGCGCCGCGCAGCAGGCGGCTTATGACGTGGTGCGTTACGACCAGCAGGGCTGTTATTCGCCGCATGTGTTTTATGTGGCGCGTGGCGGAAAAATCAGCCCGGATGAATTCTCGCGTTACCTCGCGCACGAGCTGTCGGCGCTTCAAAAGAAATACCCGCGGCGCAGCTTGAGCCTGTCCGAGGCGGCCGATCTGGCGGCATGGCGCGGCGCCGAAGAAATCCGCAGCCTGTCGCCCGGTGGCCCGCAGGTCGCAGGCGAGGGCGACTGGACCGTGGTTTACAACCATGAGCTGCAACCGCTGGCGCCCGGCGCGCTGAACCGCACGGTGCGGGTGGTCGCGGTGGATCAACTCGCCGACGTGATGCCGCTGCTGGCACCACACCGCGCCTTTTTGCAGACGGTGGGCGTGGCCGCCACGCCGCGCGAGCTGTTTGAACTCGCCGAGCAGCTCGGCCGCGCCGGCGTCACGCGCATCTGCGCGCTGGGCCAGATGACGTCGCCCGAAGCCGGCTGGCACCACGACGGGCGATGCAGCCTGCTCGACCTGGTGCAGATGGTGGACATCGACAGTTCGGCCGAAGCCGCGGCAGAAACCCTGGCGCCGTATGTCGACTGAAGCGCCGGCCTTTCTCGACATGCGCGGGGTCAGCTACAGCTTCCCGGCCTATCCGCGCGTGGTCAATCAGGTGGACTGGCAGATCTTGCGCGGCGAGGTGCACAGCCTGGTCGGCCGCAGCGGCTGCGGCAAGACCACCCTGCTCAAACTCGCGGCCGGCCTGTTCCTGCCCGATGCCGGCACGGTGACGGTGGATGGCCAGGCCCTGCGCGAGCCGGGCAGCCAGCTCGGGTTTGTGTTCCAGGCGCCGACTCTGCTCGAATGGAAAACGGTTCTCGACAACGTGCTGCTGCCTGTCACCTTGCAACGCCGTCCGCTGCCGGCCGATCACGCGCGTGCCGAGGACTTGCTGGCGCTGATGGGCCTGGCCGGCCTGGGCCGGCGCTTTCCGACCGAGCTGTCGGGCGGCCAGCAGAGCCGCGTCGCGATCGCGCGCGCGTTGCTGCTGGCGCCCACGCTGCTGCTGCTCGACGAACCGTTTGCGGCGCTCGACGCGATCACGCGCGAGGAACTGCAGGACGACTTGCTGCGCATCTGCCGGCTGGCGCAGACCACGGTGTTTTTTGTGACGCACGACATCGGCGAAGCGGTGTACCTGGCCGACCGCGTGGCCGTGATGGCCGACGGCAAAATCACCGCCGACCTCGCCGTGGACCTGCCCTGGCCGCGCCGGCGCGATCTGCGTTATGGCGCGCCCTTCAACGCGGTCTGCGCGCAGGTGCGGCGCGCCATGGACGGGGTGGTTTCATGTTGAGCCGCCTGGCCAGCCTGGCGCTGTTCGTGGCCCTCATGCTCGGCTGGGAGATGCTGGCGCGCGGCGATCAGGTTTCGGCGCTGGTGCTGCCTGCGCCTTCGGTGATCTGGGACAGCTTGTGGAACGGGCTGCGCAGCGGCTATTTCTGGCCGCACCTGATCCACACCAGCACCGAGCTGGTGCTGGGCCTGGCGCTCGGTTGTTTCGCCGGCTTGCTCGGTGGCATCGCTTTGGGCGAGTCGGCATTTTTGCGGCGACTGCTGTTCCCCTACGTGCTGGTCAGCCAGGTCGTGCCCAAACTCGCGCTGGCGCCGCTGTTCATCGTCTGGTTCGGTTTTGGCATGACATCGACGGTGGTGATCACCGCGCTGATCTGTTTTTTCCCGCTGATGGAAAACACCCTGACCGGCCTGCAACAGGTCGAGCCGCGCAAGCTCGAGCTGTTCCGCATGCTGGGCGCGACCCGGCTGCAGACGCTGTGGCGCCTGAAGATTCCCTCGGGCCTGCCGGTGATCCTGGCCGGTTTTCGGGTGGCCGTGGTGCTGGCGCTGGTGGGCGCAGTGGTCGGCGAATTCATAGGCGGCAGCAAGGGCCTGGGCGCACTGATCATCGCCTCGCAGGGAATGATGGACACGCCGCTGATGTTTGCGGTGCTGCTGCTGATCACCGTGCTGGGCCTGGTGATGTATCAACTGGCGCTTGGCCTGGAGCGTCTGCTGCTCTGGACGCATTTAAAAGACAACTTTAAGGACTGACATGTTTCACTTCACCTCGCTTCTTCGTACCCTCGCCGCGACCCTGCTGCTGGGCTGCGGCCTGGCCCATGCCGCCGACAAGGTGGTGGTGGCCGGCTGGAGCCAGCCCATCACCGAGATCACCAACCTGCTGGTCGAGGAAGACAAGGGCTTCTTCAAGGCACGCGGCATCGAGCTGGGCTACGTGCCCGGCGCGGGCGGCGGCGACGCGATCCGCAACATGCTGACCGGCCAGGCGACGGTGGCTTTCACCGATCCGGGTTCCTTCTTCGCCGCGCTCGACAAGGGCGAAAAGCTGCGCGCGATCTACGACATCTATCCGCAGAATGTCTTCAATGTGGTCGCGCTCAAATCCAGTGGCATCACCAAACCGTCCGACCTCAAGGGCAAAAAAATTGGGGTCTACAGCCTTTCCAGTGGCACCCGGCAAAACCTGCTGGTGCTGTTGCAGCAGGCCGGCCTCTCCGAAGCCGATGTGACCATCGTGGTCACCGGCCTGCTGAACTTCGCGCCGCTGATGCAGGGTCAGGTCGATGCGACCGCCGCAACCGACACCGGCCTGCTGGTGGGACGCTCCAGAGGCCTGGCTGATGTCAACGTGATGGCGGTGCGGGATCACCTGAATATTTCCAGCGACCTGTTTGTGGTGACCGAAACCACCTACCAGACGAAGAAGGACGTGCTCAAACGTTTTCTCGCCGCTTACCGCGACAGCATGGCCTGGATGATTGCGAATCCGGACGAGGCCGCCGCGCTCGCTGTCAAACGCGCCATCGACGGCAAAAACCCGGCGGTGAATCGCGAGATCATCCAGCTGCGCAATGCATCCAGCGTCTCGGCGGTCACGCAGGCGCGCGGCCTGGGCGCGCTGGACATGGCCATGTTCCAGAAGGCCGCCGACAGCTACAAAAAACTCGGCATGATCCAGCGCGAGATCAGGGCTTCGGATGTGATCATGCAGGACCTGCTGCCGCCGAAGTGAAGGAGCCGTCATGAAGTTCAAGGGCAAGGTGGTGCTGGTCACCGGCGCCGGGCGCGGAATCGGCGCGGCGATCGCGCGCGGCTTTGCGCGTGAAGGCGCGGCTGTCGTCATCAACTATTTGCAGGACACCGTATCGGCCGAAGCCGTTGCCGACGAATGCAAGGCCCTGGGCGGCGACGGCTGGTCAATACAGGCCGATGTGAGTTCGCAGCCCGCGGTCACGGCCATGGTGGCGCAGGTGCTGGCCGAGATGGGCCGCATCGATGTGCTGGTCAACAACGCCTTCGCCTCTTACAGCTTCGATCCCGAGCAGCGCAAGCTGTTCTGGGAGCTGGACTGGGCCGATTACCAGCGCCAGATCGACGGCGCGGTGCGCGCCACCTTCAATGTCTGCCAGGCGGTGCTGCCGCATTTCAAGCAGCGCAGCCAGGGCGCCATCGTGAATCTCGCGAGCGACCTGGTCGAGCGGCCCAGCGTGCCTTATCACGACTACAGCACCGCCAAGTCGGCGCTGGTCGGCTTCAGCCGCAACCTCGCCGCCGAACTCGGGCCGCTGGGCATACGCGTCAACTGCGTGGCGCCCGGCCTGGTCTACCCGACCGCTGCCAGCCGGCAGACCAAGGAGGAAGTCCGCGACCTGCTGACCGCGCAAACCCCGCTGCGCCGCATCGCCACGCCCGACGACGTGGCCGGCCCGGTGCTGTTCCTCGCCTCGGACTGGAGCGGCTTCATGACCGGACAGACGCTTTTTGTCGACGGCGGGCTGGTCATGCGCTGAACCCCCCGAATTTCAAGCCATTTCGGCCTCTGGCCCAAAACTGACAAGCGCGAGCAGCTATCAAAAAGATAGCTGTTTGAAAGCGTGACAGTGGCACCGGGTTGGCATTCCGGCCTACACCGGCCTGCCGTCGAACAGCCTAAACTGGGGCTCCATTCGTCGAGAGGATTCCACATGGCCAACAATTTGATTGAACAGATACTCGCAGGCGTCTTGTCCAACACCATGGGCGGGCGCGGCCAGTCTGGCGCGCAGGGCCCGTCGCTGGACGGCGGCGGCGGCCTGGGCGATTTGCTGGGCGGGATACTGGGCGGCGGTCGCGCACCGGCCGACCCGGCGCCGTCCGGACGCAGCTCCCCCTTGGGCGGCAGTGGTGGCGGCGGCGCGCTGCTGGCCGTGCTCTTGCCGCTGGCCATGCAGTGGGTGCAGCGCAACGGCGGGCTGGGGGCGGTGCTGGGCAAGTTCCAGAGACAAGGCTACAGCCAGCAGGCGGCGTCCTGGGTGTCCACCGGCCAGAACGAGGCCCTGCCCCGCGAGGCGATCGATGAGGTGGTGGGCCTGGAGGAGTTGTCGCGCATGTCGCAGCAACTGGGCGTGCCCGAGCAGCAGGTGGCCGACGGTTTTGCGCAGCTGCTGCCCGAGGTGGTGAACCAGCTGACGCCGCAAGGCGATGTGGCCGGGGACGCCGACGACGTGCTGGCCGAGGGCATGGCGGAGATGCAGGCGATGCTGACGCGCTTGAGCCCGCGCTGAAGCGCTGACCCTCCCCTGGATTGCAAGCCTTTTCGCCTACCAGCCCACAGCTGGCGGGCGTACGCAGCTATAAAAACAGGAGCAACTTAGGGGCTGGCGCCGTCCCGCTGGTACAGGTGTTTCTGAAATCCTACAAACACCTGTCTAATCTGCTCCGGGTTGCCCAAGTCTTTCACCGCGTCGGCGATGGCGTTGTTGTAGCGCAGCCGCAGCAGCGGTGACAGCTTCTCGGTATCCAGCTCGTCCACGCCCTGCTGCACATACTGCGTCAACACGAAATCCACAAACGCCTGCTGTTTCTCATTGAACTGCTTGTGCGTGGCCGCTGTTGCCCGATTCGCGCGTACCGTGCGGGTTTCGGTTGCTGTGGCAAAGGCAACGTAAGCGAGCACATCGAACAGGTCGCTCTTGTCGGCCTCAATGATTTTCTGCATCTCGGCCAGCGGCGCCTTGCTGAAGCCTTTGTCTGCCAGACCCTCCAGCAGCGCCTTGCGGGTGGTCGGGTCGCTCCAGAGGGTGCGCAGTTCGTCTTCATCCCTGAAAAAATCCGGTAACACACCGAACAGGCTTTCCATGAATTGCGCGGCCGACAGCGGCTTGCCGTCCGGCCCCCAGAAGCTGGTGGCGACCATGCTCTGGATATTGCGCACCTTGCCGTCGGCCAGCTTCACCTTGATCTTCTGTGGCCTCGGCGGCGGCGGTGCGCCCGGCGGTGGCGGTTCGCCGGCGCCCGTGTCCCCTGGCTCGCGGGGCAGTTTGGGCTTCGGCTCCGCGACTTCAATCGGTTCGCCATCCCACTCCGGGTCCGAAAACAACTGGTGCGCTTTCACAAAGTCGTAAATCGTGAAGTAGTCCTTGCCTTCGTACAGACGGGTGCCGCGGCCGATGATCTGCTTGAACTCGATCATGGAGTTGACGGGCCGCATCAGCACGATGTTGCGCACATTGCGCGCGTCCACGCCGGTCGAAAGCTTTTGCGACGTGGTGAGGATGGTCGGAATCGTTTTCTCGTTGTCCTGAAACTCGCGCAGGTGCTGCTCGCCCAGTGCGCCGTCGTTGGCAGTCACGCGCTGGCAGTAGTTGGGGTTGCCGCTGCTGTTGTTCTGGTTGATCAGGTCACGCACCGCCAGCGCATGGTCCTGCGTGGCGCAAAACACGATGGTCTTTTCGCGCTGGTCGATCATGCCCATCAGCTTTTTGACGCGGTATTCCTCGCGCTGCCGGATCTCGATGATGCGGTTGAAGTCCGTTTCCAGATAACGCTTGCCGGCTTCAATCTGGCCTTCCACCAGCGTGTCGTCGGCGGTGTACACATATTCATCCAGCGTGGTCGCAATCTGCACCACCTTGAAAGGCGTCAGAAAGCCGTCGTTGATGCCTTCCTTGAGCGAATACACATACACCGGCTCACCGAAGTAGGCGTAGGTGTCCACGTTGTCGCGCCGCTTGGGCGTGGCCGTCAGCCCCAGCTGAACGGCGGGTGAAAAATACTCCAGGATGCTGCGCCAATTGCCTTCGTCATTCGCGCCGCCCCGGTGGCATTCGTCAATGATGATCAGGTCGAAGAAGTCGGGCGGGTAGTCGCCGAAGTAAAACCCCCGTTCGGGCTGAGCCTGTCGAAGCCCTCCATCAGGCGACCCTTCGACCCCTTCGACGGCGCTCAGGGCAGGCGGCTCAGGGTGAACGGAGGGAGTCGCGCCGCTCATGAAAGTCTGGAAGATGGTGAAGAAGATGCTGCCGTTCTTGGGAACCTTGCCCTTCTTGCGGATGTCGGCCGGGGCTATGCGCACCAGCGCGTCGTCGTCAAAGGCTGAAAACGAGTTGTAGGCCTGGTCGGCCAGGATGTTGCGGTCGGCCAGAAACAGGATGCGCGGCCGGCGGGTGGGTTCCGCGTCGATCTTCCAGTCCTTGAGGTTCCAGCGGCTGTGAAACAGCTTCCACGCCAGCTGGAAGGCAATGAAGGTCTTGCCCGTGCCGGTCGCCAAGGTCAGCAAAATGCGCTCCTGCCCCCTGGCGATCGCTTCCAGCACGTTGTTGATCGCGTTGTCCTGGTAATAACGTGCGCCCCAGGTGCCGCCCCGGTCTTCAAACGGCACCGCCGCAAAGCGGTTGCGCCAGGCGTTTTTCTCGGCAAAAGTCAAATCCCACAGCGCGTCGGGGCTCGGGTAAGCCGCCACGTCACCCTCTTTGCCGGTGGCCATGTCGATGCCGTAAATCACCTGCCCGTTGGTCGCGTAGCTATGCCGAACTGCCAGCTTGCCGGCATAACTCTTGGCCTGCCCCACGCCTTCGGTGTGCGGCCTGTCCCAGGCCTTGGCTTCAATCACTGCCAGCTTGGTGTTGCGGTAAACCAGCACGTAGTCGGCAATCTCGGGCTTAGCCCGCACGCCGCCGCCCTGCAGCCGCCCCTCGGTGATGCGGAACTCGCGCCGCACCGCGCTGCCTTCGACCACACCCCAGCCCGCGGCTGCCAGCGCAGGGTCGATGTGCTCGGCGCGGGTTTCGGCTTCGTTCATGCGGGCATCACATAGGGCGCGAAGTCATTGCTGTCCCGCGTGAGCAACTGCATCAGCTTGGGGTGAATAAACAGCTTTTCCTTGGCCTCGGCGTTTTCCACCAGCACGCCAATGTCCACCAGCTGCTTCAAATACTGCGAGGCAGTCTGCCGCTTGGCAATGCCTGCTTCCGTCAGGTTGGCAATGCGGCAATAGGGCAGTTCAAAAATCAGGCTCACCAGCTCGTGGGTGTAGATCTTGGGCAAGCGGCTTTTGACGTAGGCCGTGGTGTGCTCGGTCAGTGCGCGCATGGCCGCAATCTTGGCGGTGGTCCAGGTGGCGGTTTCTTCAATGCCCTTGAGGATGTAAATAATCCACGGCTCCCAGGCCTGCTCGCGTGTCACCTGCAGCAGCAGGCGGTAGTAGTCGGCCTTGTTCTGGATGATGTAGCGGCTCAGATAAAGAATGGGCAGCGTCAGCAGGTTTTCTTCAATCAGGTACAGGCTGTTGATGATGCGCCCGGTGCGGCCATTGCCGTCGGTAAACGGGTGGATCGCCTCGAACTGGTAGTGGCCCACGGCCATGCGGATCAGCGGGTCATGCTCCACCTCGTTGTGCAGGTAACGCTCCCAGTTGCCCAGCAGGTCACGCAGCACGCCTTCGCCCTCTGGCGGCGTATACACAATCTCGCCCGTGGCACCGTTGGAAAGCCGCGTGCCCGGCGTGCGTCGCACCGTCATTTCTACAGCCTTGATGTGGGTGCAGATGTCTTCAGCGGTGCGCGTGCTCAGCGGGTACTGGCCCAGCGCGCCAAAACCTTGCAGCAGGGCGCGGCTGTAGCGCAGCGCTTCCCTGGTGGCCGGGTCGGCATGTTCTTCATTGCGCTGGTGCTGGAACAGTTTGTCAGCCGTGGTGACGATGTTCTCGATCTCGGAGCTGGCCCGCGACTCCAGCAAGGGGAGGGTGTTGATCAGCACCGCCTGGTTGGGAATCAGCTGAGCGGCCTGCCTCAGTTCGGCCAGCGCCGCCCGCGCCGTGATGCACTGCTTGAGCACCGCCCGCGTCTCCAGATCTGCGCCAGGCGGCAGCGGCGGCAGGGTGTTGTAGGGCTGGTCAGCCCGCCAGAGGATGGCACTCATGTTTAATTTTTACGATTTTGTCGACATAACCTTGGGTTTTGGGCAGTTTATGTCGATGGCATCGACACGTCAAGCGGTTGTGTCGATATTTATCGATTAAATCGACACATTTTGATAATGTGTCGATGGTGTCGCCCTGTTTGGGTCGCCATGCGTATAAAAACCGTGTTTTCTTGTCGGGTTGCTACGGACGTGTTCAGAAACCAGCGGTAGCTATCCATATATGTAGCCAGAGCCGCCGCTGAATTAAAAAATTTAACTACAAGGCACCGCTGAAGGCTTGGTGCAGCAGTGACTTTTTCAGCTCGTCCAGTGCGGTGAGCTTTTTTTGGTAAATCGATTCGAGGCGTTGGGTAGCTTGCGATGCAAGCGCAACCGCCGAGACGACATCTCGTTGTTCCAAAAGGGGGGGAATAGCGCCCAAGTCAAGGGCGCGAATGTCCTTCATATTTACATGTTGGACGGTTGCCCCACGCGAGTGGTCTAAAAGTTTTTGCTGCATCGTGGGCTGGAGTAATGCCAGCGCCAAAAACTCTGGCTCAAATACTCGCCGATCTGGACGAATAAGAACCGTTCGTTGTCCCAAACAGACTTTGGTGTTTTCAGGAATGACGGCGACATTTCCTGCTGGCGCTTCCCTTGCCAGGATCAGATCGCCAGGAAGTGGCTCCGCACGGCGAGTCCAAAGTCGATAAGTTTCTTCTGAGACCCGATAGACCCCATCAAGTAACAGCACGCCTTTCCCAATATTCGGCGTGCGAATGGAAGGAATACCCTCCTCTTGGGTCGGTGCCGTCTTATGTTCACAGTCAACAATCAGCTCGCACAGTTCGGCCAAAGGTCTGCCTGTGTGTACCCAGCTAGCATCACGCCGATCAAAGATGGATTGAAGTTGACTTTCAAACAGCGCACGGGAATTTTGGAGGTTCTTTTCGGCGTTGGCTTTGGCGGTGGCGATGCCGTCCAACGCTTCATCGAGGATGGCGACGATGCGCTGCTGCTCCGGGAGCGGGGGAACGGGAAGTAAAACGCGACTGGCAAGTTCAATATTCAAATTTCTGACGGTTGAACCCGCTGCCAATCTATCGAACTGCTCGAAAACTACAGGGGAGCCAAGCAGGTGATAAAGGAAGCCTTGATCGAAATATTTCCCATAGTCCGACAACACAAGCCAACCGTCATGGATGCAGCCGGTTGTTTGCATGATGTAAGGGCGCCCAAAGCTCATGGAGTTTGAAAGCAGGAAGTCGCCAGGCTTCACAAGCCTGGAGCGCGAAACGCCCGATGGTTTGATTTTTTCCTTGGTTACGTAAATGAACTTACCGCTGGCAGTCGCGTCACTGATCTTGACCCAGTTCACACCATCGGCAGCGGCAGTCAAGAAAGCCTGTATCGGTCGAGGCGAACCTCCTCGTGCGATGTTGCAGACGTCACCAAGGGGTTTTTCTATCCACCCCTCCTTCACACCAACTCCCGAATCGTTGCCAGCACTTCGGCACTCTCGGCATCCAGCGCCGCAATCTCATCCATGATCTCCTGCGGACTGCGGTGCGTCACCTCATCACCACCATTCGGGTTCTTCACCGACAGATCAAAGTTGTGTGTGCTGATTGCCGCCACATCCACCGACCACGACTGCGCCGAATCCGCAAACCGCTTCTGCAACTCCACAAAATCCGCCATGTCCTTGTCGTTCAGCGGGTTGGTCTTGCCCATGTTCCGCCCCGGGTCCAGTTGGTAGTACCAGACCTTGCGCGTCCGCGCGCCCTTCTCAAAAAACAGCACCACGGTTTTCACGCCCGCGCCCTGAAAGGTGCCGCCTGGGCAATCCAGCACGGTGTGCAGGTTGCAGCTTTCCAGCAGCAGTTTGCGCAGGCTGACGCTGGCGTTGTCGGTGTTGCTTAAAAAGGTGTTCTTGATGACGATGGCGCCGCGGCCGCCGGCTTTCAAAATCTTGATGAAGTGCTGCAGAAACAGAAAGGCGGTTTCGCCGGTCTTGATGGGGAAGTTCTGCTGCACTTCCTTGCGCTCTTTGCCGCCGAAGGGCGGGTTCGCCAGCACGATGTCGTAGCGGTCCTTGTCCTGGATGTCGCTGATGTTGTCAGCCAGCGTGTTGGCGTGCACGATGTTGGGCGCCTCGATGCCGTGCAGGATCATGTTCATGATCGCAATCACGTAGGCCAGGCTTTTTTTCTCTTTGCCGTAAAAGGTTTTGGTCTGCAGCGTCTTGTGGTCGCGGGTGCTCAGATTCGGCTTGGCGCTCAGGTAGTCAAAGGCTTCGCATAAAAAGCCGGCCGAACCCACGGCGCCGTCATAAATGCGTTCACCGATCTGCGGCGCGGTCACCTGGATCATCGCGCGGATCAGCGGGCGCGGTGTGTAGTACTCGCCGCCGTTGCGCCCGGCGTTGCCCATGTTCTTGATCTTGGCCTCGTACAGGTGCGAAAGCTCATGCTTTTCCTGCTGCGTGCCAAAGCGCAGTTCATCGACCCGGTCAATGATTTCGCGCAGGTTGTAGCCGCTCTGGATGCGGTTCTTGATCTCGCCAAAAATCTCGCCGATCTTGTACTCGATGGTGTCCGGCCCGGTGGCGCGCTGCTTGAAGCCGTGCAGGTAGGGAAAGAGCTTGCCGTTGACAAACTCGATCAGGTCGGGGCCGACCAGCGCGGCGTTGTGGTCCAGCTTGCCGTCGGGCGTTTTGGGCGCGGCCCAGTTTTCCCAGCGGTAGTCGGCGTCGAGAATGGCTTTGTACTTCTTGCCGTCGAGCTGGGCCTCCACAGCCTTGTCGGCTTCCAGTGCGGCCAGGTATTTGAGGAACAGCAGCCAGGAGGATTGCTCGGTGTAGTCGAGTTCGCTGGTGCAGCCCGCATCCTTGTGCAGGATGTCGTCGATATTCTTGAAAGTCTGTTCAAACATGCCCGGAATCTTCTGAATCGGGACGCAAGCCATCCCGGTGCGGGGAGATTACAGGAAAAAGCGGGCTGGCTGGCCTGCGTTTGTCCTGTGGGGATGGAAACGCTGTGAACTGCCGTTCTTTCAAGCCTTTTCGGTATCCAGCCCATGTCCGACGAGCGTGAGCAGCTATCAAAAAAATAGCAACTCCGGCTGTGGATGGATGATTGCAAGCCGCCACAGCCGCCTTGTTAAACTACAGGCCTGCCTTTGTAGCTCAGTGGATAGAGCGATCCCCTCCTAAGGGATAGGTCGCAGGTCCGATTCCTGCCAAGGGCACCATCTTCAAAACACCACCTGATGAAGCGCTGAACAAGTCCCCAAGACTTATTCAGCGCTTACTAATCAAAGGGCAGGGTGTAGATCAGGTCCACCGCACTTTGTTCGCCCGCCTGGGCGCGTATCGTGAAGCGCTGCGACAGGTCGTAAAACACAAACAGCGTGCCGAGTGCGCCCGAGAGGCTGCGTTCATAGGCCGCGTAAAAATTGCGCGAGAACCGTTTGCCCAGCGTCACTGCGCCCTGGCTGGTGCTGCCGTTGGCCAGGGTCTCCGAGCCGCGGAAAGACAACTCGTCCAGCCCCAGCGAGGCGGCCAGCCCGGCCGACTGGCCGGCCTTGCTGCCCAGCAGCGCAATCGCCGCCTGCTGCAGCAGCGCGGCTTCGGCGCCGCCGCTGGCCGAGGCGCGGCCCACCACCAGCCAGGACAGTTTTTCGGCATCGGGCAACTCGGGCTGCGCATACAGGCGCACGCGTGGCAGCAGGGCGGTGCCGGTGATCTGCACACCGACGCGCTGGGTCAGGTTGGGCCGTATCGCCAGGATGTCCAGGCTGGGGTTGTCCACCGCGCCGGTGAAACGCAGCAGGCCCTGCTCGACGTCCAGGCGCTGGCCGTAGGCGCGGTACTGGCCGCCGACGGTGTTGACGGTGCCGGTCAGGCGCACCGTCTCTGCCGAATCGGCATTCAGCGCCAGCGTGCCGCGTACACGGGTGTCCAGGCCCTTGCCCTGGATGCGGAAGTTGTCGCCCAGATCGACTTGCACGGCGAGTTTCAGAGAGCGCCCGTTTTTGTCATCTGCGCTGCCGGACGCGCTGCTGGTTTCGGCGGGCGCCTGTTTGCCGGCCGCGGCGCCGCCGCTGGCGCTGCGCACGATCACGTCGTCGCCGAGTTGCGGCGTGCTTTCGTCGGGCAGCAGGATGCTGGCCTGGTCTACCCGCAGCGCGCCGGTGAAGGCGGCGGCCTTGCCTTCGAGTTTGGCCTGGATGTCGCCCGACAGCGTGATCTGCCGGTCGGTGCGCAGGCTGGCGCGCAGGCGTTCAAGTTTGGCATTCAGCAGCACCTGCGGCTTGCCGTCGACCCAGCCGGCTTCACCCTGGGCACGCAACACGCCGCCCGCGCCCTTGTCGCCCGCGCCCTGCAGCAAAAACTCGCTGATGGACATGCGGGTGCCGTCCAGCGTGGCGCGCAGCCGGCCCTTGCCGAACTCGATACCGTCCACCACCGAGCGCAAGGCCAGGTCGTCGGCCTGCAGCGTGCCGCTCAGTTGCGGCGCCGCCCGGTTGCCGCCGATGGCCACGTTGGCGGCCAGCGAGCCGCGCAGCCGCCAGCCCGGCGGCGCCAGCACCGACCAGACACCGATACGCGGCAGTTGCGCGCGCAACTGGCCCTTGAGCGGCGCGTCCGCGGGCCAGGCCCAGCCGGTGGTCGCGTTGCGCACCAGCCGCGTCGTGAGCTGGCCCTCGGCGGTGCCGGCGCGTTCGCTGTCCCAGCGCAGCGCCAGGTTCAGCGCATCCCCATTGCTGTCCAGGGTCAGGCGTGCTTCCTTGACACCGGCCGCGACGCGTGTGGCCGGCCCTTGTGCGGTCTCGCCCTGCACCGAGATGTCGCCGCTGCTGCGCGCCAGGCTGGCCTTGATGCGCAGCGTGTCGCCCAGCACCGCATCCCAGCGGCCGTCGAACAGCAGGGTGCCGGCCAGACCCGCGCCGGCGAGTTGCGGCCCGGCGACCAGTTCGATCCAGGCCAGCGGCAGGCCGGTCAGGGTGCCGGCCGTGAGCAGCTGGCCGCCACCGTAGGTGATCGGTTGCCAGGCCAGCTGGGCCTGGGAGGCCGTGCTGCCGTTACGCACAGGCGCGCTGAGCACCGCCTGGCCCGCGCCGGCTTGCAGCGCACCGCCCCGGGGTGTCGGTGTCCACTTCAGCGGCACCGCTCCGCGGCTGGCGAGGCGCCAGGCGCCGGCGCCCAGGGCCGGATCTTCCATCGACAGGTTCAATTGCTGCAGCATGCCTTGCCAGCCGGAGGCCGCCAGGCTGGCGCGGGCCGGGCCGACCCGGCCGCCGCTGGCCGCGGTTTGCAGCGTGTAGCGGCGCTGGCCCTGCTCGATGCGGCCTTGCGCCTGGAGCTCGGCCTGGCTCAGCCGGCCGGACAGGCTGGCCTGCAGCGCACGCAGCTTGAGCGGTTGGGCGGGCGGCGCGGCGGCCCAGTCCAGCGAGGGGATGTCGATTTGGGCCTGCACGGCCGGGTCGCGCCAGCCGCCTTGCCAGGCGAGCTGCAGGTCGGCGCGGCCACTGGCCGATGCCGTGCGCACCGATGCCGGCATGCCGGGCAGGCGCTGCAGCCAGCGCAGGGCTTGGGCTGCATCCCGCCCGCGCAGGCTCAGTTCGCCGCCGCCACGGGTTTCGCGCAACTCGCCCTTGAGCTGCGCTTCCAGGCCGGGTGCGCTCAGACTCAGACTTCCTTTGCCGCTGCGTGACGCCGGCTGGACCTCGAGCGCGCCGCTCAGCGTCGCGTCGTCGCTGCGCACCTGCAACCCGGTGAGCGTCAAGGTGTCGTCCGACCAGCGGCCTGTGGCGGTGGCGTCACGCAGGCGCAGGCTGCCGACGGTGCTGCTGCTGCGTGCCGCGCCTTTCGCTCCGCTGGCCTTCAGGCTCGCGTCGAAATGGATGGCGCCGGCATGGCCCGCGAGTTCTGCACGGCCATCGACCGGCAGCGCAGCCAACTCGGTGTGCAGGGCCGCCGGGTTGATGTTTTTCAGCAGGGCTTCTGCCTTCCAGTTCTGCGCGCCTGACGCGGAGGGCGCTGCTTCCGACCACTGGCCGCTGGCGGTGATCGCGCCACCGCCCAGTTGCGCCTGCAGGCTGCGCAGCATGGCCACGCCGTCACGCCACTCACCCTCGGCCTGCAGGCTGTCCAGCGGCAGGCGCTGCTGGTCCCAGGCGCCGGGCAGGCTGTTCCTGACCTCGGCTTGCAACTGCCAGGTATTGGCGGTTCCGCTGACGGGCTTGATGTTCACATTTCCACTGAGACCGGTCTGGGGCGCGGCCGGCCAGAGGCTGGCCAGGTCCAGCGCGCGAAAAGTGGCATCGGCCTGCGGCAGCGGCTGCGCCGCCCACGGCGTGATGCGCGCCGTCGCACTGGCCTGCGGCGTGCCGGCAGCGCGCGGGGAGGGCGTGCTGATCTGCAGCTCAGCCTTTGCAATGAGCTCTTTGAGCGGGCCCTGCGCGGTGGCCTTGAAGCTCAGCGGCAGACGGGTCTGGCTGCCGGGCACGGCGGTGTCCAGCACGCCTTGCAGGACCGCGTCGAGCGTCTGGTCGCCGGTGGCCAGCAGGCTGAGCCGGCCCGAGTAGCTGCCGGTCGCCACACGCGCACCGCGCAGGTCCAGCCGATGCTGGCTGCCGTCGAAGGCATATGTGCCGGCCAGCGCGCTGGCTTCGAAGGACGGCGGGCCGAGCCACAGCAGCTGGCCCACCGAAAATTCATCGAGCGTGAGGCGAAAGGGCAGGGCCAGCGACGCGGGCGGACCGGCCGCACGCGGTGCGGCGGCGCGCTGGTCATCGATGCGGATCTGGGCGGCCGCCAGCCGGTCCAGCTTGAGGCTGCCCTTGAGCAGCGAGAGCGGGTCCCAGGCCAGCACCACGCCGGTCGCGACCACCTGCAGGCCATCCTGCTGTAGCGAGAGTCGCTGCACCTGGCCGCCAGCGCGCAGCGAGCCCGACACACCTTCGGCCGTCACCGGCTGGCTGCGGCTGGCCCAGCGCAGCGCGGTGGCCAGCGAACCTTCGCTGCCTGACCACCACCAGAGGCTGGCCAGGGCCAGCAGCAGCACCAGCAGCACGGCCAGGGCGCTGGCGGCAAGCGCCCGGGGCCAGCGGCGTTGCGGTTCGACGCTTGCGGGCGCGCCCATCAGAAAACAAATCCCACGCTCATGTGCAGCCGGAATTTTTTCGGCTGCACGCCGTAGGCCAGGTCGACCTGCAACGGTCCGATGGGGCTGCGCCAGCGTACGCCGGTGCCGACGCCGACCTTGGGTTTGAGGTCTTGCGGGCGCTCGGCCACCGCGCCGGCGTCGATGAAAAAGGTGTTTTCCCACTCGGTGGGCAGGCCGTTCCTGAGCATGGGGCGTTGCCACTCCACGCTGCCCACCGCCATGTAGCGGCCCGGCCCGGTCACGCCGTTGGCGCGCTGGATGCCGATGTCGCGGTAGCCGTAACCGCGCACCGTGCTGTCGCCGCCGGTGCGAAACAGCAGGGTGCCGGGAATACGCGCCGAATCGGCCGCCACGACCGCGGCGGCTTCGGCCCGCAAGGCGATGCGCCCGCGTGTCAGGGACTGGACGCCGAGCCAGCGCGCGGCGGTGCGCACAAAGGGCTTGCGGTCGGTACCCAGTGTCATGCCGCCACCCAGTTCGGCGGCCAAGCCGTAACCCCGGCTCGGGAAAGGCAGGCTGTCGAAATAACGCCCGGTCCAGACGTAGTTGCCGCTGATGGCGGAACCGTCACCGCTGTCGCTGTCCGAAATTGCGCTGCCCGGCAGCGCCTGCACGCTGGCCCGGTCGTACTGCAGGTAAACGTTGCGGTCGATCCGGTCGCCGGCTTGCGACCGGCCGAAACGCAGGCGCTGGGCCCGCGTGACCAGCTCGTCGTCGTCCAGCCGTTCGGCCCGGCCCAGAAAGCCCCAGCGCCAGCCGTCCTCGTCCGGGATGGCTGTCCATTCGGTTTGCGCGAAAGGGGACTTGCGCTCGAGCTGCAGCTTGGTCACGGCGCGCCAGCCAATGCCGGGCACGCGGTGGTGCGTGTGTTCGACCGAGGCGCGCGGGCCGGCGTCGGTGGTGAGGCCGACGCCCAGAATCACTTTTTGCAGTTTCGCCTCACGCACCGTGACCTGCACCGGCGTCGCCTGCGGGTCGCTGTCGGTATCGATCAGCACGGTGGCTGAATCGAAGTAACCGCTGGAGGCCAGGCGCTGCTGGGCCTCGAGCAGCCGGTTCTGGTCGTAGACCGAGCCCGGGTCCAGCCGGGCCAGGCGCAGCACCAGCAGCGGGTCGTAACGCTGGATGCCGCTGACCTGCATGGGGCCGAGCCGGTACAGCGGGCCGGAGTCCAGTGTCAGCGACAGGTCGGCGCTGGCGGCCGGCGCATCGATGTCGGCCAGGCTGGTCGCCAGCCGGCCGGCCGGGTAACGCCGCGCCACCAGGTCGCGCAGTGCCTGGGTCTTGGCGCCGTCCCAGGCGTCCTGGGTGAAACGCTGGCCGGGCGGCAGGCGCCAGTTGCGGCGGATGCCATCACGCTGGCTCACCGCATCGGCATCCGGGGACTGCGCAATGTCGCCGGAGAAATTGATGGCCACCGCGCGGGTGCGGCTCAGCTCGCCGGGATCGACGGCCACCACGATGTTGGGCCGCTGCGAGGCGCCTTCACGGACGATGCTGATGCGGGGGCTGAAATAACCCAGGGTGCCGACCAGGTTGCGCACATTGCGTTCGGCCAGCACCACCAGGCGCGCCAGTTCCGCATCGTCGAGATCGGTCACGGCGCGGTAACGCTGCAGCTCGAGGTGGCGCTCCAGCAGGGCGCGCACCTCGGGCGGCGCCTTGACCTCGATGTCGAAGGCGGTGACCTCGGGCTGGGCCTGGGTGGGACCGACCGCACCCGCCGGCGTGTCCGGTGGCGCCACGCTGGCGGGCGGTGGCGCGGGTACGCTGGTCGGGGTGACGGGCGCGGGGCTGGTGGCCGAAGGTGCTGCGGGGGCCTTGTCGGACGGGGCCGAAGGTGCAGCAGGCGCTACGCTTTGTGCCGCAGCGGTGCAGGCCAGCAAGAGGGCGAAGGCGGCGGCCGGTAAATTCCTGGCCGCCCTCCGGGCGAGGCAGGAACGGGCATGGGTCACTAGGGGCCTGTTCACACTGTTTATGCAAGATGCGTTGCGAGTCAAAAAGGTCATGCGCGAGGCGCAAAATGCAGCCGGGCTGACGCCCGGCAAGGCTTCGCAACACTGCGCATGGCCTTTTTGGCCGCAACCCGGAGGGAACGGGGTGAAAACAACGCCACTCGTTGTTGCACTCCTAACCCAGACGCCCGGTCTGGGTGTCGTCGCGCGCCTAGATTGGCGCTGTTTTCACCACGTTCGCACTTGTATAAACAGTGTGAACAGGCCCTGGTCCAGTTTACTTGGACAGCAGGCGCATGGCCTCTTCAAGGCCTTTGATGGTGAGGGGGTACATGCGCTGGTTCACCAACTGCTGGATCACGCTGATGCTCTGGCGGTACTGCCAGACGCCTTGCGGCTCGGGGTTGATCCAGACGAATTTCGGGAAGGCATTGGTCAGTCGCTGCATCCACTCGGCGCCGGCTTCCTCGTTGTTGTATTCGACGCTGCCGCCCGGTTGTAATATTTCGTAAGGGCTCATGGTGGCATCACCCACGAAGATCAGCTTGTAGTCCTTGTTGTACTTGCGGATGATGTCCCAGGTCGCGAACTTCTCGCTGAAGCGGCGCCGGTTGTTCTTCCACATGAAGTCGTAGACGCAGTTGTGGAAGTAGTAGAACTCGATGTGCTTGAACTCGGACTTGGTCGCCGAAAACAGCTCCTCGACGCGCGCAATGGGTTCGTCCATGGTGCCGCCCACATCCATCAGCAGCAGCACCTTCACGTTGTTGTGGCGCTCCGGCACCATCTTGATGTCCAGCCAGCCGGCATTGGCGGC
>JAUXPP010000067.1 GCA_030683705.1 Polaromonas sp. | reverse complement strand
GCTGAAGGTGGTGCGCGAGCAACTCGCCAGCCGTCCCTTCAGCCTGGTGCTGGACTGCCATTCAGGTTACGGTTTCGCCGACAGCCTGTGGTTTCCCTACGCGCGCACACGCCGGCTGATGGCACATCTGCCCGAGATGTTCACACTCAAGGCCATGCTGGAACAATCCATGCCGCACCATGACTACAGCTTCGAGCCGCAAAGCAACCAGTATTTGCTGCATGGCGACCTGTGGGACCACGCCTATGACATGGCGCCCCCGGGCCACGTGTTTTTGCCGATGACGCTGGAGCTCGGCTCCTGGCTGTGGATACGAAAAAACCCGCGCCAGCTGTTCTCGCGGCACGGCATCTTCAACCCGATCAAGGCGCACCGCATCAAGCGTGTGTTGCGCCGTCATGTCGACCTGCTGGATTTCCTGACACGCGCCGCCCATGCGGCGCCGGGCTGGCTGCCGCGGCCGGAGCAGCGGCCCGCCCTGTACCAGCAGGCGAGCGCGCACTGGCGGCCGAGGCGCGCCGCATGAGCCGGGTGCTGCTGCGTGGCCTCACGCGCGAAGCCCGGCACTGGGGCGGGCTGCCCGGGCAACTGGCGGCCGCCGGTGACACCGTGCTGACGCTGGACCTGCCGGGCAACGGCGCCTTCTGCGGCCAGCGCTCGCCGGCCACGGTGCGCGCCATGGTGCTGGCCGCGCGCGAACAATTGCGGCAACAAGGCGTGGCGCCGCCTTACCGCCTGCTGGCGATGTCGCTGGGCGGCATGGTCGCGACCGACTGGGCGCAGCAGTTTCCGGGCGAGGTGGCTTCGCTGGTGCTGATCAACACCAGCATGCGGCCCTTCAGCCGCGCCACCGAGCGCCTGCGCCCACGCAACTGGCCAGCGCTGCTGCGGCTGGCGGCGTGCTGGGACGATGCAGGCGCTGCGGAAAAGATCATTCACGGCCTGACCTGCCGCCGCAGCGACACGCTGGAACAGGACCTGGCCGCCTGGCGGCAGATCCGCCACAGCGCGCCGGTGAGCGCCGGCAACGCCTGGCGGCAGTTGTGGGCGGCGGCGCGGTTTTCCGCCGCAGCCACGGCGCCGGCCTGCCCGGTGTTGCTGCTGTCCTCGGCAGGCGACAGCCTGGTGCATCCGCGCTGCTCGGCGGCGCTGGCGCTGGCCTGGCAGGCCGAGAATCTGATCCACCCCTGGGCCGGCCACGACCTGCCGCATGACGACCCCGGCTGGGTCTGCCAGCGTGTGGAGAACTGGCCGCCGGGACGCTGAGACCACTCTCTTTTTGATAGCTGCTCACGCTTGCCGGACAAGGGCTGCAGGCCTCTTCAATGCCTGCCCAGGCCGGCCGGCGGAGCCGTGGTTGTGGGTCCGCTGGCGCCACGGCGGTATTGTCAGCCAGAATTCAGCCTTCCCCGCTTAGCCTTGGACCAGCCCGCCGCCTGCCATGTCACCGCCTCCAGCCTCCCCGCCCCCAACCCAAGGCCGCCCTGCCGCAAGCCCGCCGTCCCAACCCGCCTGGGCGCTGGCGCTGGGCACGGCTGCGGTCTGGTACCTGGAGCCGGCACTGGCCGAAATGGCCGAGCTGGTGGGCGGCGTCGCCCTGTCGAACAACAAGGCCATGGCCCGCGGCGCCATCGCCGAGATGCGCCGCAAGGCCGCGCAATTGCGCCGCCAGATGGCGCCCTTGCCGGCCAGCGCGCTCGCCAAGGTGGTCAGGCGCAGCGAGGCGGCCGGGGGCGCCGTCCTGAACAAGGGAGCCCGCATGCGCGAACTGCAAAGCAGCTGGGATGACCTGCTGGCCTGCCTGCGCTCCAGCACCCCGCCCTAGGGCGCCTGGGCATAGGGGGGCTGCAGCCGGGCCAGCGCGCCCAGCGTGCGCACGGCGTCCTCCAGCCTGTCGTCCCAGGCATGGCCGCCGTTGAGCCGCAGGCAATGGCGAAAATCCCGCCGTGCTGAAAAAACCGGCCCCGGCGCCACGCTGATGCCGCGCGCCAGCGCCGCCGCATGCAGGGCCAGCGCATCGAAGCCGGCGTCGAACGCGACCCACACAAAGTAGCCGCCGGGCGGGCGCGTGACGCGCACACCGGGCGGAAAATGCCGCGCGATCGCCGCCAGCAAGCCGGCCAGCCGCGTCTCCATGGCATGGCGCAACTTGCGCAGGTGCTTGTCGTAGCCGCCGTGCTGCAGGTAGTCGGCCAGCGCCAGTTGCGCCGGCAGGCTGGCCGACAGGTTGGTCATGAGCTTGAGGCGCGCGACCTGCTCGCCGAAACGCCCGGGCGACACCCAGCCCACGCGGTAGCCGGGCGCCAGCGTCTTGCTGAAAGAGCTGCAGTGCATCACCAGGCCCTCGCGGTCCCAGGCCTTGGCCGGCCAGGGCGCACGTTCGCCGGCATACAGCTCGCCATACACATCGTCCTCGATCAGCGGGATGGCGCGCTGCGCCAGCAAGGCCACCAGCGCCTGCTTTTTTTCGGGCGACAGGCTGGCGCCGGTCGGGTTCTGGAACGAGGTCATGAACCAGCAGGCCTTGACCGGGTGGCGCTCCAGCGCCCTGGCCAGCGCGGCCAGGTCCAGCCCGTCCTGCGGGTGCACCGGAATTTCCAGCGCCTTCATGTTCAGGCGCTCCAGCGCCTGCAGGCTGCCGTAAAAACCGGGCGATTCGACCGCCACCAGGTCGCCCGGCCGCGCCACGGCGCTCAGGCAGAGGTTCAGCCCCTCGAGCGCGCCGTTGGTGATGACCAGTTCGTCCATGGGCTGCGCCATGCCCAGCGCCAGGTAACGCAGCGCGATCTGCTGGCGCAGCGCGGGATGGCCTTGCGACAGGTGCGCCACCATCTCGTGCCCATGCAGGCGGGGCGCGATGCGCGACAGCGACTTGCCCAGGCGCTGCAAGGGAAACAGGTCGGGACTGGGAAAAGCCGAGCCCAGCGGCACGATGTCCGCCTGCTGCGCCGCGTCCAGCACCGAAAACACCAGCTCGCTGACATCGAGCCGGGACGACACCAGCGCCGGTTTCCTTTTTTCACGGCCCGGCTGCGCGCCCGAAACCGGCGCCTGCAACGGCGGACCGATGACGTAATAGCCGGAGCGCGGGCGGGCCCGCACCAGGCCTTTTTCCTCCAGCCGCTCGTAGGCCTTGAAGGCCGTGGAAGCGCTCAGGCCATGTTGCCGCGTGATGGTGCGGATCGAAGGCAGGCGCGCGCCGGGTGCCAGCCGGCCATTGCGGATGTCGGTGGCCAGCAGTTCGACCAGTTGTTCGTAACGTTTCATGGCCTTGCCCGGAATCTTCCGCGAGGGGGAGGGTCAAATCTGATATTGTATTTTTTTCGGATTTTTCATCTGATATGGTTTTTGGGACGGCATCTGAGTCTTACGCCCGGCGCCCGGATGGCCGATGATGCGGGTATGCCCCTGACGCTTTCCACCCTTTTGTATCGCCCACATATACGCCGGCTGGCGGCCCTGGCGCTGGCCGCGGCCGGCCTGGCCACCACGGCCGTGGCCGCCGCGCCGTTTGAAGACAGCATCGCCCAGCGCACCCTGGCCTGTACTGCCTGCCATGGCGCCCAGGGCCGCGCCGGTCCCGACGGTTATTACCCCCGCCTGGCCGGCAAACCCGCCGCTTATCTGTACAACCAGTTGCTCAACTTCCGCGACGGGCGGCGCCACTACGGGCTGATGACGCAACTGGTGGAGCCGCTCAGCGATGCCTACCTGATGGAGATCGCCCGCTACTTTTCGGCGCTCGACCTGCCCTACCCGCCGCCCGCAGCGGCCACGGCATCGGCCAGCGTGTTGCAACGCGGCCGGCAACTGGTGCTGCAAGGCGATGCCGACCGCCGCGTGCCGGCCTGCGTGAGCTGCCATGGACAGGCCATGACCGGCGTGCTGCCCGCCGTCCCGGGCCTGCTGGGCTTGCCGCGCGACTACCTCAACGCCCAGCTCGGCGCCTGGAAAACCGGCCAGCGCCGCGCCCACGCGCCCGACTGCATGAAACAAGTCGTCGATCGCCTGAGCCTGGACGATCTCAACGCCGTGGCCAGCTGGCTGGCCGCGCAGCCCCTGACGGCCAGCAGCCAACCCGCGGCGGCGGGGCCGGTGCCGGCCCCCGGTGCCCTGACCCTGAGCTGCGCCGGCGTCGCCAAGGTCGGGCCATGAAAAAATTACTGACCCTGCTGGCCGGGGCCGCCGGCGTGCTGGTGGCGGCCGCAGCGCTGGTGGCCTGGCTCAACCTGCGTGACGAGGTCGATGTCGATGCCCCGGTGGCGGCCCTTGCTGCCAGCGACAACCTGCTTGCCCGCGGCGCCTACCTGGCGCGCGCCGGCAACTGCGCGGCCTGCCACACCGCGCGCGGCGGCCCGGCCTATGCGGGCGGGCGCGGCATGGCCACGCCCTTCGGCACGGTGTTCAGTTCCAACCTCACGCCCGACGAAAAAACCGGCATCGGCCGCTGGACGCCTGCACATTTCTGGCGCGCCATGCACAACGGGCGCTCAAAGGATGGCCGCCTGCTGTATCCGGCCTTCCCCTACCCGAACTACACCCAGGTCACGCGCGAGGATTCGGACGCGCTGTTCGCTTACCTCGGCAGCCTGCCGGCGGTGGAGCGCGCCGCCACACCCCATGCGCTGCGTTTCCCCTACGATTCGCAGGCGGCGCTGGCGGTCTGGCGCGCGCTGTACTTCAAGCCCGGTGTCTACGAGCCTGACCCGCAACGCAGCGCCGAATGGAACCGCGGCGCCTACCTGGTCAGGGGCCTGGGCCATTGCGCCGCCTGCCACAGCGCACGCAACGCGCTGGGTGCCAGCAGCGAGGCGCTGGACCTGGCCGGCGGGCTGATCCCCATGCAGAACTGGTACGCGCCTTCGCTGAGCTCCCCGCTGGAAGCCGGCGTCGGCGACTGGGACCGCCAGCACATCGTGGACCTGCTGAAAACCGGCGTGTCGCCGCGCGCCTCAGCCACCGGGCCGATGGCCGAGGTGGTGCTGCGCAGCACCCAGTACCTGAGCGAGACCGACCTGGGCGCGATGGCGCAATTCCTCAAGGAGCTGGCGCCGCCCGCCCCTGTCGCGGCCCCCGCCGCACCAGCGGCCCCGGCCGCCATGCTGACCCGGGGCGCCAAACTGTATGAGCAGCATTGCGCCCAGTGCCACGGCGAGCAAGGCCGCGGCGTGCCCAGGGCCTACCCGGCGCTGGCCGGCAACCGCGCCGTGACCATGCCGGAAACCGCCAACCTGGTACAGATCGTCCTCAACGGCGGTTACGCACCGGCCACGGCAGGCAACCCGCGGCCCTTCGGCATGCCGCCTTTTGTGCTCGAACTCTCCGACAGCGACATCGCGGCGGTGCTGACCCACATCCGCCAGTCATGGGGTAACCAGGCCGGTGTGGTGACACCGCTGGAAGTCAACCGGATGCGGGCGGCATCCACGCGCTAGCCACGCAAGCAATTCTTCTGACGTTGCAGTCCGCCAGCAAGCCGGGTCTCGCCCCGGCGGGCGAGGCACTTTTCTTTGCGTCGCCAAAGAAAAGTACCCAAAAGAAAGGCGACCCGATGGTCTGGGTCCCTCCGCTTCGCTACGGGCAACCTGCGGTGCTCGCAAAAAATGGGGTCGAGCTCGAACTCGCCTTCGGCTCAGACAATCGCTCGCCCTGATCCATTTTTTGCTGCGCTCCTCGGCCCAGCCCGACGGG
>JAUXPP010000054.1 GCA_030683705.1 Polaromonas sp. | reverse complement strand
CGGCGTGACAGCACGACGTTGTTGCGCTTGCGGTCCAGCTTGATGACCTTGAATTCCATGGTCTTGTTCTCGTAGGGAGACAAGTCCTTGATGGGGCGGGTGTCGATCAGCGAGCCGGGCAGGAAGGCGCGGATGCCGTTGACGAGGACGGTCAGGCCGCCCTTGACCTTGCCGCTGGTCTGGCCGGTGACGAATTCGCCGGATTCCAGGGCTTTTTCCAGGCTCATCCACGAAGCCAGGCGCTTGGCCTTGTCGCGGGACAGCAGGGTGTCGCCATAACCGTTTTCGACGGAGTCGATGGCCACGGAGACAAAGTCGCCGACCTGGACTTCGAGTTCGCCCTGGTCGTTCTTGAATTCTTCGAGGGGGACATAAGCCTCGGATTTGAGTCCGGCATTGACGACCACATGGTTGTGGTCGATACGCACGACTTCGGCGGTGATGACTTCGCCCGAACGCATTTCGGAGCGTTTCAGCGATTCTTCAAATAGGGCGGCAAAAGATTCAGACATGGTTTTCCTAGTCCGCAGCACAGGATTCCGACAGCACCATTGCTATCGTTTTTAGAGCTGACTGCGGCGGTTTGGTGCGGGTGACCGCGGTTAAGTTAATGATCCTGCCGACCGAAGCACTGGCGTGCCTACAAACATGTATGAGGGTCAGAAGGGCCGGGTGCCTTGCCAGAGTTGCAACACCCGGTTCACCGATTCTTCAATCGACAGCTCGGAGTTGTCCAGTAGCGCAGCGTCATCAGCGGGTTTCAGGGGCGCCGCCTGCCGTGACATGTCACGGGCATCGCGCGCCTCCAAATCCTCTTGAATCCCGGCGATTGTAGCCGGAATTCCCTTTGAAATCAACTGCTTATAGCGCCGTTCGGCGCGTTGCCGGGCACCTGCTGTCAGGAAGATCTTGAGTGGCGCATCCGGGAAGATCACGGTGCCCATGTCACGGCCGTCGGCCACCAAGCCTGGCAGGCGCCTGAACCCGTGCTGCAGGTCCACCAGCGCCAGCCGCACGGCGGGCAGGGCCGACACGCGTGAGGCATTCATGCCGGCTTCCTCGGTGCGTATGGTTTCCGTCACGTCCTGCGCGCCCAGGAACACCTTGCCGTCCACGAAACGCACCGGCAACTGCCGTGCCAGTTCTGCAATCGCCGGCTCCTGCGCCGGGCCAATGGCCAATCCCGCCTGGGTCGCGGCCAGCGCGGTGATGCGGTACATCGCGCCGGAGTCCAGGAAGTGGTAGCCCAGTTTTTGGGCCACCACGGCGGCGACCGTGCCCTTGCCGGATGCGGTCGGGCCGTCGATGCAGATCACGGGAACCAGGTCCCGGGCGGTATGGGTCACGGAAAAGAGGGTTTCAAAGTAATCGGGAAACGTTTTTGCTACGCAGCGCGGATCCATGATGCGTATCGGCAGCTGCGCCGGATTGAAGGCGGCCAGTGAAAAACACATGGCCACGCGATGGTCGTCGTAGGTGTGGATGGGGGCGCTGGACCATTTCACCGGCGGCGTGATCTTCAGGTAGTCGGCGCCTTCCTCGACGGTCGCGCCGAGCTTGCGCAACTCGCAGGCCATGGCGGCGATGCGGTCGGTTTCCTTGACGCGCCAGCTCGCGATGTTGCGCAAGGTGCTGGTGCCGTCGGCGTACAGCGCCATCACGGCCAGCGTCATGGCCGCATCGGGGATGTGGTTGCAGTCCAGGGTGATGGCCTTGAGCGGCCAGGCGCCGCGGCGGATGCGCAGGCTGTTGGCGCTGGCGTCAATCCTGGCACCCATCAGCCGTGCTGCCTCGAGGAAACGGATGTCGCCCTGGATGGAAGCTTCGCCCAGCCCCGAAATTTCAATGCCGTTCAGGCTGTCAGCGCCCGCGCCTATGGCGCCTAGCGCTATGAAATAGCTGGCGGACGAGGCATCGCCCTCGACGTGGATGGCGCCGGGCGAGCTGTAGCGGCTGCCGGCCGGGATGGTGAAACGCTGCCAGCCTTCGCGCCGGACCGTGATGCCGAAGCGGGCCAAGAGGTTCAGGGTGATCTCGATGTAGGGCCGCGAGATCAGCTCGCCGACCACATCGATATGGATATCACGGATGGCCACGAGCGGCAGCGCCAGCAACAAGGCCGTCAGGAACTGGCTGGAGACGTCGCCACGCACGCGAATGGGGGCGTCCAGCGCCAGCTCCCCGGTGCGTATGCGTAGCGGCGGAAAACCTTCTGCGCCAAGGTAGTCGATGGCGCAGCCGAGGCCACGCAGGGCATCAACCAAGTCGCCGATGGGCCGCTCGTGCATGCGCGGCACGCCTGAGAGTTCAAAATCGCCGCCCAGCAGGGCCAGCGCAGCCGTCAGCGGCCGCATGGCGGTGCCGGCGTTGCCCAGGTAGAGTTTCGCGTGTTGCTGCACCGGCCGGTCGCCCAGTCCGGTGATCACGGCGGTGCTGCCGTTTTCCTCGACACCGCAGCCGAGTTGCCGGAGGGCGGCCAGCATCACGGCGGTGTCATCTGACGCCAGCAGGTCGTGCACCGTGGTCTGGCCCGCGCTCAGGGCCGCGAGCAGCAGCACGCGGTTGGAAATGCTTTTGGAGCCGGGAAGGTGGACGGTACCCTCCGCCCCCGTCAATGCTGGAATGTCCAGGAAGGCGGTATCGAACATCTACTTGAGCGATTTCGGCGAACTGATGCGCCAGTTGGCGCGTGTGTGGCTGGCCTGGTCGATGCGCTCTTCCAGCGTGTCCCCGTCCGCGGCGCCAATCAGTTTTTCCAGGTCCTGCAGGGTGTTCTGGAAGATCCGGGATTGTTCCAGCAGTTCTTCCTTGTTGGCAACCAGGATGTCGCGCCACATCTTGGGATCGCTCGCGGCAATCCGGGTGAAATCCCGGAAACCGGGGCCGGCCAGCGACAGGTAGTCCTTGCCCTGGGCCTGGCCCGAGATGCTGTTGATCAGTGCAAAGGCAATCAGGTGCGGCAGGTGACTGACGGCGGCATAGGCGGCGTCATGCGACTGCGGGGACATCTTGATCACGTTGCAGCCCAGGGCGGTCCAGACGTTGACGGCCTTTTCCAGCTGGACCGTGAAGGTGCGTTCAATCGGCGTCAGGATGACCTGTTTGCCGAAGTACAGGTCCGGGTCGGCATGTTCCACGCCGGAGACTTCCTTGCCGGTGATGGGGTGCGCCGGCACAAAACATCCCAGGTGGTCGCGCAGAACGCGGCGCGCAGCATCCACCACATCACGCTTGGTCGAGCCGACGTCCATGATCAGCGTGGTCGGCCCCACCAGATGGCGTATCGCCTTGAAGGAGGCTTCGGTGGCCGAGACTGGCACCGCGAGCAGCACGATATCGGCGCCCGACACCGCCAGCAGGGCGGACGGGGCTTCCACGTCGATCACCCCCATCTGGCGCGCTCGTTCGGTGGTGGAGGGTGACTTGCTGTAGCCGACCACACGCTTGACGAGGCCGGCGCGTTTGAGCGCCAGCGCGAACGAGCCGCCCATCAGGC
This sequence comes from Polaromonas sp., assembly GCA_030683705.1. Classification (GTDB taxonomy): domain Bacteria; phylum Pseudomonadota; class Gammaproteobacteria; order Burkholderiales; family Burkholderiaceae_C; genus Polaromonas. The sequence goes on along the minus strand of JAUXPP010000054.1, from coordinate 19,378 downwards.
CGCAGCCTATCAGTCCGAGTTGCTCAAACATGCGGGAAGGCCGGGTTGGCTTGCAGTTGCTTCATGAAGTTCAGTCGCTTGCAGGATAAGTGCCAAGCACCTTGTAAAAGGCGCAGAGCTGCTGCAGGTCTTTCAGGGCGGCGGCCACATGCGGCTGCGAGGGGTGGCCCTGAAGATCGATGTAGAAAAAATACTCCCACTGGCCCGATCGGGCAGGGCGGGACTCGAAACGCGTCATCGATACGCCATGGGTTTTCAGCGGAACCAGGATATCGTGCACCGCGCCCGGCCGGTTCGGCACCGAAACGATGAGGCTGATGCAGTCCTTGCCCGAGGCTTCGGGCGCGCCCAGCACCTGCGGCAGGCAAATCACGGCGAAGCGGGTGCGGTTGAAGGCGTCATCCTGGATGGCCAGTGCGCCAATGTGCAGGCCGAATTCGGTGCCGGCGCGTTCGCTGGCGATGGCGGCCCAGGCCGGGTTGCCGGCGGCCAGGCGTGCGCCTTCGGCATTGCTGGACACCGCGCGCCGCTCTGCACCGGGCAGGTGAGTGCCCAGCCAGCCCTGGCATTGCGCCAGCGCCTGCGGATGCGCCAGCACCACCTCGATGCCCTCCAGCGAGGGCGACAGGCGCAGCAGGTTGTGCCGGACCAGCAGGCTGATTTCGCCGATGACGTGCAAGGGGGAGCTGAGGAACAGGTCCAGCGTGCGTGTGACCACGCCTTCGGTGTTGTTCTCGACGGGGACCACGCCGAACTGGGCAGTGCCCGAGGTCGCGGCGCGAAACACTTCGTCGAAACTGGCGCAGGGCACATGTTCGATGCTGGAGCCGAAAAACTGCACGGCGGCCTGTTCGCTGAAGGTTCCTGCAGGCCCGAGGTAGGCCACGCGTTGCGGTGCTTCGAGTGCGCGGCAGGCGGACATGACTTCGCGCCAGATATGCGCAATGCTGTCGCCCTTGAGCGGGCCGGGGCTGGCCGCCTGCAGGCCGTGAATCACCTGGGCTTCGCGCTCCGGACGGAAAACCGGCGAACCTTCCAGTCGCTTGATGTCGCCGACCTCGTTGGCCAGGGCCGCGCGCTGGTTCAGCAGCACCAGCAGCTGCTGGTCCACGGCATCGATTTGCTGGCGAAGTTGCGGCAGGGTCTGGGTCATGAGGGTTGGGTGTCAGACAGGGCATTGGCGACTGGCCTTGGCGCGCCGCCCCGCGAGGCGTGGCGCCAAAGCTGGGCGCGAGGGCTATTTTTTCTGGGGCTGCGGCTTGGCGGCGGGTGCCGGGGCTGAACCCACAATCTTGCTGGCGGCAGCATCAAATTCCTTGGCCCGCGCCTGGATGTCCGACTGGGTGCTTGCCACGAGTTTTTTCACGAACACATCGACCAGTTCCGGGGTGGCGGCCTTGTATTTGCGGATGACCGGCGACTCGAAAAAGGTGGCGAGTTGCCTGAGTTCGTCGACGTTGAAACGCTCCATGTAGGCGGGTATCAGCGCCTCGCTGTTGGCCTGGCCGACCTTGGCATTGACGATCTTCCTGGCGTCCGCGGCGAATTTGGTGAGTTCTGCATTGAACTCCTCCGTGGCCTTGGCCTGCCTCGCCTTGGGCACGCTGCTGTCAAAGCGCGGCGCCCAGCCAGCAACGATGTCCTGGGTGGCAGAGCCGACCAGTTGCCCGATCAGGCCGTCCAGGTCGGCTTGCTGCAGGGCAACCACTTTGGTGGCCCACTCCAGCTTGGGGTCGGCGTTGGTGGTCTGGCTGGCGGCGGAGAACGTACAGCCTGCGATGAGCAGGGCTGTCAACAATTTTTTCATTCAGTGGTATCCGGTTTGGGGGTGTTGGCAGGATCGCCGTCGATGTCGTCCAGTGTCGCGTCGTTTTCGACAATGCGTTGCAGGCCGCTGAGCTGTGAGCCCTCGTCCAGGCCGATCAGGGTGACGCCCTGGGTGGCGCGGCCCATTTCACGTATTTCGCTGACGCGGGTGCGCACCAGCACACCCTTGTCGGTAATCAGCATGATCTCATCATCCACATGCACCAGGGTGGCCGCGACCACCTTGCCGTTGCGCTCACTCTGCTGGATGGCAATCATGCCCTTGGTGCCGCGGCCGTGGCGGGTGTATTCCTGGATGGAGGTGCGCTTGCCGAATCCGTTCTGCGTGGCGGTCAACACGCTTTGCGCCTCGTCCTCGGCGACCAGCATCGCGATCACGCCCTGGCCATCGTCGAGCATCATGCCGCGAACGCCGCGGGCATTGCGGCCCATGGGGCGCACGTCGTTTTCATCAAAGCGCACAGCCTTGCCGCCGTCGGAAAACAGCATCACGTCGTGCTTGCCGTCGGTCAGCGCGGCACCAATCAGGTAATCGCCGTCGTCGAGGTCCACCGCGATGATGCCGGCCTTGCGCGGGTTGCTGAAGTCTTCCAGCGGCGTCTTCTTGACGGTGCCCATGCTGGTGGCCATGAACACATACTGGTCTGCCGGGAAGCTGCGTTTTTCGCCCGTCAAGGGCAGCACCACCGTGATTTTCTCGCCTTCCTGCAGCGGGAACATGTTGACGATGGGCCGGCCGCGCGAGCCGCGCGAGCCTGCCGGCACTTCCCAGACCTTGAGCCAGTAGAGGCGGCCCCGGTTGGAAAAACACAGGATGTAGTCGTGGGTGTTGGCGATGAACAGCTGGTCGACCCAGTCGTCTTCCTTGGTCGCCGTCGCCAGCTTGCCGCGGCCGCCGCGTTTTTGCGCCCGGTATTCGGACAGCGGCTGGCTCTTGATGTAACCGGTGTGCGACAGCGTGACCACCATGTCGGTCGGCGTGATCAGGTCTTCGGTACTGAGGTCAAAGGAGCTGTGCTCGACCTGGCTGCGGCGCGCGCCGAGCTTGGTCTGGCCGAATTCCTGGCGGATGACCGACAGCTCTTCGCCGATGATGGTCGAGACCCGTTCCGGCCGCGCCAGGATGTCGAGCAGGTCGTCGATTTCCGCCATGACTTCCTTGTACTCTGCAACGATCTTGTCCTGCTCCAGGCCGGTCAGGCGTTGCAGGCGCATCTGCAGGATTTCCTGGGCCTGGGTGTCGGACAGCCGGTACAGGCCGTCACCCCCCATGCCGAATTCCTTTTCCAGGCCGTCGGGCCGGTAGTCGTCGGCATTGACCACGCCGCCGTCGGCGCGGGTGCGTGTCAGCATCTCACGCACCAGGCTGCTGTCCCAGGGACGCAGCATCAGCTCGGCCTTGGCGACCGGCGGTGTCGGCGCGTTGCGGATGATGGCGATGAAGTCGTCGATATTGGCCAGTGCAACGGCCAGGCCCTCGAGCACATGGCCACGCTCGCGCGCCTTGCGCAGGGTGAACACCGTGCGGCGCGTCACGACTTCGCGGCGGTGCGACAGGAAGACCTGGATCAGGTCTTTCAGGTTGCACAGCTTGGGCTGGCCGTTGACCAGCGCCACCATGTTGATGCCGAAGGTGTCCTGCAACTGCGTCTGTTTGTACAGGTTGTTGAGGACCACTTCGGGAACTTCGCCGCGCTTGAGCTCGATGACCAGGCGCATGCCGGACTTGTCGGACTCGTCCTGGATGTGGCTGATGCCCTCGATCTTCTTTTCATGGACCAGCTCGGCCATGCGTTCCTGCAGCGTCTTCTTGTTGACCTGGTAAGGAAGCTCGTCGACGATGATGGACTGGCGCTGGCCCTTGTCGATGTCCTCGAAATGGCATTTTGCGCGCATCACGACCTTGCCACGGCCCGTGCGGTAGCCATCCTTGACGCCGTTGATGCCGTAGATGATGCCGCCGGTGGGGAAGTCGGGCGAAGGAATGATTTCCATCAGTTCATCGATCCCGGCCTGCGGGTTTTTCAGCAGGTGCAGGCAGGCATCGACAACTTCATTGATGTTGTGCGGGGGGATGTTGGTGGCCATGCCCACGGCAATGCCGCCGGAGCCGTTGATCAGGAGGTTGGGAATACGCGAAGGCAGGACCAGCGGTTCCTTTTCGCTGCCGTCATAGTTTGGCCCGAAGTCGACGGTCTCCTTGTCGATGTCGGCCAGCATTTCCTGGGCGATTTTGGACAGCCTGACCTCGGTGTAGCGCATGGCCGCCGCGCTGTCGCCATCGACCGAGCCGAAGTTGCCCTGGCCGTCGACCAGCATGTGGCGCATCGAAAAATCCTGGGCCATGCGCACGATCGCGTCATACACCGACTGGTCCCCGTGCGGGTGGTACTTGCCGATCACGTCACCGACGATACGGGCCGACTTTTTATAAGGCCGGTTCCAGTCGTTGTTCAACTCGTGCATCGCAAACAGCACGCGCCGGTGGACCGGTTTCAGGCCATCACGGGCGTCCGGCAAAGCGCGACCGACGATCACGCTCATCGCGTAATCAAGGTAGCTGCGCCGCATTTCCTCTTCAAGACTGATGGGCAGGGTTTCTTTGGCAAACTGGGTCATGGAGAGGCCTGAATTGGGAATGGGCAGTGCGCTCGAAGAGCGAAGCCTGCTGATTTTAAGGCCTGAATTCAGCGCAACCCGGGTGTGGCACGCCCGCAACAGAAAACAAAGAATCTTGATTCTGTGTCGGACGAAGCCGATACCGCGCTTGAACCGCGAATGAGCTATGGCACAATAACTGTAACGCTTTGAGTGATGGTCACTCACGGCGTGTATCCAATCGCAGCAAGTCTGCGGCTTTTCTCTAGAGGAGAACCATGAAGAAACTCAACAAAGTGGCAATGTTGTTTGCTTCCGCAGCGCTTGCAACCGCCGCTGGTGCACAAACAATTGACAACTGGAAAAACGGCACTAACGAGCTGGTCTGGAAAAACGGCACCAACGAACTGTGCTGGCGCAATGGCTTCTGGACACCGGCTACCGCCGCTCCAGGCTGCGACGGCGCTATCGTTCCCGCAGCACCTGCAGCAATGCCTGCTCCTGCCGCCGCCGCTCCTGCCCGTCCTGCTGCACCGGTTGCTCCTCCCGCAGCTACCAAAGTCACTTACGCCGCTGACGCGTTCTTCGACTTCGACAAGTCTGTGCTGAAGCCTGAAGGCAAAGCCAAGCTTGACGACCTGGTCGGCAAGATCAAAGACATCAACCTCGAAGTCATCATCGCCGTCGGTCACACCGACGCCGTGGGTAGCGATTCCTACAACCAGAAGTTGTCGGTCCGCCGCTCCGAAGCTGTCAAGGCTTACCTGGTGTCCAAAGGCGTGGAACAGAACCGCGTTTACACCGAAGGCAAAGGCGAGAAACAGCCAGTTGCTGACAACAAGACCGGCGAAGGCCGCGCGAAAAACCGTCGCGTGGAAATCGAAGTGGTCGGTACCCGCGCCAACAAGTAATCCTTCACGGATCGCTCAAAAAACCGCGCTACGGCGCGGTTTTTTTATGCCCGGGCGATAATCGAACCATGCACACCACCGAAAACGCAGACCCGGCCGAACTGGCCAAATTTTCCGATCTCGCCCACCGCTGGTGGGACACCGAGAGCGAGTTTCGCCCCCTGCACCAGATTAATCCGCTGCGGCTGGGCTGGATTGAGAGTATTGCGCCGCTCAAAGGTCAGCGGGTTCTGGATATCGGCTGCGGCGGCGGCATCCTGGCCGACGCCATGGCGCGGCAGGGCGCGCAGGTGCTCGGCATCGATCTGGCGAGCAAGGCCCTGAAAGTCGCGCAATTACATGCCCTGGAAGCCGGAACCCAGGGCGTGGACTACCGCGAGATCAGCGCCGAGGCCCTGGCATCCGAGCAACCGGGGAGTTTTGACGTGGTGACCTGCATGGAAATGCTCGAACACGTGCCTGATCCCGCATCCGTGGTGCGTGCCTGCGCCACCCTGGTCAAGCCGGGTGGCCATGTGTTTTTCTCGACCATCAACCGCAATGCCAAGGCCTTCGTTTTTGCGATTGTGGGGGCAGAGTACGTGCTGAGCCTGCTGCCGCGCGGGACCCACGAATACGCCAAATTCATCAAGCCCAGTGAGCTGGCCGGTTATTGCCGCGCTGCGGGCCTGAACCTGCAGCACACCCGCGGCATGGAATACAACCCCTTGAGCCAGCATTACTGGCTCAGCGCCGACACCAGCGTCAATTACCTGCTGGCCACCCAGAAGGTTTGAGATGTTTCACCAGATAGAAGCCGTGCTGTTTGACCTGGACGGCACGCTGATCGACAGTGCGCCCGACCTTGGCGCCGCCGCCGACAAGATGCGCACCGACCGCGGCATGCCATCCCTGCCTCTGGCCGACTACCGGCCCATGGCGGGCGCCGGCGCCCGCGGCATGCTGGGCGTGGCTTTTGGCCTGACGCCCGATCATGCGGATTTCGGCGCCCTGAAGGAAGAGTTTTTCACCAACTACGAAGCCTGCATGACGGAGCGCACCTATGCGTTTGACGGTGTGGCTGAACTGATTGCCCGAATCAGCGGCGCCGGCCTGAAATGGGGCGTGGTCACCAACAAGTCGGCGCGGTTCACGCTGCCGCTGACGCGCCGGATGCCGCTGTTCGTCACCGCCCAAACCATCATCAGCGGCGACACCACGCCGCATGCCAAGCCGCACCCGGCGCCCCTGCTGGAAGCCGCGCGCCAACTCGATGTCGAACCGGGCCGCTGCGTCTATGTCGGCGACGACGAGCGCGACATTGTGGCCGGCCGCGCCGCCGGCATGCCGACAGTCGCTGCCGCCTACGGTTACCTGGGCGCCACGGCCGACACCCAGGGCTGGCAGGCCGACGCCACCATTGTTTCGCCGGTTGCGCTCTTGAATTTGCTGCGAATGGCTTAAACTAGTCTGCTTGGGGCTGCATTGGTTTCGACGTGGGTTCGGACGCGGTGTGGTGCATGTCGAGCTGAGTGTGCTCGTAAAACTGATTCAAACAAACTAACTGCAAACGACGAACGTTTCGCACTCGCTGCTTAATTGCCAGTGAGCTTTACAACAGCAGGCCGATGGGCTGGGCAAGGGGTCTTTAGCGCAAGTTAAGGGCTCCCGGCTGTAAAGATAATTTCATCGGCTGGCTCCGGGCTGGGTACCTTAACCCGGGGCGAGAAAATAGGGTGCTGGCGTCCTGTGTAGCGTGCGACTGCGCGACACAGGTGGCGAGACTCAAATCAGACCGCTAAACATGTAGATCTGCCCGAACAAGGCTTGCGGACGGGGGTTCAAATCCCCCCAGCTCCACCATTTTGCCAATCTAAAGCCATCCGTTGGTCTCCACCGGATGGCTTTTTCATGGCCACATGTTTCACGCCGGTCCGACGGCCCATGTCCGTGCTCAGGAGCGAAATATCTGTCTGGCCGCCTCGGGCATGGAGGGCTTGAGCAGACTGTCCGGGAAGCAGCCCAGTGACTTCAGCAGCCGAATTCCCGCTTCGGGTTTATCGGGCAGTCGGACTTTTCAGCGCCGCTGTCAGTTCCGACAGGAAGGCTTTGGCTGCCGATGTCGTGATCTCGCCATGCATGTCCTTACATGCACTCAAGTCCGCCGTGCCCGTGGCCTGTGTCGAAAGAATCGGAGTCAGGCTGCCTGGGTGAGGCTGTTGATGTTGAACCGCATCTGCCAGCGCCTGGGTGAAAATAGTCAATTGCGCGCGGCCTTCCTGGCTGTCCCCGCGGGCCAGGGCGTCGAACAAGGCAAGCGCATATGCGTTGTATTTTTTGTAGTTTTCGCCCTGGTAGATATTGTCCGGGTCGGAGAACCAGGAAAATCCGTGCCCCACAGCCTCGCCGTAAGCCACCGAAGATTCAAAGGGACCGTGAACATGCGCGTAGCTGTCGCCCAGCGCGTGGATCAGGAAGCCTGTTTGCCAGTCGGGCTTCCTTCCGGCATAGGATTCGCTGACGAGGCGCTGAAGGGTATTGCGTCGGTGAACCACGGCGGCATGATCGCCGCCATGCAGCGAATGCAGGCTGTTGACGATATGGGAACGGTATTTCGGCGTGAATACTCCCCAGATTGAAACCGGTACGGCGTTGTACAGGAGAATCGCATCGGGCGCCTGTGCGAAACAGGTCAGCCGCAATCGCTGCTCGACCCTAGCCAGACTCGCCACATAGTAGACCGTGTAGAAGTGGCCATCCGCCTTGAAGTCTGGCTGGTCCGGCTTCTTCAGTATTCCCGCCTTCACGAGTTTGTCCACCGTGGCTGCAATCAGCCGGGCTTGTCCCTGAGGTTCAGAGAAGGGGGATTCCCTGAGCGCGGCGCATCCCTGGAAAAAAGGCAGAAGCATTAGCTGCGAGACAAGAAGAAGCTGAAGGCGGAATCGGGATTTCATGGTTACAAACTTTCCTGGTTGGGTTGCCATGCCGGCGATCGTTTTGCACAGGCACAGTACCACCGCGCGGGGGAAAGCGGCAACTGGGCGCACCTGCGCCGGTGCGCTTGGCTGCGGGGCCGGGGGCAGGCCTGCAGCCCTGGTCATGGTTGCGCCAGCGGCCCCATGAAAAAATCCATCGCCAGCGTCACCACCGCCGGCTCGATGCGATGCGGCCCCTTGAATTCCACCGCCGTCACGTCGTAACCGGCAGCCTTGAGTTTTGCCACATGCGGCCTGGCGCTGGTTTCTATCGGCAATTGCTCGTCTTCCAGGCCGTGCGAAATGAAGATGCGCGGTGCGCCGTTTTGCTGGAAGACCGACATGAAGCCGGCTGAGAACACCATCACGTGGCTGGCGACATCGCCGTTGGTCATGCCTGCCGACAGCGCGTAGCTGCCGCCGTCGGAAAAACCGGCGAACCCCAGCCGGGTCGGGTCGAGGGGAAAACGCGAAGCGACCTTGCCCAGGGCCAGCTCCAGCCGCTCCAGGTCGGGGCCGTTGCCGCCTATCACCAGGTCCCAGGTCGGGAACTGCGATTGCGGCAGCAGCAGCAAAAAGCCGCGTTGCCTGGCGTGGTCCATCAGGAAGGGCAGCACCTTGTCGGCGCTGCCGCCGGCGCCGTGGAACATCACGAGCAGGGCGAACGGACCGCCGGTTGGCAAACTGTCGGGGACGATCAGCACCGCGTCGCGTTCGTCGGCGATGCCCAGGTCGTGCCGGCCGGCAGGCAGCGCGGGCTGGTCCGGCGCGGCGCCGGGGCGAAAACTGAGCCGGCCCAGCAGGGACTCGCCGAGGAGGGACATGTCGAACATGCGGCGCTCCTCAGGGCGTCTTGCCGATGGCGCGGAAGGCTGCGCACTGGGCAAAGGCGTCCTCGCTGAGCGGCAGTTTTTTGCCCTTGCAGAACTTGGCCGTCAGCTTCAGCAGCTCCTTGATGTCGCGCCCGCTGGCTGCGGCATAACTCACCGTCAGCCGCTCCGTGAGCTCGTCGGGCAGTTCGGTGTGGAATTGCTGCGCAAGCGACTTCCACAACTGCCTGGCCTGATCGCGCGTCGGTGTCTCGAACTGGATGATGGCGATGCAGCGCGACAGGATGGCGTCGTCGATGTCGGCCACGCGGTTGGTGGTCATGAACAGCAGGCCGTTGAAGTATTCGAGGGTGCGCAGGAACTCGGCGACGATGGCGTTGTGCTGCAGGTCGTTGTCGCGGCGGCGGATGTAGACGTCGGCCTCGTCGAGCAGCAGCACGGAATCCCAGCGCGCCGCGCGCTGCAGAATGGTCGACAGGTTGGCCTCCACCGAACTGGCCGTCACGCCGAGCTGGCCCGAATGCACGCGATACAGCGGCTTGCCGACCACCTCGGCGTACACCTCGGCTGTCAGCGTCTTGCCCAGGCCAGGCGCGCCCTTGCACAAAATGGTGGTGCCGCCGGACTTGCCCTCGACGATGTCTTCCATCAGGAAGTTGCGGTCGGCCGTCAGGATGTCGATCAGGTCGCGGTGCGCCTGCGGCAGCACCAGCTTGTCGCGCAACTCGGGTTTGTAGCGGTACTCGCGCACGTTCTGCACATGCACCCACAGGTTGCGGTGCCAGTCCAGGTGGAACAGGTGCAGGTAGCAATGCAGCGGCACGCGCTCGAACCCGTCGCTGATGCCCTTTTCACGCCAGAAGGTCGCGTCGGCCGTGGTGTCGAACTGGCGCTCCAGCAGTTCCTCGTCGTTGACGCAACGCGCGCTGGTGCCGGCCGGCAGCCGCGTACATTCGAGCTGGGGGCGCGGGCCGGGGCCGGTCATCCAGGCCGAGCCGGAGACGGTGAACTGCGCGCCGTATCTGGGCTGCAGCTTCATGAAACGCTGGGCGTGTGACTCGTACTCGGCCTTGAACTCGGCACACTCCTTGAAAAAACCGTCGCCGGTCATCAGTTCCGGAATGGTGCGATCCACGATGTCGTCGGCGTAAAAGCTGATGCCGTAGGTCATGCCGGTGCGGCGCAGCCGCGGGTCGGTGACCGGCTCGCGCCCGGCGGCCTGCACGGTGTTGGCCAGCAGGCCGATGATGACGTAGGCCGCACCGTCGGCCGGCTGCACATGGCGCATGAAATGCACCAGCCAGGGCAGCAACACGCCGTCCTTGCCGCGTTTGTAGAGCCAGCCATCGATTTTGTCGCGCGACAGCCAGGCGATCAGGCCGGGGATCAGCAAGTCCAGGCTGGGAATCTTGCGCGCGGCCGGCGCGGCATGGATGTTGTCCAGTGCCAGCATCTGGAACATCAGCTCGCGTTCATTGGCGGCACGGCACAGGCCGTACAGCGTGTTCAGGGAAGTGGGGTCAAACAGCCGGCTGGGCACCACACGTTTGCCGCGCGACAGGCCATGTTCGCTCAGGCGCCGGGCCAGCGGCGACTCCGCATCGATCATCCCGAGCAGCACAGTGGCCAGGGATTCCGGTATTTCGAACTCCATGATTATTTTTGTCTCCGAAAAATAATCATAGGATGGCCCGTCAGAAATACGCTTGACCGCAGTCAAGACCGAACCCGATGAAAGGTCTTACAGCTGAGAATCCAGCAGCAGCGCCAGCCGCTCCTTGAGCTTTTCCTTCAGCGGCCGGTCCAGCCACTCCTGCAGGCTGATGCGGCGCGCGCGTGTCAGGTCCTGCTCGAACACCCGGGTCTGGCGCTCGGCGAACACCGGGTCATAGATGTTCAGGTTGGCCTCGTCGTTGAGGCGGAAGGACCGGTTGTCGAAGTTGGTCGAGCCGACCGACACCATCAGCTTGTCGATGATCATCACCTTGCAGTGGTACATGGTCGGCTGGTATTCGTAGATCTCGGCGCCGGCTTCCAGCAGCGGGCCCCAGGTGCCGCGTGAGGCGGCGCGCACGGTTTCGGTATCGGTGATCTTGCCGGGCGCAATCAGCCGCAGCCTGACGCCGCGCTTGAGCGCGTCCAGCAGGATCTGGCTGCTCAGCTCATCGGGCACGAAGTAGGCCATGGACAGGTCGATGCTGCGCTCGGCCGCGGTGATCGCCATGTGGTACATCAGCTGCATGCTTTCGCTGCCGCTGGAGGGCGAACTCGAAAACATCTGCGCGCCGCTGCTGCCCGCCGTCGCGATCGCCGGGAAGTAGTCCTCGCCGTGTTTGACCTGGCCGGTCACCTTGAGCCAGTTGTCCAGGAAGGTCGACTGGATCTGCGCGACCACCGGGCCTTCAACCCGGAAGTGCGAGTCGCGCCAGTGCTCCGCATCCTGGCCGTTGCCGGTCCAGGCGGGCGCAATGCCGACGCCGCCGGTGAAGCCGATCCGGCCGTCGACCACCAGCAGCTTGCGGTGGGTGCGGTTGTTCATGCGGGCCAGGTTGTACCAGTGCGGCTGGTGGAATTTGCGCACCTGCACGCCGGCCGCCTCCATGCCCTGCAGGAAGGACTCGTCGATTTTCTGGCTGCCGACCCAGTCCAGCAGCACATGCACCTGGACCCCGGCGCGCGCGCGTTCGGTCAGCGCGTCGGCAAACTGCTTGCCGATGTCGCCCGACCAGTAGATGTAGGTTTCGAAGGTGATGCTGCGTTTGGCGCCGCGTATGGCTTCCAGCATGGACGGGAAAATCTGGTCGCCGTTGAGCAGTTCGCTCACCCGGTTGCCGCCGGCAATGCCCGGGCCCAGCAGGCTGCCCATGGCGCGCACGAACTGCGGATCACTGGTGCCGTACAGGCGCGGCAACTGGTGCTGGACCTGCTTTTCGCCGGCGGTGAAATTGAGCGCCAGCAAGATGGCTGCGGCCGTCAGGACGAAGGTGATCAGGGCAATGGTCATGGGTCGGCGTTTGAGGGGCATGCGGCATTCTGGAGGCCCGCGGGCGGCTGCCGGGTAGGCCGGCGCCGCATTTTGCGGTGCAGCCAGGCCGCGGCAGCGGCGACAATACGGTCATGGCCAGCATGCAACTCCAGGACATTCTTTTCTCCCAGGGCTTCGGGACCCGGCGCGTCTGCGCCGGCCTGATCCAGCAGGGTTTTGTGGCTGTAGCCGGCGTCCCGTGTGCGGAGCCAGCTATGGAATTTGTAGCGGACGGGCTGCAGTTCACGGTCCAGGGGGTGGACTGGGCCTACCACGCCAAGGCCTACCTGATGCTGCACAAGCCGGCGGGTTACGAGTGTTCGCAAAAACCCAGCACCTACCCCAGCATCTACACCTTGTTGCCGGCGCCGATTCGCCAGCGCGGCGGCGGGGCGGCGGCCGGGGTGCAGGCGGTCGGGCGCCTCGACCAGGACACCACCGGCCTGTTGCTGCTGTCGGACGACGGCAAGTTCATCCACCGCATGAGTTCGCCCAAACACCATGTGCCCAAGGTGTATGAGGTGCGCGCCAAACACCCGGTCGACGACCAGCAGGTGGCCCGGCTGCTGGCCGGCGTGGTGCTGGACGACGACCCGAAGCCGGTGCGCGCCGCCGCCTGCGAAAAAACCGGCGAGCAGACGCTGAGCCTGACGCTCACCGAAGGCAAGTACCACCAGGTCAAGCGCATGATTGCCGCCGTCGGCAACCGGGTGGAGGAGGTCGGCGGCCTGCACCGGGCGCGCATCGGTTCGCTGGACCTGCCGGCCGATCTGCTGCCCGGCCAGTGGCGCTGGCTGACGGCGCAGGACCTTGCCGCGATTTCAGCCTGAGACCACCGGTTTTTCATAAAAACGGCCTCCAGGCCAGGGCTGGCGTGCGCAGGCAGCTACTGATTCGATAGTAAATAGCTCAGGGCAGGGGCTGCAGGAAAGCGGTCACGGCCTCCAGCGTACGCTCCGGCTGGTCGCGCTGCGGCGAATGGCCGCAATCGGGCAGCCGCAACTGGACGGTGTGCGGCGCCGCCAGCGCCAGTTCGTCGAGCTGGGCCATGGTCCCGTAGTCATCGCCCAGGCCCTGGATCGCCAGCAGCGGGGCGCGGATACGGGCGCAGTCGGGGCGGATGTCGAAGCTGCGGAAAGCCCGCGAGAGCCAGGCATCGTTCCATTGCCAGAAAGCGCAGTCCACATCGGCGTGGTGGCGGGCCAGCCTGTCACGCAGGATGCTGGCCCCCACGCTCGCCACTGCGTGTGCTGCGCTGCCCCTGTCACCGCCGGAAGGGGCTGAACTTGCTCGGGGCGGCCCTTCGCTGCGTTCGTACGCAGCTCTTGCCTGCTTGATCGCTTCAAGGGCGATGTCCTCGACCATCAGGTGCGGTGCCATCACGATGGCGGCGTTGACCGGATGCCGGGATGCGTGGAGCAGGGCGATGCTGGCGCCGTCCGAGTGGCCCAGCAACACCGGCTTGTGGATGTCCAGCGCCTGCAGCAGCGCCGGCAACACCTCCCAGGCCTCGCGGTGCATGTAGTCGGGGGCGAGGCGGCCGCTGCCGCGCACATCGGGGACCGCGTCCGACCGGCCGTAACCGCGCCGCGAATACACGATACCGGCCCGCCCCGTGGCCTGGCACACCGCCTGCGGCCAGTTGTTGCCGCGCTGGGTCCACAGGCTGACCGAGCCCAGGCCTTCGTGCAGGAACACCAGCGGCGCGCGCCCGGCCGGGCCGGCGATGGGCTGCAGCTCGAGGCGCACGCCCTGAATATCCACAAAATCCATGAATGGATGGTAAGGGATGTAAGCGGCGCGCCCCCCTGGCGCGTTAGGAGTGGCCCGCCCGCTACACTTGCCCGTCGCCTGAAGAAAGCCGTTCGTGACCCTGTCCCTTCGTTTGTTTGCCGTGGCGCTGTGTTGCCTGTCGGGCGCCGCCGCACTGCCGGCCCTGGCGCAGACCGCCCCGCTGTTTGTGCTCAACTCGCTGGACGCCAATGTCAGCGTCATCAATCCCCTGACCTGGACCGAAACCAAGCGCATTGCGACCGGCAAGGAGCCGCACCACATTTACCTCACGCCCGACGAAAAGTCGGTGATCGTGGCCAATGCGCTGTCCGACACCCTGACCTTCATCGACCCGCGCACGGCCGAGGTTCAGCGCGTGATCTCCGGCATCCTCGACCCCTACCAGCTGCGTTTCTCGCCAGACATGAAATGGTTCGTCACCGCCGCCAACCGGCTCAACCACATTGACTTCTACCGCTGGGACGGCAGCAACATCACGCTGGTCAAACGCGTGGCCACCGGCAAAACCCCCAGCCATTTGTGGATAGACAGCAAAAGCACCACGGTGTATTCGACGATGCAGGACAGTGACGAACTGATCGCGCTGGACCTGGCGACCCAGACCATCAAGTGGCGCGTGCCCACCGGCTCCATCCCGGCCGATGTGTATGGCAGCGCCGACGACAAGCTGATCCTGGTCGGCCTGACCGGCGGCGACACGGTCGAGGTGTTCGACGTCAGCGGCAAGTTGCCGCAACGCACGCGGGTGATCAAGACCGGCGCCGGCGCCCACGCTTTTCGCGCGCTGGGCGATGGCCGCCATGTGCTGGTCAGCAACCGCGTGGCCAACAGCATCAGCAAGATCGACCTGCAGACCCTGACCGTGGTGGACAGCTACCCGGCGCCCGGCGGGCCGGACTGCATGGATGTGTCGCGCGACGGCAAGCTCATTTACGTGGCCTCGCGCTGGGCGCGCAAACTCACGGTGATCGACATGGCCACCCGCAAGGTGGTGCGCCAGGTCAATGTTGGAAAGAGTCCCCATGGTGTCTGGACACTCGACCACGCGCCACGGCAATAGGCCCGCACGCTCCGCCGCGGGTGGTCCGCCTGCGGCCGGGCCACACCCGTTCCGCGGTCCCGGCTTGAAGGGGAGGGCTCTGCGGCCTTTTGCCATGCTCCTCGCTGCTACGATTTTTATAGCTGCTGGCGCACGTCCGGCATGGGCTGAGGGCTGTCTGGATGCCCAGGGCAAGCCCGGCAAGCCGGTGTACCTGACGCTGGACACCGGTCACATGGGGGTGGCGCCGCTGATGGCCGACATCCTGGCCAAACACCGGGTCAGGGTCACGTTTTTTGGTGCCAACGAACGCACCCAGACCGGTGACGGCAGCCTGGGCAAGGACTGGGCGCCATGGTGGAAGGCGCGTGCCGCCGAGGGCCACGAATTTGCCTCGCACACCTTCGACCACACCTACTGGCGCGGTGACCTCCCCGGGGGAAAGTTTCGCGTGCGCCCCTCGGCCGGCCCCCTGGAAGGCAAGGAATCGGTCTGGAGCGCCGCGCAGTACTGCGCCGAAATCACCAAAGCCGCCAGCCGGCTGGAAGCGATCACCGGCAAAAAGCCGCTGCCGCTGTTCCGCGCGCCGGGCGGCAAGACCTCGCCCCAACTGCTGGCCGCGGCCAAAGCCTGCGGCTACGCGCATGTCGGCTGGTCGCCGGCCGGCTTCCTCGGCGACGAGTTGTCCAGCGAGGCTTTTCCCAACGACCAACTGCTGAAAAAAGCGCTGCGTGACATCCGCGCCGGCGACATCCTGCTGGCGCACCTGGGCATCTGGTCGCGCCAGGACCCGTGGGCGCCGGCCGTGCTGGAGCCCTTGATCACCGGGCTGAAAGCGCGCGGTTTCTGTTTTGCCACCCTGGCTCAACATCCGCGCTACCAGGCCTGGATCACGCAGCAGGCGTCGCAGGCGCCGGTCAAGGCGGCAAAATAAGCGGCATGGACAGTCTCGAGACCTGGTTTTCGACCGCGCAGCAATGCTTGTTCGAGGCCGCCGTGCAGCCCGCGCTGTTTGCGCTGGGCCTGGGCAACCTGCTGGAAGACGGCTACGCGGCCACCGCCTGGTTCCTGGTCGGGCTGATCCAGATCGTCATTCTGCTGGTGGTGGTCGGCCCGCTGCAGCGCTGGCGGCCGGTCGAGCCGCTGACGGATCGCGCGACGATCCGCACCGACATCCTCTACACCCTGATCCACCGTTTGGGACTGTTCAGGATTGCGCTGTTTTTCACGCTGGAGCCGCTGTTCGACGATCTCTTCGGCATGGCGCGCACCGCCGGCTTCGGCACCTTGCACCTCGACCAGTTCTGGCCCGGCGTCAGTGACCAGCCGCTGGTCAGCCTGCTGATTTACCTGGTGGTGTTCGACTTCGTCGCCTACTGGACGCACCGTGGCCAGCACCAGCTCGAGTGGTGGTGGCGCCTGCATTCGCTGCACCACGCGCAGCGACAGATGACCATGTGGAGCGACAACCGCAACCATCTGCTCGACGACGTGCTGGTGGATGTGATCGTCGTGCTGGTGGCGCAGCTGATCGGCGTGGCGCCAGGCCAGTTCATCGCCATCGTGGCGCTGACCCAGCTCAGCGAAAGTTTCCAGCACGCCAACCTCAGGCTCTGGTTCGGCCGCGTCGGGGAACGGCTGTGGGTCAGCCCGCGTTTTCACCGCTTGCACCACAGCATCGGCATCGGCCACGAGACGGCTGGCAAAGGCACGCTGGGGGGATATAACTTCGGCGTGCTGCTGCCCTGGTGGGACGTGCTGTTCGGCACCGCCAACTTCGAGCAGCGTTACGACCCGACCGGCATCCGCGACCAGGTCGAGCAGTCGCGCGACTACGGCCGCGGCTTCTGGTCGCAGCAGTGGCTGGGGCTGAAACGCCTGTTTGGAAAAGCGTAGCACCCCCGTCCAGGCTCACTGCGTGTAGCCTGTTCCCCCCTCGAGGGGGCGGCGCCTGCGGTCTGGCATAGCCAGTCCCGCGGCACCCCTGAAGGGGTCGGAGAGCTACACTTCTTTCATGAGCAAACTCCTGGACTCCTTCTGGCGCGCGGTGGCCTACTGCCTGCACCCGCGGGTGATTGCGCTGTCGGTGTTGCCACTGGTCATCATGGTGGTGCTGTCGCTGGGCCTGGGCTACTTCTTCTGGGAACAGGCGCTGGCGGCGGTGCGCGCCAGCCTGGAAGGCTGGGAGTTGCTGGGTTCCGCGGCGCGCTGGCTCGAAGGCCTGGGCCTGGGCAATCTGCAGGTGGTGCTGGCGCCCACCATTTTGTTGTTCCTGAGCATCCCGGTGATCGTCATCGTGGCGCTGCTGTTCGTCGCGCTGCTGATGACGCCGGCCATGGTGGCGCTGGTGGCCGAGCGGCGTTTTCCCGGGATGGAGCGCAAAAAGGGCGGCTCCCTGCTGGCCAGCCTGGCCTGGTCGCTGGGCTCGACGCTGCTGGCAGCGGTCGCGCTGGTGATTTCCATCCCGCTGTGGCTGATCCCGCCGCTGATCCTGATACTGCCGCCGCTGATCTGGGGCTGGCTGACCTACCGCGTGATGTCTTACGACGCGATGGTCGATCACGCCAGCGCCGAAGAGCGGCGCGAAATCTTCCGGCGCCACCGCGGCAGCCTGCTGGGCATCGGCGTGCTCAGCGGCTACCTGGGCGCCGCGCCCAGCCTGCTGTGGGCCTCGGGGGCGATGTTCATCGCCATGGCGCCGCTGCTGGTGCCGCTGGCGATCTGGCTGTACACCCTGGTGTTTGCCTTTTCATCGCTCTGGTTCGCCCATTACTGCCTCGCTGCGCTGGAGCAACTTCGCAAGCAAAACAATGCCCTGGCGCCCGACCTGCCTGCGCAAGCTGCTATTGAATCCATAGCATATGAAACCCGGCCGGCGTCGCCCGACGCCGCGGCTCCTGCGCCCCTGCCGGCCCCGGGCGCGCCCGGGTCCCAACCCTGATTTTTTTCCGCTTCACCCATTCACCATGAGCACCTCTTTTGGCCTTGTCATCGTCGGTGACGAAATCCTGTCCGGCAAACGTTCCGACAAACACATGCCCAAAGTCATCGAACTGCTGGCCGCGCGCGGGCTGCAGCTGGCCTATGCCGACTACGTGGGCGACGACCCGGCGCGTATCACCGCCGTGCTGGCGCGCGCTTTTGCCGCGGCGCGGGCGTCCGGCGACGTGGTGTTTTCCTGCGGCGGCATTGGTGCCACGCCGGACGACCACACGCGCCAGTGCGCCGCCGCTGCGCTGGGCGTGGACCTGGCGCTGCACCCCGAGGCCGAAGCCCTGATCCGCGAGCGCATGCAGGACATCGCGAAAGAGCAGGGCCTGCCCTATGAGCCGGACCGCCACGACAACATCCACCGCCTGAACATGGGGGTGTTCCCGGCGGGCGCCGCCATCATCCCGAACCCGTACAACAAGATCCCCGGCTTCAGGGTCCAGGCCGGCGCCGGCGCCGTGCATTTCGTGCCGGGATTTCCAGTGATGGCCTGGCCCATGATCGAGTGGGTGCTGGACACGCACTACGGCCATCTGCACCAAAAATCAGCTTATACCGAGAAATCGGTCATCGTCATGGGTGCGATGGAGGCGGTGCTGACGCCGCTGATGCTCGCGATTGAGGCGGACCACAGCGGCGTCAAGGTGTTCAGCCTGCCGAGCGTGGATCACCCCGAGTACGGCCGTCATATCGAGCTGGGCGTCAAGGGCCAGCCCGAGGCGGTCAACGCGGCTTTTCCGGCCCTGCTGGCCGGCTTGCACAGCTTCAATGCCAAATTAGGCCCTGAATTGGTGCGTTGATTAATTGCACCAATAACGTGCATTTATGTTTGCACTCTGTCGGTGCATGGAAAATCCGGCAATTTTTCGATCAGGCTCATGCTCCCGCGTGTCCATGGCCTCCAGTTGACGGCACAATCGCAGGCTTGGCAGAAAAAAGCGCCATCGGGTGTGGCACAAAACGTGCATCCCACCGAAGCTGAAGTAATTTTTATCCACCATCCAGCAACAGGAGATTCTGATGGCAAAGACCGTCGCAGACGTCATGAAAATGGTCAAGGAAAACGAAGTCAAGTTTGTTGACTTCCGTTTTACCGACACTCGGGGCAAAGAGCAGCACGTGACCGTGCCGGTTTCCCACTTTGACGAAGACAAATTCACCTCGGGCCATGCCTTCGACGGCTCCTCCGTGGCAGGCTGGAAGGGCATTGAAGCCTCCGACATGCAACTGATGCCTGACCCGAAAACGGCCAACATCGACCCCTTCTTCGAAGAAACCCCGCGGATCATGAGCGGCGACGTGCTCGAGCCCGCCGACGGCAAGGCCTACGACCGCGACCCGCGTTCCATCGCTCAGCGCGCCGAGGCTTACCTCAAGGCGTCCGGCCTGGGCGATACCGCCTATTTCGG
>JAUXPP010000052.1 GCA_030683705.1 Polaromonas sp. | reverse complement strand
ACGAAATCCGGAGTCCTTGAAGCGCAGAGCGCTTCAAGGACGGGAATCCCAACGAACGGTCATGTTTGCACGCGAGCGCAGCGCACGCGGCCAAATGAGGCTCCCTTCTCTCGCCCAGCGGGGCGAGGGAAGGGCGGGGGGTTGGGAGTGGGGAGTCCAAGCTGCTGTCAGAAGCGAATTGCCAGCGTAGCGTGACGCTCCCAAGGGAGTCGGGCTTCCCGCATCGATTTACCTCTTCTGGTCCTGACGTTTGCCAATCTCATTGCCGATCACCGCACCGGCAGCAGCGCCCCCCACCGTCCCCAGCGTTCCGCCGCCGAGTGCGCTACCTGCCGCGCCGCCCAGCACGGCGCCGGTTGCGGTGCCTATCTGTGCGTTGGTCGGGTTGGTGCCGCAAGCGGTCAGGGAAATCAGCGAGGCCGCAGCGGCTGCCATCAAAAGTTTTGTCTTCATGTGCTTCACCTTCATTGCGTTGCAGGCACTGGTTTCAAGCCTGGATTCAAGCTGTCTGCCTGTGACTCGACTGTAGGATTGGGTGAGTTTTCGGACTGTAGGAAACCGGCTACGCGGGATGTCGGCTCGCTGCGGGATCACCGGGCAGCCAGAACCGCACGCCGCCCGCGGGTTTTTACATGGGGCGGTTGCGCGCCAGCGGCGGGTTTTTTGCGAAGTAACGCGTGATGCCGCGCATCAGCGCATCGGCAAGTTGCACCTGGTAGGCCTCGCTGCGCAGCTTGGCCTCTTCGTCGGGGTTGCTGATGAAGGCGGTTTCGACCAGCACGCTGGGTATGTCCGGCGCCTTGAGCACCGCAAAGCCGGCTTGTTCAACACGCGGCTTGTGCAGCTTGCCGACGCTGCCGATCTCGCCGAGCATGGCGCCGCCCAGCTTGAGGCTGTCGTTGATCTGCGCGGTGGTGCTCATGTCGAGCAGCGCTTTTTGTACCTGCGCATCCTTGGCCTTGACATTGACACCACCGACCAGGTCGGCGGAATTTTCCTTGTCGGCGATCCAGCGCGCGGCGCTGCTCGACGCGCCTTTTTCGCTGAGCGCAAACACGCTGGCGCCCTGCGGCCTCGGCGTGAAAAACGCATCGGCGTGGATGCTGATGAACAGGTCGGCCTGCACGCGCCTGGCTTTTTGCACACGGATGTGCAGCGGCACAAAAAAGTCTGCGTCGCGGGTAAGGTAGGCGCGCATGTTGGGAATGGCATTGATGCGGTCGCGCAGGCGCAGCGCGATCTGCAGCACCACGTCCTTTTCGCGCGTGCCGCCCGGGCCGATGGCGCCCGGGTCTTCACCGCCATGGCCGGGGTCCAGCGCCACGATGATCAGGCGGTCGGTCTTGTTGCGGCTGCCCGCGCCCACGGTTTCGGTCGGCGCCTGGGGAGCGGCAGGGACATTCGCCTTGTCTGCCACCGCGGCGGGCGGCGGGCTGGCCGGTGCCGGCCGGTCCGTCTGTTTGGCGATCAGTTCGCCCAACGGGTCAGCCGCCGGCGCGGGGGGCGCTGCCGGCTTGTCCTTCAGGCGCTCGGCAATCAGCGCCTCGAGCGGGTCCGCGACCCTGGTCGGGTACAGGTCGAACACCAGCCGGTGCTGGTAGGCCGCGACCGGTTGCAGGCTGAATACCTGCGGCATCATGGGCTGCTTGAGTTCGACCACCAGGCGCACCACGCCCGGCGCGTTCTGCCCGACGCGTATGCCCGAGATGTTCGGGTCGTCCGGCTTGACCTTGGCCACCAGCTCGCGCAGCGCGGGGATCAGGTCGATGCCCTCGATGTCCACCGCCAGGCGCGGCGGCTCGGCGATGAAGTAATACTTGGTCTTGAGCCCGGCATCGGACTCGATGGTGACGCGGCTGTAGTCCTTGGCCGGCCACACCCGCACCGCCAGGATGGTCAGGCCGCGCGCGATTTGCTGCACACCCAGCAGCAGCACCAGGCTGCCCATCTGCAGCGCGCTGCGCCGGCTCAGTCCGGTGTGGCGGCCATTCATGACAGCAGCGCCTTGCCGGCGTCGCTGCGGGCGGTGAGGGTGACGGCGCGTGCGTCCCCGTCCTGCAGCTCGAGCGCGATGTCGAGGTCGGCTGCGGGCAGGTGTTCGCCGGCTTTTTCCGGCCACTCGACCAGCTTCAGGCCGGGGCTGGCGAAGATGTCCCGAAAGCCGGCTTCTTCCCACTCGTCCGGATCGTTGAAGCGGTAGAAGTCGAAATGCCAGATGTCCAGCGGACCGCCGGGTGCGCCGTCGACCGAGTAGGGCTCGACCACTGCATAGGTCGGGCTCTTGATGCGGCCGGTGACCCCGAGGGCGGCGAGCAGGTGCCGCGCAAAGGTGGTCTTGCCGCTGCCGAGGTCGCCGTGCAATTCGATCAACACATGTGTGGCAGCGCTGCCTTGCAACTTCGCGGCGAGCGCCGCGGCAAAGGCCCGGGTATCGCCTTCGGTTGCCCAGGCAATCCTTTTTACAATGAGCGGGTGATCGTTACTGGCCATCAATTCGTTTCTCAAATTCAAACTTGGGGGCGCGAGCTTGGATTTTCGCAAATCGGCATCACAGGCGTTGATCTCTCATCGGCGGAACCGGGATTATCGGCCTGGCTCGCGGCCGGCTTCCATGGTGGCATGAACTACATGGCGGCGCACGGCCTCAAGCGCGCGCGCCCGGCCGAGCTGGTGCCCGGCACCGTCAGCGTGATCACTGCGCGCATGGACTACCTGCCCGCATCCACGCCGCAGGCGCCCGGCCAGTGGCAGGCCATGGAACTGGCGCGGCTGGCGCGGCCGGGCGAAGCCATCGTATCGGTCTATGCGCGGGGCCGCGACTACCACAAGGTCATGCGCACCCGCCTGCAGAAACTCGCCGAACAGATCGCCGGCCATGTGCAGCCACTGGGCCACCGCGTGTTTACCGACTCGGCGCCGGTGCTGGAGGCCGAACTCGCCTCGCGCAGTGGCCAGGGCTGGCGCGGCAAACACACGCTGCTGCTCAATCGCGAAGCCGGTTCCATGTTTTTCCTGGGCGAAATTTATGTCGATGTGGCGCTGCCGCCCAGCGAGCCGGTCACGCCGCACTGCGGCAGCTGCAGCGCCTGTATCGACATTTGCCCGACCCGGGCCATCGTCGCGCCGCACCGGCTCGATGCGCGCCGCTGCATCTCCTACCTGACCATCGAACACGCGGGGGCCATCCCGCTGGAGCTGCGGCCGCTGATCGGCAACCGCATCTACGGCTGCGACGACTGCCAGCTGGTCTGTCCCTGGAACAAATTCGCCCAGCGCAGCGCCTTGCCGGATTTCGACGAACGTGAAGGCCTGAGCGGGCAGCAACTGGTGGCGCTGTTTGCGTGGAGTGAAGAAGAGTTCTTGCGCCGCACCGAAGGCAGCCCCATCCGGCGTATCGGCCACGAGCGCTGGTTGCGCAACATCGCCGTCAGCCTGGGCAATGCGATCCGGGCGGGCGCCGATGAAGCGGGCACGCTGCGGGCGGCGCTGCTGACGCGGCGGGATCATGCCAGTGAGGTGGTGCGTGAACATGTGGCGTGGGCCCTTTCCCTGCCATTATGAATTAAATCGGCCTGCAGCCCTTATCTGACGGGCGTAGCTAGCTCCTGATTTTGTAGCATTTTGTGCCGGTCGGTGCAGCTCCCTATAATCACCCGGTGCCGATTTACCCGTCTTCCCGACCGCTCTGGGCCCGCCTCGCCGCGTGGCTGGGGTTTGTGGCCGTGTTCGCCGCGCTGCTCGCGCCGGTGTCCATGCTGGCCGAGGACGTGCGCACCGGCCAGCTCGGCGGGCTGTGCAGCGCAAGCGCTGGAGGACAGGCCGGCAGCGACGATGCCTCGCCGGCCACGGGCCACTGCGACCTGTGCGGCTCGGCCGGGCTGGCCATGCCGCCGCTGCAGCAGCCGGGCCCTTGCCTGGCCACCGGCACCGCGATGGCGATGCTGTTCGGGGATGCGGTCCGCTCCGCCTCGTCGCCGGGGCTCCCGTTCAGCCGCGGCCCGCCTGTACTTTGAACTGAACCAGCAGCTGTCATTGCGGGCTTGACCCGCAATCCATCCTCGTGGACCCGGACTGTGGTTCATGCGGCATGGATCCCGGATCTGGTCCGGGATGACAAACCGGGCAACAAGGCCCCTTCTTCATTCAAAGTGTGGACTCCATGCGCTTTACCCGCGCCCCTTTTTCCTTTTCCCTCCACGGTATAGCCGCCGCGCTGCTGGCTCCAGCCGCGTTGGCGCAGCACCACCCCCCTGACGGCGCGCCCGTCAAGTCGCTGGGCATGGTCACCGTGACCAGTGGCCAGCCGACCTCGCTGCCGACGCAGATTCCCGCGACCATCGAAGGTGTGACGCGGGAGCAGATCGAGCAAAACATCAACGCCACCGACAGCGAAGACGCGCTCAAGTACCTGCCCAGCCTGCTGGTGCGCAAGCGTTACATCGGCGACTACAACCACGCCATCCTGTCCAGCCGTGCCTCGGGCACCGGCAACAGCGCGCGTTCGGCGGTGTACGCCGACGGCATCCTGCTGTCCAATTACCTGGGCAACGGCATTGCCAACGGCACCAATTACGCCCCGCGCTGGGGCCTGGTGACGCCGGAAGAAATCGAGCGCGTCGATGTGCTCTACGGCCCGTTTTCCGCCGCCTACCCGGGTAACTCGGTGGGCGCGGTGGTCGATTACGTCACCCGCATGCCGACCCGCTTCGAGGCCCACGCCAAGCTCGGTAGCTTCAGCCAGAACTTCAGGCTCTACGGCAGCGACAGCCCTTACGGCGGCAGCCAGGCCAGCGCCTCGCTCGGCAACAGGAGCGGCGACTGGTCCTGGTTCCTCAACCTGAACCGCACCCACAGCTCCGGCCAGCCGCTGACCTTCACCACCCGGCTGCTCAGCACGGCCGCGCCCGCAGCAGGCGCGGTGCCGGTGACCGGCGCCGTGGCGGGGCTGAACACCCGCAACCAGCCCTGGCTGCTGGTCGGCGGCGCCACGCAGTACGAGACGCAGCAGGAGCACGTCAAGCTCAAAGTGGCCTATGACTTGTCGCCGACGGTGCGTGCCAGCTACACCCTGGGCTACTGGGACAACAACTCACAGAACCGTTCGGAAACTTATCTTCGCAACGCGGGAGGTAGCCCGGTGTACAGCGGCAATGTCAGCATCGACGGCCGGGGCTACAACCTGGCGGCCAGCGATTTTGGTGTGAGCAACGAAATGCTGACCCATGTGATGCACGGCCTGTCGCTCAAGTCCCACACCAAAGGGGTGTTCGACTGGGAGGTGGCTGCGAGTGCGTACGGCTACCAGACCGACCAGATCCGCGCATCCACCACGGCCCAGCCAGCCTCGCTGAGCGGGGGCGCTGGCACCTTGCAGGACCAGGATGGCACCGGCTGGAACAACCTGGCGCTCAAGGGCATCTGGCGGCCCCAGGGCGTGTCGGGCGCACACCTCGTCGACTTCGGCTACCAGCAGGACAGCTACAAACTGCGCATCCTCAAGTCCAATACCGCGGGCAACTGGTTCAGCGGCAGCGCCGGCACGCTGGTCAGCGAGGTCGGCGGCCGCACGCAGTTGCGCAGCGTGTATGCGCAGGACGCCTGGGCTTTTGCGCCGAAGTGGAAAACCGTGCTGGGCATGCGGGTGGAGAACTGGCACGCCTCGAACGGGTTCACGACCTTCGCTCCCGGCAACGCGGCCAACGCCGCCTATGCTGCACGCAGCGAAAGCGCGGTGTCGCCAAAAGCGGCACTGTCCTGGCAGTGGACGGCCGACACCACGCTCAAGGCCTCGACCGGCCGCGCGGTGCGTTTCCCGACTGTCGGCGAGTTGTACGGCGCCACCGCCACCGTCAACGCGCAGTACGTCAACGACCCAAACCTGAGGCCCGAAAAGTCCTGGACCACTGAACTCACGGCGGAGAAGGACTTCGGCAACAGCGTGCTGCGCTTCACGCTGTTCACCGAGGCCACGCGCGACGCGCTGTATTCGCAGCTCAGGTTCGATGCGGCCGCCAACAGCAACATCAGCCGCGTGCAGAACGTGGGGCGTATCCAGACCAAGGGGCTGGAAGTGGCCTTCAGCGGCAGCGACCTGCTGAGGGCCACAGTGGGCAAGGGCCTGGGTTTCAGCGGCAGCGTGACGTATGCGGATTCGCGTATCAGGGAAAACAGCGGCTTCGTGACCACGCCCGGCGACACCGTCGGCAAGTACCAGCCGCGCGTGCCGGTCTGGCGTGCCACCGCGCTGGCCAGCTACCGCTTCGATCCGGCCTGGACCGGAACCCTCGCCGCGCGTTACAGCGGCAGGCAGTTCGCCAGCCTGGACAACAGCGACGTCAACGGCTTCGCCTACATGGGCACCAGCAAGTATTTCGTCACCGACGTGCGCTTTCATTACAAGGTGGACAAGCGGTGGACGGCGGCCTTCGGCATCGACAACCTGAACAACTACCGCTACTGGAACTTCCACCCCTATCCGCAGCGCACCTTCATGGCCGAGCTGAAGGTGGACGTGTGAGACCGGACCTGACCCTTCCTTCTGAAAGACTCTTCATGGCTTCCCTGATTGTTATTAAATCCATAGCTGCTTGCGCCTTACTGGCGTGGGCTGCACCCGCTTTTCCCCACATCGTTCTGGAAAACAAAAACGCGCCCGCCGGCAGCCACTACAAGGCGGTGTTTGTGGTCGGCCACGGCTGCCAGGGCTCGCCCACCACCGGTGTGGCAGTGCAGATCCCGGCGGGCTTCCTGGGCAGCAAGCCCTATCCCAAGCCCGGCTGGACGGTGAGCACGCAGCTCGGCAAGCTTGCCAAACCCCATGACAGCCACGGCCGCCAGGTCACCGAAGACGTGACGCTGGTGAGCTGGCAGGCAGCCGGCAAGGACGCCGCGCTGCCGGACGCGTTTTCTGACGAATTCGTGTTGCGCGGCAAGACACCCGAAGCCGCAGGGCCGCTCTGGTTCAAGGTGCTGCAGACCTGCGAAAACGGCCGCAACAACTGGTCTGACATTCCCGCGTCGGGCCTGTCCACGCACGGTTTGAAATTCCCGGCGGTGCTGCTGCAGGTCGGGCCTGCTGCGACCGTCCATCCCCACCACTGAACTCTTGCTGTTTTATCCACTCTCACTTCAAAGGACATACCATGAACATCAGAATCATCACCGCGCTGCTGGCGCTCACGAGTGCTGTCGCCCAGGCCCAGACCGTTGACGTCAAGGACGCCTGGGTCCGCACTGCCGTGCCCGGCCAGTCGGGCACCGGCGCTTTCATGAGCCTCACGGCCAAAGACGGCGCAAAAATCGTGGGTGCGTCTTCGCCGCTGGCCGGCGTGGTTGAAGTCCATGAAATGAAGATGGAGGGCGACGTCATGCGCATGCGCGCCGTGCCGGCGCTGGACCTGCCTGCCGGCAAAACCGTGCAGCTCAAGCCGGGCGGCTACCACGTGATGCTGATGGAACTCAAGCAGGCCTTGCCCAAGGGAAGTACGGTGCCGCTGACACTGACACTGCGGGACGCGAAGGGCCAGGAGAGCAGGCTCGAGCTGGTGCTGCCGGTTGCCGCGACGCCACCCGGCGCCGCCATGCCGGCCCATGGCGCCGGCCACAAGCACTGATTATTTGACCTTGCCGCCGAGCCGGCGGTACACCGTGGCACGGCTGATGCCCAGCGCGCGCGCGGCTTTCATGACGTTGCCCTTGGCTTCGTTGACCGCCTTGCGGATCAAGGCCGTTTCGACGTCCTTGAGCGGCAGCGCCGGCGCTGCCGCGCGCTGGCCCAACCGGCCCGGCAAGGCCACCTGCCCGCGCAGCAAGGGCAAGGCATGCAGGCGCAGGCCGGACCACAGCGGGACGTCGATGGCCTGGGGCTCACCGAGGGTGCCGCTTTTCGCGGCATCGAACAGCATCTCCCAGGGCATGGCAAACAGCTCGCTGCAGTGCACCACGGCCGGGCCGCCGGCCTGCAGCGCAGGCACCATCTGTCGCGCCGCCGGGTTGGCACCCAGCACCCAGCCGTCAGGGTCCAGGCCGATCAGCCCGTCCATGTCGTCGCCCAGGCTGTGGCTGGACCAGTTCAGGCGGATCAGCAGGTCGTGCGGGCGGCTCTGGATCAGCGCGTTTTCGATGCTGCGCGCCGACTGCACCACCAGGTGTTTGAGCTCCGGGCGTTCCACCGTGTCCACGCCGGTCAGGTCCAGCATGCCGGCACAGCGGCCGTCCGGGCCGAACAGCGGGGCGCCGGCGCAACTGTAGGCCGCGTTGGCGTTGAAAAAGTGTTCACCGCGGTGCAGCCAGACCGGCTGCAGCTCGGTCAGCGCCGCACCGATGGCAGTGGTGCCGACGCTGTCCTCGGACAGGTCCACACCGATGCGGGTGATCAGGTCGGCGCGCCGGTCGCGCCTGTCGATGGCGCCGTTGACGTCGACCACCACGCCCTGTGCGTTGGTCAGGATGGCGAAGTAGCGGGTGCTGGCGATCGCGGCGCCCAGCTTTTCCAGTACCGGCCGCGCAGCCTGCACCAGCACATGGTTGGCCTCCTCGGTGCGGCGCAAGGCCTGCGGCGACAGCATGTCGAAGCCGACTTCCTGGTCCGGCGTCTTGCCGCTGGCCAGGCAGCGCTGCCAGGAGCGTTCTATCCAGGGTTCGGCCAGCAGGCCGGACAGGCCCTGGCGGTCCTGCAATACGGCCTGGCGCGCGTGCGCGATCTGCTGCAGGCGCTGGTCGGGGGAGGGCGGGAGGACGGTCAGCATGGGTTCTCGTGCGGTGGACGCAGCCTACCAGAGCCGGCCCGGTTGTGCAGGGCGCCGATAAGGCCCGGGAATGTTCCATTTTGAGAATTTCACCAGGCTTTGGCAAGCTCCTAGGGTTTAACCTAGGCGGGCAGGCGGGGTGCACTTCAACAATGACCGGAGCCAACACCAAAAGCCATCAGGAGACAAGCCCATGCAAGTTCAGTTCAAAGTCAACGGCAAAGCCAAAAGCGTGGAGACGCCGCCCAACACCTTCCTGGTCCAGGTGCTGCGCGAGCAGCTCCAGATGACCGGCACCCACGTCGGTTGCGACACCGCCCAGTGCGGCGCCTGCACCGTGCTGATGAACGGCCGGGCGGTCAAGTCCTGCAACATCCTGGCGGCGCAGGCCGAAGGCGCCGACATCACCACCATCGAAGGCCTGGCCGCGGCCGACGGCACCATGCACCCGATGCAGGCGGCCTTCAAGGAATGCCACGGCCTGCAATGCGGCTTCTGCACCACCGGCATGGTCATGAGCGCGGTGGACCTGTGCAAGCACCACCCGAAAGCCGGCGAAGGCGAAATCCGCGAGCTGCTCGAGGGCAACATCTGCCGCTGCACCGGCTACCAGAACATCGTCAAGGCGGTGCAGCAGGGCGCTGCGGCCATGGCGACCTGAGCCGGCGCGCGCCGACCCCAAGCTTGCGGCACCGCCATCCTGCGGCCGCCGTCCACCGAACTTTCCCATTTCCAGGAGTACACACATGGGTGCATCCGACTTCATCAACCTGCCGAATATCGGCACTTCGGTCCGCCGCAAGGAAGACTACCGTTTCCTGACCGGCGGCGGCCAGTACACCGACGACATCACGCTGGCCAACCAGAGTTATGCGGTGTTCGTGCGCTCGCCGCATGCCCACGCGAAGATCAACAGCATCAACACCGCCGCCGCCAAGGCCGCGCCCGGCGTGCTCGCCGTCATCACCGCCGCCGACTGGCAAGCGGCCGGCCTCGGCGATCTGATGTCGCACCCCGGTTTGAAGCTGCGCGATGGCTCGCCGATGTTCAAGCCGCGCTACCCGGTGCTGGCCGACACGCATGTGCGCTTCATCGGCGACACCGTCGCTTTCATCGTCGCCGACACCTTGGCGCAGGCGCAGGATGCGACAGAGCTGATGCAGGTCGACTACGAGGAACTGCCCTCCGTCGTCTCCACCGAACAAGCGACGCAAGGCAAAGCGCGTGTCTATGACGAGTGCAAGGACA
>JAUXPP010000051.1 GCA_030683705.1 Polaromonas sp. | reverse complement strand
GCGCGCGAGGCCGACCTGGCCGGCGCGCAGGCCATGCTGGCCGAGGCGAAAGACGACCCCGAGATGGCCGCCATGGCGGAAGAGGAAATCAGCGCCGCGCAGGCCGACATCGCCGGCCTGGACGCGGACCTGCAGCTGATGCTGATCCCGAAAGACCCGGACGATGCGCGCCCGGCCTTCATCGAGATCCGCGCCGGCACCGGCGGCGACGAGTCGGCGCTGTTCGCCGGCGACCTGCTGCGCATGTACTCGCGCTTTGCCGAGCGCAAGCGATGGACCGTCGAAATCATCAGCGAATCGCCGAGCGAGCTCGGCGGCTACAAGGAAGTGGTGGTCCGCATCGACGGCGCCACCGATCCGATGGGCGTGGGGGTGTACGGCAAGCTGCGTTTCGAATCCGGCGGCCACCGCGTGCAGCGGGTGCCGGCTACCGAAACCCAGGGCCGCATTCACACCAGCGCCTGCACCGTCGCGGTGCTGCCCGAACCGGACGAGGCGGTCGCCATCCAGATCAACCCGTCCGACCTGCGCATCGACACCTACCGCGCCAGCGGCGCCGGCGGCCAGCACATCAACAAGACCGACTCGGCGGTGCGCATCACGCATTTGCCGACCGGCATCGTCGCCGAGTGCCAGGACGGCCGCAGCCAGCACAGCAACAAGGCGCAGGCGCTCAAGGTGCTGACCGCCCGTATCCATGAAAAAGACCGCTCCGAACGCGCCGCCAAGGATGCCGCCACCCGCAAGGGCCTGATCGGCAGCGGCGACCGCAGCGATCGCATCCGCACCTACAACTTCCCGCAGGGGCGTCTCACCGACCACCGCATCAACCTGACGCTGTACAAGCTGCTGGCCATCATGGAAGGCGACCTCGACGACGTGGTGACCGCGCTGCAGGTGGCGCGCGGCGCCGAACTGCTGGCCGAGCTGGAATCGGCTTCGACCAGCTGACATCATGAGCGAAATCCACCTCCAGCCCTTGCCTGGCAAGCGCAAGCAGCTCCTGAATTGATAGCAATCATGAGTACCCCGCCCCTTCCGGCCACCCTGAGCCATGCGCTGGCAGCGGCGCAAACGCTGGGTCTGGATCGGCTGGACGCCCAGCTGCTGTTGCTGCACGTGCTGGGCCGGCCCGACAGCGACCGGGGCTGGCTGCTGGCGCATGACGGCGACAGCCTGCCCGGCGAAGCCGCCGACCGGTTCCGGGCGCTGAGCCTGCGCCGCGCGGCTGGCGAACCACTGGCCTACCTCGTCGGCAGCAAGGAGTTCTACGGCCTGCAGCTTCAGATCGATGGACGCGTGCTGGTGCCGCGCCCGGACACCGAGACCCTGGTGGACTGGGCACTGGAAACCCTGTCAGCGCCCGCCATGCCGGCGAGCGCGCGTATTCTGGACCTGGGCACCGGCAGTGGCGCGATTGCGCTGGCGCTCAAAAAAACCCGTCCCGCCCTGGCGCTCACTGCCGTGGATGCCAGCGCCGCTGCCCTGGCAGTGGCAAGCGGCAATGCCGGGCGCCTGGGCCTGGATGTTCAATTCATCGAAGGCAGCTGGCTAAGCAATGTAAGTGGACACTTTCACCTGATCGTCAGCAATCCGCCCTATGTCGCCAGCGATGATGAACATCTGGCCGCGCTGAAACATGAGCCCCAAAGCGCCTTGGCCGCCGGCCCGGACGGCCTGGACGACATCCGGACCATCGTTGCCCAGGCCCCTGCGCACCTGCATGCGCAGGGCTGGCTGCTGCTGGAACACGGCTACGACCAGGCGGAGGCGGTGCGCGAATTGCTGGTCAGACAGGGCTTTGGCGAGGTCCAGAGCCGGGCTGATCTGGCAGGCATAGCCCGCTGTTCCGGCGGCTGCTGGCCGGGGTGAAGGCGGCCTGCAGCAAACGGCAGGATAATCAAGCATTGATTTTCCGCCGTTGAAATCCATTTGCCATGGATGGCCGCCAGATCAGCCTGATCCGCGCGGCAACGGCGCCATACCTTCCAAGGATCCACCATGAGTGATACCCAGCAACGCATAGACCAGATCGTGAAATCCAGCGAGGTGGTGCTTTTCATGAAAGGCACGGCCCAGTTCCCGATGTGTGGCTTCTCCGGCCGCGCGATCCAGGTGCTCAAGGCCTGCGGCGTGAGCAAACCCGCCACCGTCAACGTGCTGGAAGATCCCGAGATCCGCAATGGCATCAAGGAATACAGCAACTGGCCGACGATTCCCCAGCTCTACGTCAAGGGTGAATTCATAGGCGGCTCGGACATCATGATGGAGATGTACGAGAACGGCGAGTTGCAGCAGGTCCTGGGCACCCCGTCGGCCTGATTGCCGGGTGATGCCGGCTCGGTGCGCTGCGTCGACCTAGCCGGTGTAACCCGTGCAGGCGCCGGCATTGACCCGGCCCTTGCACTCCCGCTTGAGCCGCTCGCTGCGCTCCTTGCGGGTTTCCTGCGATCCCGGCAGGAACTTGGTGCTGCCCTGTTTCTTCACGGTTGAGGTTTTTTTGGCTTTTTCACCGGCTGCGAGACCCGGGCCGGCCGACAGCCCCAGGCACAAGGCTGTGGCCGAAGCCACCAGCAAGCCACGCCGGAAACACATTGAGAATCCAGTCATTTCACGCTCCCTGAGAGATGGCGGCTGATGCCGCCTGCCTGCACACAGGCCGTGTTTTACTGCAGTTTGGCGTCGCCGTACACCTGGTCATCGGGCGGTGCATCGGCCGGCAAGCGAAAGCCCTCGCTGGCCCAGGCGCCCAGGTCGACGTTCTTGCAGCGCTCGCTGCAAAACGGCCGGAAGCGGTTGTCCGGCGCGTAGACGCTGGGCCCGCCACAGGTCGGGCAGACCACGATTTTGGGTTTTGCTGAATCGGAACTCATCGCTGGCTCGAGCCGGGGGACCTCTGCGCCGCTCAGGAGCAGAGTGTCAGTTCAAATGCCGCATCATCGGTCGATGCGTGCAGCCGGTCGTCGCTTTCATGGCGCATCAGGCGGACCGACACCATCAGGCGGTTGCCGCTGATTTCAGGGATCAGCCCCAGCCCGGGGTCGATGCGCAGGCGCAGCAACTGGAAGGTGCGGCCCTGCGGCAGGGTCTGCTGGTACTGCCCGCCGGTGGCCACCACCTTTTGCGGCAGGCCGGAGTCGCGCAGCAGCTTGAGCAGCATGCGCACCGACTCGGCCAGCGGCACCAGGGTGGCAATCCAGCGCTGCAAATCCTTCTGCCGCGTGGCCGCATCGAAATGTTGCCAGGCGAAATACGCCGGCAGGTCGAACTCGCAGGTGCCGCCGGGAATGCCGATGCGGCTGCGTATGCTCATCAGCCAGTCGTTTTCGGTCAGCGACTGGCCGGCTTTTCCAGGCAGGCCGGTCAGCGTGGCAAAACATTCGTCGAGCTGGGCCGTGACCTCATCGAGCACCGCTTCGGAAATCGCGGGATTGCCCCGGTAGCCGTTGAGCTGGTGTTTTTGCCGGTCCAGGTCCTTGAGCACATCGGTTTTCAGGTCGGCGCGGGCCGCCACATCCATCACCTCAAAAATCGTGGTGATCGCGTAGTGGTGGTCGGTCGGATGGTCCCGCGCTGCCAGTTCGCCAAGGCGGTGAAAAAGGTGCTCAAGCCGCAAATACGTGCGAATGCGTTCGTTGAAGGGATATTCGTAAAGAATCACTGCGATATATCTTTTTCAGCGGAAGGGTCGCCCATCATAGCCCGAAGCGTTGCGCTACCTGCCGGACCAGCCGCGCCAGCGCAGCCAGCGAGACCGCGCCGTCATTGGCCAGACAGACGTCCGCCGCAGCCAGGCGCTGGCTGCGGCTGGCCTGTCCGGCCATCACCTGCCTGACCTGCTCCCGGGTCCAGCCATTGCGGGCCATCACCCGGCTGATTTGCGCCTCTTCGCTGCAATCCACCACCAGCACCTGGGCCACCTGCTGGCGCCAGCGGCCGGACTCGACCAGCAGCGGGACATCAAAAACGATGCAGCGGTACCCCGCTTCCTCCGCCTGCGCCGCCTGGCGCACGGTCTCCGCACCGACCAGCGGATGGATGATGGCTTCCAGCCGGCGTTTGGCGTCGGGATCGCTGAAAACCAGTTCGCGCATGCGGTCGCGGTCCAGCGCCCCCTGGTCCGTCACCAGTTCCGCGCCAAAGTGCCGGGAGATCAGGGGGATGGCAGCCCCGCCGGGGGCGGTGGTCCGGCGCGAGATCGCATCCGCGTCGATGATGGCGGCGCCGCATTCCGCGAGCATGGCCGCCACCGTGCTTTTGCCGCTGCCTATGCCCCCGGTGAGCCCCACACGCAAGGCCGGCATGCCTTACAACCCGATAAAGCGCAGGATGGCCTGGGGGCCAAACAGCATGGCGGTGAGCCCCGCGCCGGCCAGGAAAGGCCCGAAGGGCACCACGCCGCCTTCACGCAAGCCGCTGGAAAATTTCATGGTGATGCCGACCAGCGCGCCGATGACCGAGGCCATCAGGATGATGGGCACCAGCGCCGACCAGCCGAACCAGGCGCCCAGGGCCGCAAACAGCTTGAAGTCGCCGTAGCCCATGCCCTCCTTGCCGGTGACCAGCTTGAACGCCCAGTACACCAGCCACAGCGACAGGTAACCCGCGACGGCGCCCCACAGCGCATGGCTCAGGCTGACCATGGGATTCCAGCCCAGCACCGCCACGATCAGGCCGGCCCAGAGCAGCGGCAGTGTGATGTCGTCCGGCAGCAGCGTGGTGTCCCAGTCGATCATTGCCAGCGCCACCAGCGCCGCCGAAAAACCGCTCCAGGCCAGTGCCGTCCAGCTCAGGCCCCAGCGCCAGGCGCAGAAGAAGAACAATGCGCCCGTCGTGATCTCCACCAGCGGATAACGCACACCGAACTTGGTGCCGCAGACCGAACATTGCCCCTTGAGAAACAGGTAACTCAGCACGGGAATGTTTTCATACCAGGCGATCACATGCCCGCAACTGGAGCAGCGCGACCGGGGCACCATCAGGTTGAAGCGTTCGGCGGGAGGCGGCGCCGTGCCCGACATGTCGGCGCATTCGAGCGCCCACTGCCGCTCCATGATTTTCGGCAGGCGGTAAATCACCACGTTCAGGAAGCTGCCGACCAGCAAGCCGAGAATACCGGCCAGCGTGGCGGCGAGTCCCGCGGGCAGACCGGACACCAGCTCCGGCATCAAACCACTTGGCCGAGCTTGAAGATCGGCAGGTACATGGAGACCACGATGCCGCCGATCAGACCACCCAGAAACACGATGATGATGGGCTCCATCAGGCTGGACAGGCCGGCGACCATTTCATCGACTTCCGCCTCGTAAAAATCGGCAGCCTTGCCGAGCATGTGGTCCACCGAACCCGATTCCTCGCCGATGGCACACATCTGAAGCACCATGGTCGGAAACAGGTTGGCATTGCCCATGGCCGCCGTCAGGCTGGTGCCGGTCGACACCTCCTGCTGGATTTTTTCAGTGGCATCGGCGTACAGGGAATTGCCGGAGGCGCCGCCGACCGAGTCCAGCGCCTCGACCAGCGGCACGCCCGCGGCGAACATGGTCGACAGCGTGCGCGTCCAGCGGGCGATGCAGGATTTCTCGATCAGCGCGCCAAACACCGGCACCTTGAGCAGGATGCGGTCCATCACGCGCTGCATCTTTTCATTGCGCTTCCAGGCCTGCATGAAAAAATAGATGCTGCCTCCGATCCCGCCAAAAATCAGCCACCAGTACGCCACAAAAAATTCGCTGATCGCGATCACGAACAGGGTGGGCGCCGGCAGGTCCGCGCCAAACGAGGAGAACACCTGCTTGAAGGCCGGGATCACGAAGATCATGATCACCGCCACCACGACAAACGCCACCACGACCACCGAAATCGGGTACATCAGCGCCGACTTGATCTTGGACTTGATGGCCTCGGTTTTTTCCATGTAGACCGCCAGGCGGTCCAGCAGCGCCTCCAGGATACCGGCGGCCTCACCGGCTTCCACCAGGTTGCAATACAGGGCGTTGAAGTACAAGGGGTACTTGCGGAAAGCCGCGCTCAGGGAGGTGCCGGTTTCCACGTCGGTGCGTACATCGTTGAGCAGTTTGGTGACACTGGCGTTGGCATTGCCGCGACCGACGATGTCAAACGACTGCAACAAGGGCACACCGGCCTTCATCATGGTGGCCAGCTGGCGGGTGAAGATGGCAATGTCCTTGGGCTTGATGGACTTGCCCGAGCGCATGCTGCGCTTCTTGATTTTTGTCGGGAACACGCCCTGCCGGCGCAGTGAGGCCTTGACCTGGTTTTCACCCACGGCCCGCGTTTCCCCGCGGACCTGCTTGCCATTGCGGTCCTTCCCTTCCCACTCGAAGACAAATTCCTTGACGTCCCTGGATGTTGCAGTTGCCATGTTGCCTTCTTGCTAGTGCGTGCAGGATGATGGAAGCCCGGTGCGTTTGCCGCGCTGGACGGGCTGGGATGGCGTGGCGGACCTAGACATTGGTACAGCCCAGAATTTCCTCGAGCGAGGTCAGCCCGGTCTTGACCTTGTGCAGGCCGGCTCCCCTGAGGCTCTTGACACCTTCCTTGGCGGCTTGCTCGGCGATTTCCAGCGCACTGCCGTCGCGCAGGATGATGCGCTGGATCTCGTCGGTGATCGGCATCACCTGGTAGACACCGACCCGGCCCTTGTAGCCGCTGTTGCACATGGAGCAGCCCACCGGCCGGTAAGGCGTCCAGGTGCCGTCGACATCATCCTCTTCGAAGCCGGCATCGAGCAGGGTCTCGCGCGGAATGTCTGCAGGGGCCTTGCAGTTGGGACACAGGCGGCGCGCCAGGCGTTGCGCGGTGATCAGTATCACGCTGGACGCGATGTTGAAAGGTGCAATCCCCATGTTGCGCAGCCGGGTCAGGGTGGCAGGCGCATCATTGGTGTGCAGCGTGGACAGCACCAGGTGGCCGGTCTGCGCGGCCTTGATGGAGATTTCGGCGGTTTCGAGGTCGCGGATCTCGCCGACCATGATGATGTCCGGGTCCTGGCGCAAAAATGCTTTCAGGGCGACCGAGAAGGTCAGGCCGGCCTTGTCGTTCATGCTGACCTGGTTGACGCCCGGCAGGTTGATCTCGGCCGGGTCTTCGGCGGTCGATATGTTCACGCCGGGTTTGTTCAGGATGTTCAGGCAGGTGTACAGGGACACGGTTTTGCCGGAACCGGTGGGGCCCGTCACCAGCACCATGCCGTAGGGCCGCTGCACCGCGTTGAGCAAGCGCTCCTTTTCGATCGGCTCGTAACCGAGCGCATCAATGCCCAGCTTGGCGCTGCTCGGGTCCAGGATACGGATTACGATTTTCTCGCCGAACATCGTCGGCAGCGTGCTGACCCGGAAATCGATCACCCGGTCCGGGCCGATCTTCAGCTTCATTTTCCCGTCTTGCGGCACCCTCTTTTCAGAGATGTCCATCTTGGAAATCACCTTGATGCGGGAGGCCAGCTTTTCCTTGATGGCCACCGGCGGCGAAGCGATTTCGCGCAACTCGCCGTCCACCCGGAAACGCACCCGGTAGGTGTGCTCGTAGGGCTCGAAATGCAGGTCCGAAGCGCGCATGCTGAACGCATCGAGCAGCATCTTGTGCAGGAACTTGACGACAGGGGCGTCTTCGACCTCGGACACACCGGAATCGTTGCTGTCGGCACTGGCCGCCTCGGCGGTCGACTCGTCGAACTCGAAGTCGTCGCCAATGATGCTGTCCATGGCCTCGGACGCGGTGGTGGCCGATGCTTCCACCATCTTGGACAGCTTGTCGTATTCGGCAATCACCCAGTCCACGCCCATCTGGGTCGAAAACTTGATTTTTTCCGCGGCCTCCTGATCCGACGGGTCGGCCGTGGCCACAATCAGGCGATTGCTGCGCTTGCTGAGCACAACGATGCGGTAAGCCTGGCAGATTTTGGTATCGAGCAGGCCTTTGGGCAGCCGCTGGGTGTCTATCGCTTCCAGGTCCAGCAGCGGAGCCGCGAACGCGGTGGACATGGTGTGCGCCAGGTCAAAAGCGGAAACCACCCCGGAGCCGGTCAGTTCGGCGATAAAGCTGGTCCGCCCGCTCTGGGCCTTGCGGAAAATGTCCTCTGCGGCCTTTTGTTCGAGCTTGCCCGCCATCACCAACGCCCGCCCCAGACCGGGCAAAGCGGGTGCGTGGATGACGGTATCGACGGCGGCCATGGTTGCGAATCTATCTCAAAGTGACAAAATTGACATCATCGTTGATAGCTCCGGCGATGTAAATCGAAATGGCGGCCGCCCCCACCCCGGTGTTGGAAGGACGACAATGAAACCGGAAGAGTGGGCGCGAACAGGCGATGAATGGTCGGGGTGAGAGGATTCGAACCTCCGGCCTCTACGTCCCGAACGTAGCGCTCTACCAGGCTAAGCTACACCCCGACAGGTGTCCAGTCCGGCGTCAGGAACGACGCTGCAGCAGCTGGGACGCCAATTCTAGCAAGGCGTTGCTGTAAGCGTTGCGTCCCAGGGTCGCCTGGGCCGCAATGGCCCGTTGCGCCTCGGCAGCCGCAGCATCGCGGGTGGCCTGCAGGGCCCCGGTTTGCCTGACGATGGCGACGATGTCGGCCAGGCGCTCGGTTCCGCCCGTTTCGATGGCATGGCGTATCGTGGCCTGCTCGGCCGCCGTGCCGCGCTGCATGGCGATGATCAGCGGCAGGGTCGCCTTGCCCTCGCGCAGGTCGTCCCCCAGGTTTTTGCCCATCTCGGCCGCATCACCGTCATAGTCGAGCACATCGTCAATCACCTGGAAAGCCGTTCCCAGCGCCTGGCCGTAGTCGGCACACGCCTGCTCGATGGCAGGCGGTGCCCCGGCCAGCAAGGCGGCGAGCCGGGCACTGGCCTCGAACAGCTTGGCCGTCTTGGAGCGGATCACGCGCAGGTAGCCCTCTTCCGACAGGCTGGCGTCGTGCATGTTCATCAACTGCAGCACCTCCCCCTCGGCAATGATGTTGGTGGCTTCGGCCAGGGTCTGCATGATGCGCATGTCGCCGGCGTCAACCATCATCTGGAAAGCCCGCGAATACAGGAAGTCGCCGACCAGCACACTGGCCGGGTTGCCAAACGAGGCGTTGGCCGTCGCCCGGCCCCGGCGCAAGGTGGACTCATCCACCACGTCGTCATGCAGCAGGGTCGCCGTGTGTATGAATTCCACAACAGCCGCCAGGTTGAAGCGCTGGTCGCCGCGGTAATCCAGGGCGCCGCACATCAGCAGCAGCAGCGCCGGCCGCAGCCGCTTGCCGCCGGCGGCGATGATGTACTGGGACACCTGGCTGACCAGGGGAACATCGGAGCTGAGGCGGCGCGCGATCACCGCGTCCATGGCTTGCATGTCGCTGGCGATCAGGGCCAGCGCAGCGGCCGTGCGAGAGGAATTGGCAGTCAAGGCGGTCCAGACAAGAGGTTGGCCAGATTATAGGAAGCCTGCGGCGCCTCCCGGCCCGCCCGGCAGGCCGGACCGGCGGCAGTACAGCATTTTCGCGTCCCGTGCTAGAATCGAGGGCTCTGTGGAAATCCGTCCGCAGAACTCACATAAGAGGTCTTACATGTACGCGGTCATAAAAACCGGTGGCAAACAATACAAAGTTGCTACTGGCGAAAAAATTAAAGTAGAACAGATTGCTGCGGACGTAGGCCAAGAGATCGTTATTGACCAGGTATTGGCTGTCGGAACCGGCAGCACAATCACGGTCGGTACGCCCTTGGTGTCCGGCGCTACTGTTACGGTTACTGTCCTTTCGCAGGGCAGGCACGACAAGGTTCGCATCTTCAAGATGCGCCGTCGCAAACATTACCAAAAACGCCAGGGTCACCGGCAAAACTTCACTGAACTGCAAATCGGCGCCATCGTCGGTTAAGCAGCGAAGCACCAGGACTCACCAAGGAGTAGTAAAAAATGGCACAGAAAAAAGGCGGCGGCTCTACGCGAAACGGGCGCGATTCGCAGCCCAAGATGTTGGGTGTCAAGAAGTTTGGCGGCGAAGTGATCAATGCAGGCAGCATCATCGTGCGCCAGCGTGGCACCAAGTTCCATCCTGGCGTCAATGTCGGCATCGGCAAGGACCACACCCTGTTTGCACTGGTGGACGGTTCGGTCTCGTTTGCCGTCAAGGGCGCGCTGAACAAGCACACCGTCAATGTGACGCCAGCGTAAGCTGATCACTTCGATGGCATCGAAGCCCCGCTTGGCCGGGGCTTTGTTGTTTTGGCCTCTCCTTCCTGCGTATTTGTAAACTATCCTCGGGTACCGGTGCGGCGCCTGCCACCAGCCCCCTCCAAGAACCATGAAATTTGTTGACGAAGCCTATATTGACATCGCCGCCGGCGATGGCGGGAGCGGCTGCGTCTCGTTTCGTCACGAAAAATACAAGGAATTCGGGGGACCCAATGGCGGTGACGGCGGGCGCGGCGGCCATGTTTACGCCGTGGCCGACATCAACCTGAACACCCTGGTGGACTTCCGCTTTTCACGCCGCCACGAAGCGCGCAACGGCGAACACGGCATGGGTTCGGACATGTTCGGCGCCAAGGGCGACGACATCATGCTCAAGATGCCGGTGGGCACCATCCTGAGCGACGCCGAAACCGGCGAGGTCCTCTACGAACTGCTGGTGCCCGGTGAGGAAGTGCTGATCGCCAAGGGCGGCGACGGCGGCTTCGGCAACCTGCGCTTCAAGAGCTCGACCAATCGCGCGCCGCGCAGCAAGACACCGGGATGGCCGGGCGAGCGCAAAAGCCTCAAGCTCGAACTCAAGGTGCTGGCCGATGTCGGCCTGCTGGGCATGCCCAACGCGGGCAAGTCCACCTTCATCACCGCCGTTTCCAACGCACGCCCCCGCATCGCCGACTATCCTTTCACCACGCTGCACCCCAATCTGGGCGTCGTGCGCGTGGGGCCCGAACAGAGCTTTGTGGTCGCCGACCTGCCCGGCCTGATCGAAGGCGCGTCCGAAGGCGCCGGCCTGGGCCACCTGTTCCTGCGCCACCTGCAGCGCACGCGTTTGCTGCTGCACATCGTCGACATGGCGCCATTTGACGACAGCGTGGACCCGGTGGTACAGGCCAAGGCCATCGTCGGCGAACTCAAGAAGTACGACCCGGCGCTTTACGACAAGCCGCGCTGGCTGGTGCTCAACAAGCTGGACATGGTCGACGCCGACAAACGCGCCGCGCTGGTCAAGGATTTCGTCAAGCGTTTCAAGTTCAAGGGTCCGGTGTTCGAGATTTCGGCACTGACGCGGGAAGGCTGCGAACAGCTGGTCAAGACGATTTACCAGCACGTCAAGAGCGTGCAGAAAAGCGAACAGGCGCCCGAGGCGATCGACCCGCGTTTTGCCGAGTTGCCGGGCGACCCGGACGCCCCCTGATCCGGTGCGGGATCCAGACCGCTACAATAATCATAGCTAGTCACGCCCGCCTGGTATGGGCTGGAGCACAAAAACCATCTGAACATGCAGCAAACCACCGCTTCCCAGGTTCTTCTGAACGCCAGACGCATCGTGGTCAAGGTGGGCTCCAGCCTGGTCACCAACGAGGGCCGCGGGCTGGATGCCGCCACCATCGGCCTGTGGTGCCAGCAACTGGCGGTGTTGGTCAAAAGCGGCCGTGAGGTCATCATGGTCAGCAGCGGCGCGATTGCCGAAGGCATGAAGCGGCTGGGCTGGGCGGCCCGCCCCAAGGCCATCCACGAGCTGCAGGCTGCCGCCGCCGTCGGGCAAATGGGCCTGGTCCAGGTCTACGAGAGCCAGCTGCGCGACAACGGTGTCGGCAGCGCCCAGGTGCTGCTGACCCATGCCGACCTGACCGACCGCGAGCGTTACCTCAACGCCCGCTCCACCCTGCTGACCCTGCTGCAGCTGGGCGTGGTTCCGGTGATCAATGAAAACGACACGGTGGTGACCGACGAGATCAAGTTCGGCGACAACGACACGCTGGGTGCGCTGGTGGCCAACCTGGTGGATGCCGACGCACTGATCATCCTGACCGACCAGAAGGGCCTGTACAGCGCCGACCCGCGCAAAGACCCTGGCGCGCGCTTCATCGATGAGGCCGTCGCCGGCGACCCCGCGCTGGAGGCCATGGCCGGCGGCGCCGGCTCCAGCATCGGCAAGGGCGGCATGATCACCAAAATCCTGGCCGCCAAACGGGCCGCGGGTTCGGGCGCATCCACCGTGATCGCCTGGGGGCGCGAACCCAACGCATTGATCCGCCTGACCCAGGGCGAGGCCATCGGCACCCTGCTGGTGGCCCAGACGCCGAAAAACCAGGCGCGCAAGCAGTGGATGGCCGACCATCTGCAGTTGCGCGGATCGGTGGCGGTGGATGCGGGCGCCGCCGTCAAGGTGCGCGACGAAGGCAAGAGCCTGCTGCCCATCGGCATGACCTCGGTACACGGCGAGTTTTCGCGTGGCGATGTGATTGCCGTGCATGACGCCGCAGGCAGCGAGATCGCGCGCGGACTGGCCAACTACTCGAGCGCCGAGGCCCGGCTGATCTGCCGCAAGCCTTCGGCGGAGTTTGAAAAATTGCTGGGCTACACCGGCGAAGCCGAGATGGTCCACCGGACCAACCTGGTGCTTACCAGTTGAAGCGGGCAAAGCGGTTGAATTTCAGCTTGCTGATAACTTCCTCGACCGACGAGGCCTGCGCCGCGTTGTCGCAGGCGCCGGCCCGGGCGAAAGCCAGCGCATGTTTGGACGGCATGTTGTCGAACATCGAGCGCCATTCAGGTTTTGCCACCGGGCTCCACGCATCCGACGGGCTGTAGCGCGCATAGGTCTTGACCTCGCCGGTCACGCAGCGTATGCCTTCATACATCACGTTGCGCGCACCGCTGGCACTGGTGGCCACCATGACGTAGCTGAGCACACCGTCTTTCGAGATGCGCAGCGTCGCCGGATCCACACCATAGGCCAGCGACGATGCCTGCGAGACATCGAAGGTCAGCAGCTTGCCGGCATCGAAGGCCGGCGGCGGCGGTACCGCCTCTTCCTTCCAGTCGGCCAGTTCGGCATCCCGCTGCGCCCAGGCCGCGACAGACAGGCCCAGCAGGCAGGCCATCGCCAGCGATTTAAAGGTCATGTTTTTCATTTCGTGAAGCGGCCGCCAGGCTGGTTTGCGGATCAGGTTCAAAGGTGGCACCGGGAGGAAGCTCGAACGACGCGCCCGGCATGCCCGTGGCATGCATGCCGTGCTCGCCCGGCTCCGCCGGATCACGCTGGCGCATGCCGCCGCGCAGGTAACGGTTGCGGTGGTCCGGCCTGACATCAAAACGGTTGTCGGCACGCGGCACAAAACGCGACAGCTCCGTCAGCGCCATTTCGTAGACCCCGCGCTTGAATTCCACGACCACATCGAGCGGCACCCAGTAGTCGTTCCAGCGCCAGGCATCGAACTCGGGGTGGTCGGTCGCACGCAGGTTCAGGTCCCAGTCGTGGCCGACCAGCTGCAGCAGGAACCAGATCTGTTTCTGGCCTTTGTAATGTCCGCGCGCATCGCGGCGGATAAACCGGTCGGGTACCTCATAGCGCAACCAGTCCCGGGTCCGGGCAAGCACCTGCACATGTTGCGGCAGCAGCCCCACTTCTTCATGCAATTCGCGGAACAT
Source organism: Polaromonas sp. (assembly GCA_030683705.1). GTDB lineage: Bacteria > Pseudomonadota > Gammaproteobacteria > Burkholderiales > Burkholderiaceae_C > Polaromonas. The sequence continues at coordinate 43,601 of JAUXPP010000051.1, read as the reverse complement.
GGCCTGCTCGGGATTTTCACCCCGGTCAATGCCACCCTGCGGAAACTGCCAGGAGTGGGTGCGTATGCGCTTGCCCCAAAATACCTGACTTCTCTGGTTGAGCAAGATGATGCCGACGTTGGGCCGAAAGCCGTCCCGGTCAAGCATAATCAAACCTCAAATTTTTTAAACTGAGTCCATTATGCACAGCAGAATGCTCAGAGCCAAGCGCACCCCGGGGCGGTCGTCCCAAAAACTTCACGAAGCCCAGAAAAACAAGCCATGAAAGCCTCCCAGTTCTTCATTTCCACGCTCAAGGAAGCGCCCGCGGACGCCGAGGTGGTCAGCCACCAGCTCATGATGCGCGCCGGCATGATCAAGAAGCTGGGCGCCGGCATCTACAACTACATGCCCATGGGGCTGCGCGTGATCCGCAAGGTCGAGGCCATCGTGCGCGACGAGATGAACCGCGCCGGCGCGGTCGAGATGACCATGCCGGTGATCCAGCCAGCCGAGCTCTGGCAGGAAACCGGCCGTTTCGAAAAAATGGGCCCGGAGCTTCTGCGCATCAAGGACCGCCACGGCCGCGATTTTGTGGTTCAGCCGACCAGTGAGGAAGTCATCACCGACGTGGTGCGGCAGGACATCAAGAGCTACAAGCAGCTGCCCAAAAACCTGTACCAGATCCAGACCAAGTTCCGTGACGAGCGGCGTCCGCGTTTTGGCCTGATGCGCGGACGCGAGTTCATCATGAAGGACGCCTACAGTTTCGATCGCGACCAGACCGCGGCCAAGGCCAGCTACCAGGTCATGGCTGCCGCCTACCGCCGCATCTTCGACCGCTTCGGCCTGCGCTATCGGGCCGTGGCGGCCGACAGCGGCGCCATCGGCGGCGACCTCAGTGAAGAGTTCCAGGTGATCGCCGCCACCGGCGAGGACGCCATCGTTTATTGCCCGGAGAGCAGCTACGCCGCCAACATGGAAAAAGCCGAGGCATTGGCGCCCCGGGGCGAACGCAAGGCCGCCGCGCAGGCCCTGACAAAAACCGCCACACCGGGCAAGGCGACCTGCGGCGAGGTGGCCGAGTTGCTGGCCATCCCGCTTGCGGCCACGGTCAAGTCGCTGGTGCTGGCCACCGACGAGCTCGACGAGACTGGCAAGGTCAGAAAAACCCAGGTCTGGCTGCTGCTGCTGCGCGGCGACCACGACATGAACGAAGTCAAGGTCGGCAAGGTCGCCGGCCTGGCCGGTTTTCGGTTTGCCACCCTGCCGGAAATCGAGGACCACTTCGGCTGCAAGCCGGGCTACCTCGGCCCCTTGAACCTGAAAAAGCCGGTCAGGCTGGTCGCCGACCGCGAAGTCGCCGCCATGGCGGACTGGGTCTGCGGCGCCAACGAGCCCGACTTCCATCTGACCGGCGTCAACTGGGGCCGGGACCTGCCCGAGCCCGAGCTGGTCGCCGACCTGCGCAATGTCGTCGCCGGCGATGCCTCGCCCGATGGCCAGGGTGTGCTGGCGATCGAGCGCGGCATCGAGGTCGGCCAGGTGTTTTACCTGGGGACCAAGTACAGCCAGGCGATGAATGCCACCTTTCTTGGTGAAAACGGCAAGCCGCAGTTTCTCGAGATGGGTTGTTACGGCATCGGCATCACGCGCCTGCCGGCCGCCGCCATCGAGCAGAACCATGACGAGCGCGGCATCATCTGGCCCGATGCGATCGCGCCCTTCACCGTGGTGCTGTGCCCGATCAGCCCGGACCGCTTCCCTGAGGTCAAGGCAGCGGCCGAGAAACTCCATGGCGAGCTGCTGGCTGCCGGTGTGGACGTCATCCTCGACGACCGCGGCGAGCGCCCTGGCGCGATGTTTGCCGACTGGGAGCTGATCGGCGTGCCGCACCGCGTCACCATCGGCGACCGCGGCCTCAAGGACGGCCAGGTCGAGTACCAGCACCGCCGCGACACGGCCTCCAGCAACGTGGCCAGCAGCGACATCCTTGCCTTCCTGAAGGGCAAACTGGCCGCATGAGGGCTCTGGCGCCTGCTCCCCTGAAAGTGACGAGGAGAAAGTGCCTCCAGGCCCTGTCCACTGGCGCTTCCTTGCTATTTTTTTCAGAGCAGGTTTTAGCCGGTGCACAGATTGAGGAACCGCTGATCGACTCGGTGCGCACCGCGCTGAGTTCCGCCATCCTGAGCCAGGCACCGCCGATTCCCGAATTCCGCGACACCGACAGCCGGCTGGCCTATCTGCGCTGGCTGGGCGCCATGAGCGACCGGCTCAGGAAGAAAAAGCCGGAGTGGCAAATCCGCAAGGAGTTCCTGCAAACGGTCTGGTACGAAAGCAAACGCGCCGGCCTGGACGTGGCGCTGGTGCTGGGCCTGATCCAGGTCGAGAGCAACTTCCGCAAGTTCGCGGTCAGCCGCGTCGGCGCGCGCGGCTACATGCAGGTCATGCCCTTCTGGACCCGCGTGATCGGTGATGGCGACCCCGGCAAGCTGTTTCACATGCAGACCAACCTGCGTTTTGGCTGCGTGATCCTGCGCCACTACCTGGACCGGGAAAAAGGTGACCTGTTCATGGGCCTGGGCCGCTACAACGGTTCCCGCGGCAAGGCAGCCTACCCGGACGCGGTGCTGGGCGCACGAAAATTGTGGGAATTCACAGGCTGATCCGTCTGTCAGCGCCCCAGTGACATGAAAAAAGGGCCTCCAGCCCTTATTCAGCAAGCGTAAGACGCTATCAATAACGGAGCAGACACTTCAGCCTCAGAAGCACGGTCAAGCCGCTGCGCAGGTCGCGCCAGCAAACTGCCGCTCCTGGGCGAACCAGTCCAGTACCGGCAAGGTCCCCGGCAACACCGGCTGGACCGCCACCGGCAAATGCTGCCACGCAAACTGCTGGCCTTCGCGCATGTGCAGTTCGCCGCTCCAGTCGAACACCTTGCAGAAGTTCAGTCGCACCAGCGCGTGGGGATAATCCACCAGCTCCACCTTCCACGGGTGGACCGCAGCAATCGTGATGCCGATTTCCTCGTGCAGCTCGCGGCGCAGGGCCTGTTCCACGGTCTCGCCGGCCTCCAGCTTGCCGCCGGGAAACTCCCAGTAGCCCTCGTAGACCTTGCCGGGCGGCCGCGAAGTCAGCAGGAAGTCACCATCCGGCCGCAGCAGCACGCCGACCGCCACATCGACCACCTTGCGGTCCGCGCCACCTTCGCGCGGGCGCTCGCCGTCGGCGACCAGCACACTCATGTGGCGTGGTCGGCCGCCTGATCGCCGGGGTCGGCCGCCGCAGCCGCGGCGCCGGGCCGCTCGTACGCGGCGATGGCGGGCGCCGCGACCGGCCGCTGGTCGCTGTCGCGTCCCGCGTAGTCGCGCGCGAACTGGTAGGCCACGCGGCCGCTGCGCGAGCCGCGCTCCAGTGCCCAGACCAGCGACGCGGGTTTGGCAGCGCTGATGGCCTCCGGCGCGACGCCGAAAGACGACAGCCACTGCGCGACGATGGTCAGGTACTCGTCCTGGCTGAAGGGATAGAAGCTGACCCACAGGCCAAAACGTTCGGACAGCGAGATTTTTTCCTCGACCACTTCGCCGGGATGCACCTCACCGTCCTCGCTTCGGGAGTAAGTCAGGTTTTCCGTCATGTACTCGGGCAACAGGTGGCGCCGGTTGCTGGTCGCGTAGATCAGCACATTGGGCGTGGCCGCCGCCACCGAGCCGTCGAGGATGGACTTGAGCGCCTTGTAGCCGGGCTCGCCCTCCTCGAAACTCAGGTCGTCGCAGAACACGATGAATTTTTCGTCCAGGCCGGAGACCACGTCGACGATGTCGGGCAGGTCCACCAGGTCGGCCTTGTCGACCTCGATCAGGCGCAGGCCGCGCGCTGAATATTCATTGAGGCAGGCCTTGATCAGCGATGACTTGCCGGTGCCGCGCGCGCCGGTCAGCAGCACGTTGTTGGCGGGTTTGCCACTGACGAACTGCTCGGTGTTGCGCCGGATCTTTTCCTTCTGGTCCTCGATTTCCTTGAGGTCGGTCAGGCTCATGGGGCCGATGTGGCGCACCGGCTCCAGCGAACCGTGGCCGGAGCTGCGCTTGCGGTAGCGGTAGGCCACCGAGGCACTCCAGTCCGGCGCCGACAGCGGCTGCGGCAGCACCGATTCGATGCGCGCCAGCAGGGACTCTGCACGCGCCATCAATCGCTCAAACTTCTCATTCACAGGCAACTCCTTGCGCGGGCCACCGCGGAACCGGCTCTGCCGGGCCGCTGGTGGCGCCCCCTTGAGGGGGAGGCGCCGCAGGCGCTTCGGGGGTGTTTCATGATCTGTAGTCGGCGTTGATCTTGACGTAGTCGTAAGACAGGTCGCAGGTCCAGACGGTATCCGCCGCGTCGCCACGGCCCAGCAGCACACGCACGGTGATTTCGCTTTGTTTCATCACGCGCTGGCCATCGGCCTCGACGTAGCCGGGATGCCGGCCGCCGTTTTTGGCCACCAGCACGTCGTCGAGGTACAGATCGATTCGGGTCTGGTCGAGATCGGCAATGCCGGCATAACCGACCGCAGCCAGGATGCGCCCGAGGTTGGGATCGCTGGCAAAAAATGCCGTCTTGACCAGCGGCGAATGCGCAATCGCATAAGCCACCAGGCGGCATTCGGCAGCGGTTTTCCCACCCTCGACCTGCACCGTGATGAACTTGGTCGCGCCTTCGCCATCGCGCACGATGGCCTGGGCCAGCCGGCGGGCGATGTCCAGCATGGCCGCCTTCAGCGCCTGGCCGTCGGCGCTGTCCAGCGAGGTGATCTCGGCATGCTTCGCACGGTTGGTGGCCATCACCACGAAGGAATCGTTGGTCGAGGTGTCGCCATCCACCGTGACCCGGTTGAAGGAGCCCTCGGCCAGTTCGCCAGCCAGTTGCGCCATCAGGCCCTGAGCCACGCAGGCATCGGTGGCCAGGAAGCCCAGCATGGTCGCCATGTTGGGCCGGATCATGCCGGCGCCCTTGCTGATGCCGGTGATGGTGACTGTTGCGCCGCCCAGGCTGATGCGGCTGGAGAAGGCCTTGGCCACGGTATCGGTGGTCATGATGGCTTCGGCCGCCTTGCCCCAATGGGCTTCGTGGGCATCCGCCACCGCGGCCGGCAGGCCGGCGGCGATGCGGTCATGCGGCAGGGGCTCCATGATCACGCCGGTGGAAAACGGCAGGATCTGTTCAGGGGCCAGGTTCAGTTCACGCGCCAGCGCGATACAGCTGGACTGGGCGCGGTTCAGGCCGTCGGCACCGGTGCCGGCATTGGCATTGCCGGTGTTGATCAACATGGCGCGTATGCCCAGGCTTTTGCCGCCGTTTTTGGCCAGGTGCTCGCGGCACAGCTGCACCGGTGCGGCGCAGAAGCGGTTCTGGGTGAACACCGCGCCGACCGACGCGCCTTCATCCAGCAGCAGCACCGAGAGGTCCTTGCGACCGGCCTTGCGTATGCCGGCTTCGGTGATGCCCCAGCGCACGCCGGGCACGGGATACAGGTCGGCAGCGGGGGTGGCGAGCAGGTTCACAGCCATGTTTTGGACTCCAGGTGTCGGCGCAGGCCGGGTTCAGCTCAGCTTGCCGTGGCAGAGTTTGTATTTTTTTCCTGAGCCGCAGGGGCAGGGATCGTTGCGCCCGACCCGCGGTACCGCGCCGGCAGGCAGGGCCTGCTTGTAACGCTGCGATTCCTCGTCCACCGTGGTCTCGACGCCGCCGGTTTCTGTCGGCGCTGTGTAGGTAACATTGGCGATCCGCTCCGCGCGGTCCTCCATTTCCTCGGCGGCCTGGTCGAGCTGCTCGCCAGACTGCACCTGCACCGTCATGAGGATACGGGTGACTTCATTCTTGACGCTGTCGAGCAGCTTGCCGAACAGCTCGAATGCTTCGCGCTTGTATTCCTGCTTGGGCTGCTTCTGGGCATAACCGCGCAGGTGGATGCCCTGGCGCAGGTGGTCGAGTGCGCTCAGGTGCTCGCGCCAGTGCTTGTCGATGCTTTGCAGCAGCACCACACGTTCAAACTGTGTGAAGTTCTCCTCACCGACTTTCTCGACCTTGTCGGCAAACGCCGCATGGGCCGCGGCAATCACCTTCTCGACCAGGTCCTCGTCGGAGATGGCGCTGGCGGCTTCCACTTCCTGCTGCAGCGACAGTTCGATCTGCCACTCGTCGCGCAGGACTTTTTCCAGGCCGGGCAGGTCCCATTGCTCCTCGACACTTTCCGCCGGGATGTACTGGCGGGCCAGGTCGGTGAAACACCCTTCGCGCAGGGAAGAGATCTGCTCACCCAGGCTGGCGGCGTCCATGATGTCGTTGCGCTGCTGGTAAATCACCTTGCGCTGGTCGTTGGCAACGTCGTCGTACTCGAGCAACTGCTTGCGGATGTCGAAGTTGCGCGCCTCCACCTTGCGCTGGGCCGACTCGATGCTGCGTGTGACGATGCCGGCCTCGATGGCCTCGCCGTCAGGCATCTTCAGCCGCTCCATGATGGCGCGCACGCGGTCACCGGCGAAAATCCGCATCAGCGGATCGTCCAGGCTCAGGTAAAACCGCGACGACCCCGGGTCGCCCTGGCGGCCGGAGCGCCCGCGCAACTGGTTGTCGATGCGGCGCGACTCATGGCGCTCGGTGGCAATGATGCGCAGGCCGCCGAGGGCCTTGACCTTTTCATGCTCCACGGACCACTGTTCCCGCAAGCGCGCGATTTCGGCGTCCTTGGCCTCGCGGGGAGCCTCCATGACCTCCACCGCCTCGATGCGCTTTTCCACATTGCCGCCCAGCACGATGTCGGTGCCGCGGCCGGCCATGTTGGTCGCAATCGTGATCATGCCGGGACGGCCGGCCTGGGCCACGATTTCGGCCTCGCGCGCATGCTGCTTGGCATTGAGCACCTGGTGCGGCAGTTTTTCCTTTTCCAGCAGCTTGTCGATGATTTCCGAGTTTTCGATCGAGGTGGTGCCCACCAGCACCGGCTGGCCGCGCTCATGGCATTCGCGGATGTCCTTGATGGCTGCTTCGTACTTCTCGCGCGTGGTCTTGTAGACGCGGTCGAGCTGGTCGTCGCGCCGGCTCGGGCGGTTCGGCGGGATCACCGTGGTTTCGAGGCCGTAGATGGTCTGGAATTCATAGGCCTCGGTGTCGGCCGTCCCGGTCATGCCGGACAGTTTTCCGTACAGGCGGAAATAGTTCTGGAACGTGATCGACGCCATGGTCTGGTTTTCAGGCTGGATCTGCACACCTTCCTTGGCTTCGACGGCCTGGTGCAGGCCCTCGCTCCAGCGCCGGCCCGACATCAGCCGGCCGGTGAACTCGTCAACAATGACGATTTCGCCTTCCTGCACGACGTAGTGCTGGTCACGGTGGTAGAGGTGGTTGGCCCGCAGCGCCGCGTACAGGTGGTGCATCAGCGAAATGTTCGCCGGGTCGTACAGGGTGGCACCCTCCGGGATCAGGCCCAGGCTGAACAGGATGCGTTCGGCATTTTCATGGCCCTGCTCGGTCAGGAACACCTGCTGCGTCTTTTCGTCCAGCGTGAAGTCGCCGGGTTTGGTGACGCCTTCACCGGTACGCGGGTCGTCTTCGCCTTCCTGGCGGGTCAGCGAAGGCACGACCTTGTTCATCGCCAGGTACATCTCGGTGTGGTCTTCGGCCTGGCCGCTGATGATCAGCGGCGTGCGGGCTTCATCGATCAGGATGGAGTCGACCTCGTCGACGATGGCAAAGTTCAGGCCGCGCTGCACGCGGTCGGCCACCTCGTAGACCATGTTGTCACGCAGGTAGTCGAAGCCGAACTCATTGTTGGTGCCATAGGTGATGTCGCAGCGGTAGGCTTCCTGCTTTTCCTCGCGCGGCATGTTGGGCAGGTTGATGCCCACCGTCAGGCCGAGAAAGTTGTAGAGCCGGCCCATCCAGCGCGCATCGCGGCTGGCCAGGTAATCGTTGACCGTCACGACGTGCACGCCCTTGCCGGTCAGCGCATTCAGATAGACCGGCAGGGTGGCGGTCAGCGTCTTGCCTTCGCCCGTGCCCATCTCGGAGATTTTTCCGTTGTGAAGCGCCATGCCGCCCAGCATCTGGACGTCGAAATGGCGCATCTTCATCGCGCGTTTGCTGCCTTCACGGACCACCGCGAACGCCTCGGGCAGGATCGCATCCAGGGTTTCGCCCGCGGCCACGCGGTCTATGAATTCCCGGGTTTTGGCGCGCAACGCCACGTCATCGAGTTTCTCAAGCGGAGCTTCCAGCGCATTGATGCGCTCAATGGATTTGCGGTAGGTTTTGAGCAGCCTGTCGTTGCGGCTGCCGAAGAATTTGGTCAGGATATTGGAAGCCATAAATGCGAGGCCGCGCTGGCAGCCCCGTTGAGCTGGCAGTGCGGCCGAAATCCCTTATTGAGTATCGACGTAAGTGTGGGCGCCCGGCGTTTGTTCAACTGCGCGCCAAACGCAGATTTTACCTCTGCCGCGCCGCTTACTTCGGGCGAGGCAGGGGGGCAGACTGCACGGCCGGTGGCTGCGCGGCGGCAAGTGTCGGCGCCTGAGGCAATTTCTGGCCGGCTGTCAGGAATTTTTGCGGGTCCTGGTAGACGCCCTGGACCAGCACCTCGAAATGCAGATGCGGCCCGGTCGAGCGTCCGGTGGTGCCCACTTCGGCTATTTTCTGGCCGCGCCGGACCAGGTCGCCCTTCTTGACCAGCACGCGTGAAGCATGCGCGTAACGCGTGACCAGGTCGTTGCCATGGTCCACCTCCACCATGTTCCCGTACGCGGAGTGGTACTCCTGGGTCACCACCACGCCGCCAGCGGCGGCCAGAATGGCGGTGCCGGGTTCGGCCGGAAAGTCCAGCCCGGTGTGCAGGGCCGAGCGGCCATTGAGCGGATCGATGCGCCAGCCAAAGGACGAACCGAGGATGCCGGCTACCGGCTGCTGGGTGGGCACCATCATTTTCTTGATTTTCTGATCGAACAGGCGCGACTCCATCACCGTCATCAGGTCCACGCGTTGGTCGGTCAACCGGTCCAGGTCAGCGAGCGTGGTTTGCAGTTCCTCCATGGTGAGGGACCGTCCGGTGACCAGCACACCGCCACGCCCGGGCTGCGTCTTGATGTCGTTGGGGTTGACGCCCGCCAGCCCCGAGACCCGTTCGCCCAGCGCCTCCAGCTGCATCATCTTGGCCTGCATTTCGCCCAGCCGTTTGGCCATGACATCGAGGTTCTCGCGCAGGAATCGGTCGCGCTGCTCGAACTCGTCCCTGACCATCAGCTTGACCAGCGATCCGATCACCGGCCAGCCTTCCCGCGCACCCTTGAGAAACACCCAGTGGTACATCCCTGCGGCCACCAGCATCAGGGCCAGTGCCGCGACAAAACCCACCACCACCAGCCGGGTGCCACTTAAATATACCGCGCGGCTTTTGGCAAGCCACGCATCCGTGATAATCAGATGCACCTGTCCCACTCCTTGAATTGAGCCTACACGCCGTGGATTCCAGCCACCGCCCGTCTCGGGCCGTCACCTTCAGCCAGGCCGTCGAAAACTCGCCGCATCTGGCGCGGTTGGCCGGGCTGGTTCAGGACTCCAGCGACCGGCTCAAGGCCATCGAGTCCCTGATTCCGCAAGCCTTGCGTCCTTCGATCCAGGCCGGCCCGATTGATGAAGGCGTCTGGTGCCTGCTGGTCAGCAGCAATGCCGCTGCCGCCAAAGTCCGCCAGTTGTTGCCGCTGATCCAGTCCCGCCTGATCGACAAAGGTTGGAAGGTTACCTCAATTCGGCTGAAGATACTAATAGCCCGAAAGTAGTAGAACGCAAAGGCAGCGACCGGCCAGAGCCCATGCTGCCTGCACAGCCTGCTATCGAAGTGATAGTCGCGCGCTGCCGGCGCAGGGCCGGACCGGGACTCGGGGGGGAAATGGTGCCGCTTGTCGGATTCGAACTGACGACCTACCGCTTACAAGGCGGTTGCTCTACCAACTGAGCTAAAGCGGCACAAAACCTAGTTTACTTGACCCGTTTATTTCACCCGTTTCAGCGAAGGCCTTTTGCCCTGCTGCGGTTTGGGGGGGTCGGGAGGCTCCGGGTCATCCTCGCGGCCCGAAGCAGTGTTGTTTGCAGGGACCAATTGTACGATCTTCCCATCTGTACCCGGGGCAAGCTCTGGCTCTGCCGGCAGCTCCGGCGGCGGGGCAGAAACCGCATCGGCCGCCTGCGGCTCGCCAGACACCGGTGACACCAGCGGAAACGCCATGCCCTGGCCGTTTTCACGCGCATAAATGGCGATCACACGGCCGATGGGCACCATGATTTCGCGCGCGCTGCCCGCAAATCGCGCCTTGAACTCGATGAAGTCATTGCCCAGTTTGAGCGAACTGGTCGCATCAAAGCTGATGTTGAGCACGATTTCGTTGTTCTTGACGTATTCACGCGGCACCTGGACGGTGTCGTCCACAGCCACCGCCACATAAGGCGTCAGCCCGTTGTCGGTGCACCAGTCGTACAGCGCCCGTATCAGGTAGGGACGCGTGGAGGTGGCATCCAGTGCGTTCATGAACTCAGCCACGCGAGATCCGGGTCAGGAAAATGCACGCCGTGCTTTGCGTGGGGGCCATGCAATTTTCCGCCGGGCCGCCCCAAGGAAAATTAGCCCCCCCGGGGGGCAGCGCAGTACGCGAAGCGACAAGCGTGGGGGCCATCGTGCGCCGCGAAGGGCCGCCCCAAGCAAGTACAGCCCCCCCGGGGGGCCGCGAAGCACACGCAGTGGCGAGCGTGGGGGCCATTACTTGCGCATGACCTTCTCGGACGGCGTCAGCGCCTCGATGTAGGCCGGGCGCGAGAAGATGCGCTCGGCGTACTTGAGCAGCGGTGCAGCGTTTTTCGACAGGTCGATGTCGTAATAATCCAGGCGCCAGAGCAGCGGCGCAATCGCCACGTCGAGCATGGAAAAGTTGTCGCCCAGCATGAACTTGTTCTTCAGGAACACCGGGGCCAGTTGCGTCAGGCGGTCGCGGATGTGCGAACGGGCTTTTTCCAGCGCTTTTTCGTTGCCCTTGGAAGCGCGCGCTTCGAGGGTGTTGACGTGCACGAACAGCTCTTTTTCGAAGTTCAGCAGGAACAGGCGCACGCGTGCACGGTCCACCGGATCGCCGGGCATCAGCTGCGGATGAGGGAAACGCTCGTCGATGTATTCATTGATGATGTTCGACTCATACAGGATCAGGTCGCGCTCGACCAGGATGGGCACCTGGCCGTAGGGGTTCATCACATTGATGTCTTCCGGCTTGTTGTACAAGTCCACGTCGCGGATCTCGAAGTCCATGCCCTTTTCAAACAGCACAAAACGGCAGCGGTGCGAGAACGGGCAGGTCGTGCCTGAATAAAGGACCATCATGATTGCGAACTCCTAAATGCAAAGGAGTGGATACGGTGAAGGCATCCACTCCAGAAGGTGCCGGGAAACGGGCCCCGGCGAAAACTGATTACTTGATGTCTTTCCAGAACGAAGCGTTCAGGCGCCAGGCGATGAAGGTGAACATCAGCAGGAACAGCAACACCCAGACGCCGACCCGGACACGGGTGTTCTGGGCCGGTTCGGCCATCCACTGCATGTAGCCCACCAGATCGGCCATGGCCTGGTCATATTGCAGCGGGGTCATGGTGCCGGGGGTGACCTGTTGCCAGCCCTTGAAGACCTGCACCTTGTGGCCGTGTTCTTCCTTCTCGTCGAACAGCGGCTTGCGCTCGCCGGACAGTTCCCAGAGCACATGCGGCATGGCCACGTTCGGGAAAGCCAGGTTGTTCCAGCCGGTGGCCTTGGTGTCGTCGCGGTTGTAGTTGCGCAGGTAGGTGTACAGGTAGTCGGCACCGGTACCGCCGGCGCCGGCGCGCGACCGGGCCATCAGCGTCAGGTCAGGCGGGTTGCCGCCAAACCATTCCTTGGCCTGCCTGGGATCGATGGCCGCCTTCATGGTCTCGCCGACCTTGTCGGTGGCAAACAGCAGGTTGTCCTTGATCTGCTGCTCGGTCAGGCCGATGTCTTTCAGGCGGTTGTAACGCATGAAAGCCGCAGAGTGGCAGTTCAGGCAATAGTTGACGAACAGCTTGGCGCCGTTTTGCAGGGCGCCCAGGTCGTTGGTCTTGTTGGGCGCCTTGTCCCAGGCGATGCCTTCGCTCGCCGCAAACGCGCCGTTGCCGGCAGCCAGAGCCAGCACAGCCACTGCGCCGATGGCCAGTTTTTTCAATGTTTTCATCATGGTCAGGATCTCCGGCTCAGTGGGCGGCAAAGGTCACGCGGTCAGGGGGCGTCTTGAAGGTCCCGAGACGGCTCCACCACGGCATCAGCAGGAAGAAACCGAAGTAAAACAGGGTGCCGACCTGGGACACGCGCTCGTTGATCAGCGACGGCGGCTTGATGCCGAGATAACCGAGCACCACGAAGTTGATCACGAAAATGCCGTAAAGGTACTTGTGCCAGTCGGGACGGTAACGGATCGACTTGACCGGGCTGTGGTCCAGCCAGGGCAGGAAAAACAGGATGATCACCGCGCCGCCCATCACCACCACGCCCCAGAACTTGGCGTCGATGGTCAGCATGGCGGCAATCAGCACCACCGCGGCGCCGACGATGATGGCCTTGAACAGGCTGGCGATTTTCGCCTTGAGCACACCCAGTACGGCGCCCGCCAGCACGCAGACGATCAGCGCGTACATCATCTCGCTGGTGATGGCCCGCAACATGGAGTAATACGGGGTGAAGTACCAGACGGGTGCGATGTGCAGAGGCGTCTTGAGCGGATCGGCCGGGATGAAGTTGTTGTACTCCAGGAAGTACCCGCCGGCCTCCGGCGCGAAGAACACGATCGCCGAGAACACCATCAGGAACAGGCTGACCGCAAAGATGTCATGCACGGTGTAGTAAGGGTGGAAGGCGATGCCGTCCAGAGGCTTGCCGCTGGCATCCTTGTGTTTCTTGATCTCGACACCGTCGGGGTTGTTCGAGCCGACCTCGTGCAGGGCGATGATGTGCGCGACCACCAGGCCCAGCAGCACCAGCGGCACGGCAATCACGTGGAAGGCAAAAAAGCGGTTCAGCGTGGCGTCGCCGACCACATAGTCACCGCGGATCAGCAGCGCGAGGTCAGGGCCGATGAAGGGGATCGCGGCAAACAGGTTGACGATCACCTGGGCGCCCCAGTAGCTCATCTGGCCCCACGGCAGCAGATAACCCATGAACGCCTCGGCCATCAGGCCCAGGACAATCGCGCAGCCGAACACCCAGATCACTTCGCGCGGCTTGCGGTAGCTGCCGTAGATCAGGCCGCGGAACATGTGCAGGTAAACCACCACAAAAAACGCCGAGGCGCCGGTCGAGTGCATGTAGCGCACCAGCCAGCCCCAGGGCACATCACGCATGATGTATTCCACCGATCCGAAGGCCAGCGCCGCATCCGGCTTGTAGTGCATGGTCAGGAAGATGCCGGTGACGATCTGGATCACCAGCACCAGCAGCGCCAGCGAGCCGAACACGTACCAGAAGTTGAAGTTTTTCGGTGCGTAGTACTCGCTCATGTGCTCTTTGTAGAGCTTGCTGGCGGGGAAGCGGTTGTCGACCCAGTTCATCAACTTGGCGGCAGCCGGCGCATCGGGGGATAGTTCTTTGAATTCAGCCATAAGGGATCCTATTTGCTAGTCGGTGGAGGACTCGGGGCGGGCGCTCGGGCGCCGGCCGGCTTGTCCAGCAAAGCTTCAGGCTTTTTTGTCCTCACCAATCAGCAGCTTGGCGTCTGACAGGTACATGTGGGGCGGCACTTCCAGGTTGTCCGGCGCCGGCTTGTTCTTGTAGACACGTCCGGCAATGTCAAAGGTCGATCCGTGGCAGGCGCACAGGAAGCCGCCGGCCCAATCGTCAGGCAGCGACGGCTGCGGGCCGCTGGCAAACTTGTCGCTGGGAGAGCAGCCCAGGTGGGTGCAGATGCCCACGGCCACGAAGTACTCGGGCTTGATCGAACGGTTTTCGTTGCGGGCGTATTCCGGCGTCAATTCGCCGGGCTTGCGCTCGGACTTGGGGTCGGCCAGCTGTGGATCGAGCTTGGTCAGGCCGGCGAGCTGCTCGGGCGTGCGCCGGACAATCCAGACCGGCTTGCCGCGCCATTCCACCGTGAGTTTTTCGCCGGGCTTCATGGCAGAAATATCGACTTCCACCGAAGCGCCTGCGGCCTTGGCGCGCTCGGAAGGCTGAAAGGTGCTGACAAAAGGCACCGCCACTGCCGCCGCACCGGCGCCGCCGGCGGCACAGGTCGCGATCATCCAGTTTCTTTTGTCTTTATCGATGGGCGCGCTGGGCGGCGCCTTGGAGCTTGCGTCGGTCATGGGTGTCCTACAAGAACAGTCTTGAAAAAAGGCGTGTTGGGGTCAACCCGGGATTGTAACGGAGCGCGATGCGCATTTTCAAGCTGCAGCGGCCCGTCCGACAGGGTCGCTGCGGCATCGCCCGGTCAGGGCTGGTGCAGGCACGGCAAGATCAACCATAATCGCGCTCGGCGCCCGCTTAGACGGCGGGACCTGATTTGGCACAAACACAGGAGCATCTCATGGGCATGATGAAGGAATTCAGGGAATTTGCCGTCAAGGGCAATGTGATCGATCTGGCCGTGGGCGTGATCATAGGCGCGGCCTTCGCGAAAATTGTCGACTCCGTGGTCAGCGACCTGGTGCTGCCGCTGGTCGGCGCCGTGATCGGCAAAATTGATTTTTCCAACCTGTTCATCGTTCTGGGCAGCGTGCCGCCGGGGACCGCGACCACCCTCGATGCGCTGAAAAAGGCCGGCGTCCCGGTGTTTGCCTATGGCAACTTCATCACCGTGGCCGTCAACTTCGCGATCCTGGCCTTCATCATTTTCCTGATGATCAAGCAGATCAACCGCCTGAAGAAGGAAGCGCCGGCCGAAGCGCCGCCGCCCGCCGCCACGCCGGAAGACGTGATGCTGCTGCGCGAGATTCGCGACAGCCTGAGGAAGTAGTTCACCCCGTCGGACGCCCACTGCGTGTAGCGCCTTCCCCCTTCCAGGGGCGGCGCCTGCGCAGACATCACCATCGCTATCTAATTGATAGCTGCTTACGCCCGTCACACAAGGGCTGCAAGCCTTTTTGACACTGGATCGGGGCGATTCAGCCAGCCAGGCTGCGCGCCATGCGGATGGCGGCAATCAGGCTGGACGCGTCCGCCTTGCCGGTGCCGGCGATGTCGAAAGCCGTGCCGTGGTCCGGGCTGGTGCGCACCAGCGGCAGGCCGAGGGTGACGTTGACGCCTTGCTCCACACCGAGGTACTTGACCGGGATCAGGCCCTGGTCGTGGTACATCGCCACCACCACATCGAACTCGCCGGACTCCCCGGCCGGCGCGCGCGCGCGCATGAACACGGTGTCGGGCGCGAAGGGGCCGCTCACGTCCAGGCCCTGGGCCCGGGCCGCGGCGATGGCCGGGGCGATGATGTCGATTTCCTCGCGGCCGAACAGGCCGCCCTCCCCCGCATGCGGGTTCAAACCGGCCACCGCGATGCGCGGCGCGCCGCCAGAAGCGCTGCGCACCGACCGGTGCGTGATCTGCAGGGTTTGCAGCACGCGGTCCAGCGTCACCGCGGCGATGGCGTCGCGCAGCGACAGGTGGATGCTGACCAGCACGGTCTTGAGCTCGTTGTTGGCCAGCATCATGCGCACCGGCATCTCGTCGATTGCCTTGCCCGCAAAGGCCGCGGCTTCGGCCTGCAGCAACTCGGTGTGCCCCGGGAAACGTGCAAATTCTGCACCCGCCAGGGCCAGCGCCTCCTTGTGGATGGGCGCCGTGACCATGGCCGCGGCCTGACCCGCCAGCGTGGCACGCGCAGCCCAGACGATGCAGTCTGCCGCCGCCTTGCCGGCTGCCGCGCTGACCTGACCGTAAGCCGCCAGTTCGGGCAAGTCACAGCGCTGCAGCACCGCGATGCTGCGCGGCGGCACCCCCGCCCAATCGGCAAGCTCCGACAGCTGCACCACCGGCAGCGCCGATGCCGGCGCGCCCGCGACCAGGCGTGAAGCGCGGCGCAGGGTCGCCACATCACCCACCACCACGCAAGCGGCCAGGTCGTCAGGCGCGTCGCGACAGGCTTTGGCAATGATTTCCGGGCCGATACCGGCCGGATCGCCCATGGTGAGCAGCAGCGGCCGGCTCAGTGCCATGCCCGCGCCCCGTCATGGACAGGTAATACCTTGGTGTATCTCATGACTTCCCCCGGCCACCCGATCGGCCCATAATGGTTTGAAAGCCACCCTGCCCCCCACCCGCATACCCGGGCAAAGGCAGGCGGCCGGCAGCCGGATGGAAGGAAGCAGCACGATGCATTCTGTCGGTATTTTCGCGCAAACCATGGCGACCTGGCCGGCGCAGCTGGGGGCGAACCCATGAACGCTGCCGAAACCGTCATCTGGAGCGCCGCTGCCGGCTCCATCGCGCTGGTGGTTTTGCTGGCGCTGACGGACGCGGTATACAGCCGCAGCCGGGCCAGCGTGCAAAGCCTGATCTACCTCAGTGCCTGCTGGCTGTTTTTTTTCCTGCTCAGCGGCCTGCCTGAAGCCCTGCTTGACCAGGCCGACGCGCCCTGGGTGTTTACCGCCCAGGTGCTGATCGGCCCGCTGTGCGCCGGCCTGGGCGCCTACGGCGCGAGCCACTGGCTGTCGGCGCCCAGGCGGGACCGCGTGAGCGACATCAGTTTTCGCGGGACCACGCTGCTGTGCCTGGTCGGTGGCCCGCTGTGCCTGCTGCTGCCGGCCGGCCTGCAACTGGCGGCATCGGCCATGCTGACCGTGGTGACACTGTCGGTGGCCCTGTGGCTGGCGGTGCGCGCCACCCAGCAGGGAGACCGGCTGGCCTGGGGCCTGGCCGCCGGTTGCCTGCTGACGCTGCCGCTGCAATGGGGCCTGTACTGGCTGGCGCTCAACACCACACGCCCGTCGCTGGCGATCCAGGCCGTGGTGGCCCTGCTGGGCCTGCTCAGCGTTGCGGCGATTGCGGTGACGCTGTGGCTGCGCAACCACCAGGACCTGCAAATCCGCCACCAGGCCCATTCGCGGCGCGACCCGGTCACCCAGCTCTACAACAGCACGGCGATGGTGCAAAAAATCATACGCGCCCAGCGCCGGCTGGTGCGTACCCGCCGCGACGGCGCGCTGATGGCGGTGCAGGTCTTCGATCCCGAACGCCTGCTGGCCCAGGTCGGCCACTACGGGCTCAATGAAATCTACAGCCAGCTGGCGCGCCGCATGCAGCGCCACACCGGCGTGGTGAATCCGGCCGGGCGTTACTACGACCGCTGTTTCGTGGTGCTGATCGAAACCCTGCATTCGCCGCGCTGGATACGCACCATGGGCCTGCGCGTGGCTTCCAGCCTGCGCAAGCCGCTGGAGGTGACCTCGCTCAACGGCGAACGCATCAAGCTCAGCGCCGACATCGGGGTCGGCATGGTGCACCTGTCGGGCGCGGCCAGGGACGTGGACGACTTGCTGCATGAGGTGCAGGACATGGCAGCGGCCGCGCGCGCGATGCGTTCGCGCGCCGCCCTGCTCGATGAAATCAGCCGCCAGGCCGTGCCTGTGGAAAATGCCGAACTCGGCGCCAGCTGGCACGCCATGCGCACCGCGCGCTCCCACCCGGCGCGGCTGCAGCCGGTCCGGTCGCGCCGCAGCGCCTGAGACGCGCCAGGCGCCTAGGCCGGGTTGTCGATGTCGATGAACTCGTGGGCCAGCCCGAACTGCGCCGCCACATGGGCCGCCACCGCGGGCGCCCCATAACGCTCCGACGCATGGTGGCCACAGGCGATGAAGGCCACGCCCATCTCGCGCGCGTAGTGCGCCTGCGGCTCGGAGATCTCGCCGGTGATGAAGGCGTCGGCCCCGGCGGCAATCGCGTCCTCGAAGTAGCCCTGCGCGCCACCGGTGCACCATGCTATGTTTTTGATAGCTCCTTGCGCACGTCCGACAAGGGTTACAGGCCGATTTAGTGCATTTTTGACATGTACGGCGAGGCTCTCGGCAGAGTCGAAGCCGTCTTCGGCGCCGCTGCGCCCGCCGAGGAAACCCAGCTTGTTGTCGCCGAACCAGCGGTCCGCCTTCAGGCCGAGCTTGAGGCCCAGCTGCGCGTTGTTGCCAAGCGCCGGATGGGCGTCCAGCGGCAAATGGTAGGCGTAGAGGTTGATGTCGTGCGCCAGCAACAGGCCCAGCCGCTGCTTCATCCAGCCGGTCACGCGACCGTCCTGGCCGCGCCAGAACAGGCCGTGGTGCACAAAAATCGCATCGGCATCAGCCGCGATGGCGGCCTCGATCAGCGCCAGGCTGGCGGTGACGCCCGAGACGATCTTGCGCACCTCGGCCTTGCCCTCGACCTGCAGCCCGTTGGGCCCGTAGTCCTTGAACAGCTCGGGCTGCAGCAGCTGGTCGAAAGCCGTCAGCAGCAGCGCGCGCGGCGCAATGGCGGCGTTCAAGGCAGGAAACCCTCCACCGACAGGTAACGCTCGCCGGTGTCGTAGTTGAAGCCCAGCACCGTGCTGCCGGCGGGAATCTCAGGCAGCTTCTGCGCTATCGCCGCCAGCGTCGCGCCGGAGGAGATGCCGACCAGCAGGCCCTCCTGCGCGGCGCAACGGCGCGCATAGTCCTTGGCGGCGTCGCCCTCGACCTGGATCACGCCGTCGAGCAGCGCGGTCTGCAGGTTGGCCGGGATGAAACCGGCGCCTATGCCCTGGATCGGATGCGGCGACGGTTTGCCGCCGCTGATCACCGGCGAGGCCGCCGGCTCCACTGCAAACACCTTCGTCGCCGGAAACTGGGCTTTCAGCACCTGTGCCACGCCGCTCAGGTGGCCGCCGGTACCGACACCGGTGATCAGGACATCCACCCCCTGCGGAAAATCGGCCAGGATCTCCTGTGCCGTGGTGCGCACGTGAATTGCGATGTTGGCCGGGTTGTCGAACTGCTGCGGCATCCAGGCGCCCGGCGTCCTGGCCACCAGCTCCTTGGCATGCGCGATCGCACCGTTCATGCCCTTTTCGCGCGGGGTCAATTCGAAGCTGGCGCCGTAGGCCAGCATCAGGCGGCGGCGTTCGATGCTCATGCTGTCGGGCATCACCAGCACCAGCCGGTAGCCCTTGACGGCGGCCACCATGGCCAGGCCGACGCCGGTGTTGCCGGAGGTCGGCTCGATGATGGTGCCACCGGGCTGCAATGCGCCGGACTGCTCGGCGGCTTCGACCATGGCCAGCGCAATCCGGTCCTTGATTGAGCCGCCCGGGTTGCTGCGCTCGGACTTGATGTAAATCTGGTGGGTCTGGCTGGCCGGTCCGAACAGGCGGTTGATACGGATGTGCGGCGTGTTGCCGATGGTGGCGAGAACGCTGGAGGCTTTCATGGCGAATCCTTGGGTAGGCCGCAGGGCTGCGGTGGGTGCGGGCCGCGCGGGCCCGGCGAGTGTCTGCAAATTATGGCCCTTCCGGCATGCCGCAGCCGGCGCAAGGTTTGCAAACTGGAGGAAAATTGCGTTTGTTGCAATCACTGCGTGGCCGTGTTCCGGCCGGCGGCAGCACTTTCCCTGGACCCATCATGCGCAAAACCTGGCTTTTCTTTTCACAAACCGTCACGGTGCTGCTGGCCGCCTATTTTGTGGTGGCCACCCTGCAGCCGCAATGGGTGAACCGGCAAGCGCTGGGCAATGCAGTGGCCGTGATCGAAGCGCCCGCCGGTCCGGCCGGCAGCGCCGCACCGGCCGGCAGTTTTGCCGCGGCGGCCAAGGCCGCTTCAGCCGCGGTGGTCAGCATCAACACCAGCAAGGCGGCCGCGCGCAACCCGAACATGGACGACCCCTGGTTCCGGTTTTTCTTCGGCGACCAGGGTGGCCCGGCCGAACCGCAGGTCGGCCTGGGCAGCGGCGTGATCGTCAGCCCCAACGGCTACATCCTGACCAACAACCACGTGGTCGAAGGTGCGGACGACATCGAGGTCATCCTCAACGACACGCGCAAGGCCAGGGCCAAGGTCATAGGCACCGACCCCGAAACCGACCTGGCCATCCTGAAGATCGAACTCGACAAGCTGCCGGTCATCGTGCTGGGCAGCTCGGACACGGCGCAGGTCGGCGACCCGGTGCTGGCGATCGGCAATCCCTTCGGCGTCGGGCAGACCGTCACCAGCGGCATCGTCAGCGCATTGGGCCGCAACCAGCTCGGCATCAACACCTTCGAAAACTTCATCCAGACCGACGCGGCGATCAATCCCGGCAACTCGGGCGGCGCGCTGGTCGACACCCAGGGCCGGCTGCTGGGCATCAATACCGCGATTTACTCGCGCTCGGGCGGCTCCATGGGCATCGGTTTCGCCATTCCGGTGTCCACCGGCAAGCAGGTGCTGGAAAGCATCATCAAGGACGGCCAGGTCACGCGCGGCTGGATTGGCGTGGAGCCGCAGGACTTGAGCCCCGAGCTGGCCGAAACCTTCGGCATCAAGCCCGGCGCGGTCGGCGGCAGCGGCGTGGTGATCACCGGGGTGCTGCAGAACGGCCCGGCGGCGCAGGCCGGCATCGTGCCGGGCGACGTGATCCTGGAAGTGGGCGGCAAGGCCGTGGGCACGGTGTCCGAGCTGCTGACGGCGGTGGCTGCGCTCAAGCCGGGCGTGTCGGCGCCGATGACGGTGTGGCGCAAGGACAAAAAGACCGAGATTGCCGTGGTGCCCGGCACCCGCCAGCGCCCGCAGGCGCGCCGCCAATAAACGTGATTGCTACAGATTGAGTAGCTGCTCACGCACATCTGGCGTGGGCTGGAAGCCGTTTTGGCTCAGGGTTTGGCAGCTTCGGCGTCGTCCGGCGCCTGGGTGTGTTTGATGAACAGTTGCGCCGCCCAGATGCCGACCTCGTACAGGATGCACATCGGGATCGCCAGCGCCAGCTGCGACACCACGTCCGGCGGCGTCACAATGGCCGCGATCACAAAAGCCAGCACGATGAAGTAACCGCGGAAGTTCTTCAGCTTCTCGATGCTGACAATATTCATGCGCGCCAGCACCACCACCGCGATCGGCACCTCGAAGGCCATGCCGAAGGCCAGGAACATGCTCAGCACAAAACCGAGGTAGGCCTCGATGTCAGGCGCCGCCACGATGGACTTGGGCGCAAAGCCCTGGATGAACTTGAACACCTGGCCGAAAACAAAGAAGTAGCAAAACGCCACACCGACAAAAAACAGCAGCGTGCTGGACACCACCAGCGGCATCACCAGCTTTTTCTCATGCGTGTAGAGGCCGGGCGCCACAAACGCCCAGACCTGGTAGAGCACCACCGGCAGGGCCAGCATGAAAGCGGCCATCAGCAATATTTTCAGCGGCACCAGGAAGGGCGAAATCACCGAGGTGGCGATCAGCGAGGCGCCCTTGGGCAGGGTGTCCACCAGCGGCGCGGCCAGCAGGTCGAACAGCACGGCCGGCCCGGGCCAGATCGCCAGGATGCCGGCGGCGATACCGATGGCAATCACCACGCGGATCATCCGGTCGCGCAGTTCCATCAGGTGCTGCACAAAAGGCTGCTCGGTGCCCGCGAGTTCGTCGGGCTTGTCGGTGTTGGGATCGCTCATGGGGACGGTGTGCGCTGGAGATTGGGCGCGAGGGCTGCGCGTGGGTGGCGGTTGGGGAAATCAGCCGTTTCGGCCGGAAGACGCGCTGGAACGGGGACGGTAACGGGCCACACGGGCCGCACCGGACAGCGCCTTGGTGCGCACGCCGGAGCGGGCCTTGTACCACTGCGGCGTGGCGCCGGTCTTGAGCCGCCAGTTTTTCTTCGGGTGTTTGTATTCGGGAAAACTGACCATGCCGGGCAACTCCTCGCTGGAGGCCGTACCGGTGGTTTCTGCCCAGGATTTCTCAAAATCACTGGCATTGGTCTGGATCGAGTTTTCGACGTCGCGCGCAGCGCCTTCCATCGACTCCTTCATTTTCTTGAGCTCGTCGAGCTCCATGGAGCGGTTGACCTCCTGCTTGACGTCGGCCACATAACGCTGCGCCTTGCCCAGCAAGGTGCCGACGGTGCGCGCCAGGCGCGGCAGCTTCTCCGGCCCGATGACGATCAGCGCCACCGCGCCTATCAGCGCGATTTTGGACAGGCCGATATCAATCATGCGAAGTCAGCAGGCAAAACCAGCGCCCGGCGAGCGTGGGGGCCAACATTCAGGACTTTTGCTTGGCTTCCACGTCGATCGTGGTTTTGTCGGCGGTCTGTGCGTGTGCGACCTTGCCGGTTTCTGCAGCTTTTTCGTCGGCGGTCTGGCCGCCTTCCTTCATGCCGTCCTTGAAGCCTTTCACGGCGCCACCCAGGTCGCTGCCCATGTTCTTGAGCTTTTTGGTGCCAAACACCATCACGACGATCAGCAGCACGATCAGCCAGTGCCAAATGGAAAACGAGCCCATGTTTATCTCCTAAGCATTAATTGCAATGTTGCACGAGGTTGTGGCCATTCTAAAGGCCTTGCGCCCGGCTGCGCCCGAAGCCCTGCATAAACCGCACGGCTTCATCTGGTGTGCGATGCCCGGGCTGCAAGTGGGGATTTACCCTTCCACGAACGGCGAATTCTTCAATTCAGGCGGGGCCGCGGGTCCGCCTCTGCCGGCCCGCAGGCGCAGCGCCCTTTTTCAAGTTCGAGCGTGGGAACTAACCCTTCAGCCATGGGCGCGGGCCGCCCATCACATGAATGTGCAGGTGGTGCACTTCCTGGCCACCCTCGGCGCCAGTGTTGGTGACGATGCGAAAGCCCCCTTCCGGATAGGGCCGGCAGCCTTTGTCGAGGGCCAGTTTCGGGGCCAGCGCCATCATGCGGCCCAGCAGGGCCGCGTGTTCCGGCCCGACCTGCGCCATCGACGGGACGTGTATTTTCGGGATCATCAAAAAGTGGACGGGCGCCCACGGGTTGATGTCGTCAAAAGCGAAGATCTCATCGTCTTCGTACACCTTGCGGCTGGGGATTTTCCCGGCAGCGATCTTGCAGAAAATGCAGTTGTCGTCGTGGGCGTGGCTGGGCTGGCTCATGGTCGGCGGGATGGGGTTCAAAGTTCGGGGTGGCGGGTGGCCGGGCGCTGGCTGTTGAAACGCATCCAGCCGCGGATGCAGCGGTACAGGTACCAGAGCCAGACGATGCCGTAGGCAATCATGCCGGGCAGCACGAACAGCAGCCACAGCGGCGACAGCAGTACCAGCCACATCAGGGTCCACCAGAAGGTCTGGATCCTGTAGGTGTGGTGGTCGATGTACAGCACATCGGACTCCTCGCCGCGGCGCACATAGTTGACGATCAGCGCAACCACCGCAAAGATGCCGCCGCTGAACCAGGCCAGGGTGTGCAGGCCGTACAGCACATGCATGACCAGGCGGTCATTCGGATTTTTGGTGTCGAACTCGGCCAGGTTGGTCTCGCTCATGGTGTTCTCCTCTGTTCGCTGCGTACAGCAGATCTATTATTTCTCGGCGGCTTCGCGGTCCTGCGCCTTGCGCAGGGCTTTTTCCTCGATGCCGCTGGTGCCCTCGCGGCGCTCGAGTTCGGCGATCACGTCAGCCGGCGACAGCCCGTAGTGGGCCAGCGCAATCAGGCTGTGGAACCACAGGTCGGCGACCTCGCCGACCAGTTTGGCATTGAGTTCAGGTGTCGCGCCAGCATGGTCGATGTCCTTGGCCGCCATCACGGTTTCAGTGGCTTCCTCGCCGATTTTTTTCAGGAAGGCGTCCGGGCCCTTGTGCAACAGGCGCGCGACGTAGCTGGTGTCCGGGTCGCCGCCCTGCCCGGGTTTTCGGCTTTCGATGATGCGCGCCAGGCGCAACAGGGGGTCACTGGATGTCATGGTTGGTTCTTTGTTCTTATTTATAGATGCTGGACGGGTCTTTCAAGACCGGTTCGGTCACCACCCACTGGCCATCGCGGTACAGGCTGAAAAAACAGCTGTGCCGCCCGGTGTGGCAGGCGATGCCCGGTTCGTGGCCGAGCTGGGTCACTTTCAGCAGGATCACGTCGTTGTCGCAGTCCATGCGGATCTCGTGCACCGTCTGCAGGTGGCCGGACTCCTCGCCCTTGTGCCAGAGCCGGCCGCGCGAGCGGCTGTAATACACGGCCTGGCCGAGTTCGGCGGTTTTCTGCAGGGCCTCGCGGTTCATCCAGGCGAACATCAGCACGTCGCCGCTGGCGGCTTCCTGCGCGATCACCGGGATCAGGCCCTTGTCGTCCCACTGGATCTCGTCCAACCATTTTTGCGTCATGCGCCAATTGTCATGGATTTGCAGAAGCACGCCAGATTATCCAGGCCAGGGGCATCGCGGAACCGGCTCCGCCGGGCCGCAGATGCCGCCCCGGCAGGGGGAAAGGCGAAGCCGATGGGGGTTGCAACCCTTTCGACGGGGGTTACAACCTTACAGGGATACCGCGCGCAGCCATGTGTGCCTTGGCCTGCTGCACCGTGTATTCGCCGTAATGAAAGATGCTGGCGGCCAGCACCGCGTCGGCGCCACCGATCTGGATGCCGTCGGCCAGGTGGTCCAGGTTGCCAACACCGCCGGAAGCGATCACCGGCACGCTGACCGCGTCGCTGACCGCGCGCGTCAGCGCCAGGTCGAAACCTGCCTTGGTGCCGTCGCGGTCCATGCTGGTCAGCAAAATTTCGCCGGCGCCGCGGCGCGCCATCTCGCTGGCCCAGGCCACCGCGTCCAGCCCGGTGTTCTTGCGCCCGCCGTGGCTGTACACATCCCAGCCTGGTCCGCGCGTGAGGGCTTCCTCGTCGGAGCGGCGTTTGGCGTCGATGGCCACCACGATGCACTGCGCGCCGTATTTGGCCGACGCGTCTTCAATCACCTGCGGATTGGCCAGCGCGGCCGAGTTGAAACTGGTCTTGTCGGCGCCGGCATTGAGCAGGCGCCGCACGTCTTCCACGGTGCGCACACCGCCGCCGACCGTCAGCGGGATGAAAACCTGGGAAGCCACCGCCTCGATGATGTGCAGGATCAGGTCGCGCCCGTCGCTGGTGGCCGTGATGTCCAGAAAAGTCAGCTCGTCGGCGCCCTGCTCGTTGTAACGCGCCGCAATCTCGACCGGATCACCGGCGTCGCGCAACTCGACGAAGTTGACGCCCTTGACGACGCGGCCGCCGGTGACGTCGAGGCAGGGGATGATTCGTTTGGCGAGCATGGATTCAGGTTCAGAGCAGCGGACTTTTAGAGGTTGTCAGAAATTTGACTATCGGGATGCAGGGCAAGGCGCACGGAGCACAGGAACCGGAATGCACTTCGGTGCATGAGGATTCCGAGCACCGCGCAACGCCGCCATGCGCCCGAGAATCGGATTTATGGCAGCCTCTAGCCGTTGAGTTCGTCGGCGCGGGCTTGTGCCGCGGCGAAGTCGAGATCACCGCTGTAAATCGAGCGGCCACAGATCACGCCTTCGACA
The DNA here is from genome assembly GCA_030683705.1 of Polaromonas sp. Classification (GTDB taxonomy): domain Bacteria; phylum Pseudomonadota; class Gammaproteobacteria; order Burkholderiales; family Burkholderiaceae_C; genus Polaromonas. The sequence continues at coordinate 18,132 of JAUXPP010000051.1, read as the reverse complement.
CCCTCGTCCTCCACCGCGCACAAGGCGTCGATGTCGGCCATGTTCGACAGACCACCTGAAGCGATCACCGGAATCGTCAGCGCCTGGGCCAGCTTGACGGTGGCCTCGATGTTGATGCCGGTGAGCATGCCGTCGCGGCCGATGTCGGTGTAGATGATGCCTTCGACGCCGTAGTCCTGGAATTTCTTGCCGAGATCGACCACCTCGTGGCCGGTCATCTTGCTCCAGCCGTCGGTGGCGACCTTGCCGTCCTTGGCATCCAGGCCGACGATGATGTGACCGCCGAAAGCGGTGCAGGCGTCCTGCAGGAAGCCGGGGTTTTTCACCGCTGCCGTGCCGATGATGACGTAGCGCAGGCCGGAATCGAGGTAACGCTCGATGGTGTCCAGGTCACGGATGCCGCCGCCCAGCTGCACGTCGATCTCGCTGCCGACCTCGGCCAGGATCTTGCGGATCGCGGCCTCGTTTTTCGGCTTGCCGGCAAAAGCCCCGTTCAGGTCCACCAGGTGCAGGCGGCGCGCGCCCTTGTCGACCCAGCTGCGCGCCATGGCTGCCGGGTCTTCGCTGAAGATGGTGGACTGGTCCATGTCGCCCTGTTTGAGGCGCACACAATGGCCGTCTTTCAAGTCAATCGCGGGGATGAGTAGCATGGGGCAATGAGGCTGGCGGTGGATGGAGATGGGGAAAACGTGGGCGAAAAAAGGCGTGCAGCGGCAGGCGTGGGGACGTCAGGGGTTCCAGTGCAGGAAGTTGCGGTACAGGGCCAGGCCGTGGTCTGCGCTTTTTTCGGGGTGAAATTGGGTCGCAAAAATATTATCGCGTGCCAGCGCCGCCGTAAAGCGCGCGCCATAGTCGGCAAAACCCGCGGTGTGGCGCGCATCCGACGGCCTGGCGTAAAAGCTGTGAACGAAATAAAAGTACGCGCCGTCGGGCACGCCGTCCCACACCGGGTGCGGCGCGGCGCCATCGGGAGCCGCCTGGTAGACCTGGTTCCAGCCCATTTGCGGAACCTTGAAACGGCTGCCGTCGGGCTGGGTGCGGCCGGCCAGGTCGAACTTGAGCACCTCGCCGGGAATCAGGTCCAGGCCCCGGGTGCCGGCGCCACCGTCGCCGGGCTGGCCTTCCTGGCTGTGCGTCAGCAGCATCTGCATGCCGACACACACGCCGAACAGCGGCTTGTGGGCTGCGGCATGCAGCACCGCTTCCAGCATGCCGGAATCGGCCAGCTCGCGCATGCAGTCGGCGATCGCGCCCTGCCCCGGCAGCACCACGCGCCCGGCGTTCATGACCTCGTCGGCGCGCGAGGTGACGATGACCTCGACGCCGCTGCCTTGCGCCACATGCTGGACCGCCTGCGACACGGAGCGCAGATTGCCCATGCCGTAATCGACCACGGCGACGGTGTTGGGTTGTGCCATTAAAAACCGGGGGTTGCTACGAAATTAATAGCTGCTCACGCAAGCGGACCGTGGGTCAGAGACCAAAACAATGCTCAAGACCATGGTGTTGCCCTACAGCGAGCCCTTGGTCGAGGGAATCACGCCGGCAGAGCGTGGATCGATCTCCAGCGCCATGCGCAAGGCGCGCGCAAAGGCCTTGAACACGGTCTCGGCCTGGTGGTGGGCGTTGTCGCCGCGCAGGTTGTCGATGTGCAGGGTCACGAAGGCGTGGTTGGCAAAGCCCTGGAAAAACTCGTAGGCGAGCTGGCTGTCGAAGCTGCCTATCATGCCGCTCTTGAAGGGCACATGCATCTCGAGGCCGGGCCGGCCCGAAAAATCGATGACCACGCGCGACAGCGCCTCGTCCAGCGGCACATAGGCATGGCCGTAGCGGCGCAGGCCTTTTTTATCGCCGACGGCTTGCGCCACGGCCTGACCCAGGGTGATGCCCACGTCTTCCACCGTGTGGTGGCCGTCGATGTGCAGGTCGCCCTTGGCCTGGATGTCCAGATCAATCAGGCCGTGCCTGGCGATCTGGTCCAGCATGTGGTCGAAAAACCCGATGCCGGTGGACAGGCTGGCCTTGCCGCTGCCGTCCAGGTTGAGCTTGACGGTGATCTGTGTCTCGGCAGTGTTGCGCGAGATCTCGGCGGTTCGGGGGGCCAGGGCAGGCGCGGCGGGGGGGGTGGTCATAGGGAGTCTTTGAGGGCTGCCAGCATCTGGGCATTTTCACCGGCGGTGCCGACGGTCAGGCGCAAACAATTGGCAAGCAATGGATGCATTTTAGAAACGTTTTTGACCAGCACGCCACGGGACCGCATGCCTTCAAAGGTTTTTGCGGCGTCCGGGACCCGCACCAGCACCATGTTGGCGTCGCTTTTCCAGGTTTTGACACCCGGCAAGGCGCGCAGCGCATCCACCAGCACGGTCCGCTGGGCGCGGATGTCTTCGGCCTGGCCGGCAAACACCTCGGCGTGTTCCAGCGCAAACAGCGCGCACTCGTAATTGAGCACGCTGATGTTGTAGGGCGGGCGCACCTTGTCGATCTCGGCGATCAGCGCTTTCGGGCCCATCATGTAACCCAGCCGCACGCCGGCCAGTCCGAACTTGCTCATGGTGCGCATCAGCAGCACATGGCTGTGGCGGGCGATCCGGTGGATGTAGCTTTTGCTGGCGAAGGGCTGGTAGGCCTCGTCCATCACCACCAGCCCGGGCGCCGCGGCAATGATCTTGTCGATCACCGCGTCGTCCCACAGGTTGGCGGTCGGGTTGTTCGGGTAGGCGATGTAGATGATGGACGGCTGGTGTTCGGCGATCGCGGCCAGCATCGCGGCCTCGTCGAGCTCGAAGTCCGGCGTCAGGGGAACGCCGATGAACTTCAGGCCCTGCAGCTGGGCGCTCATGGCGTACATCACAAAACCGGGCAGTGGCGCCAGGATGGAGGCACCCGGCACATCACAGGCCATGGCCAGCAGAGAAATCAGCTCGTCCGAGCCATTGCCCAGCATGATGTCGAAGCCCTCGGGCATGCCGGCGTGCTCAGCCAGCGCCTGGCGCAGTTCGTTGACACGCCCGTCCGGGTAGCGGTTCAGCGCGAGCGCGCCCAGGCGCTGGCCCAGGTGCGCCTGCAGCGCCGCCGGCAGCCGGTGCGGGTTTTCCATCGCGTCGAGCTTGACCAGCCCGCTTGATTCCTGGATGGCATAGGCGTGCATGGACTGCACATCCTGCCGGATCAGTTTTTTCAACTCAGGAGCAACGTCATTCACTTTTTCATCCTCATCTCGGCGGCGCGGGCGTGCGCCTGCAAACCCTCGCCATAGGCCAGCTCCGCGGCGATCTTGCCCAGGGTTTGCGCGCCGGCTTCGCTGACTTCGATGATGCTGGAGCGTTTCTGGAAGTCGTAGACGCCCAGCGGGCTGGAAAAACGCGCCGTGCCGCTGGTCGGCAAGACATGGTTGGGGCCGGCGCAGTAGTCGCCCAGCGATTCGCTGGTGTACGCCCCGAGGAAAATCGCGCCGGCGTGTTTGAGCAGTGGTTCCCACTGGTGCGGATCGCGGCTGGAGACTTCGAGGTGTTCGGGTGCGATGCGGTTGCTGATGGCGCAGGCTTCTTCCATGCTGCGGGTGTGGATCAGCGCGCCGCGGCCGGTGAGGGATTTGGCGATGATTTCCGCGCGCGGCATGCCGGGCAAGAGGCGATCGATGGCGGCCTGCACCTCATCAAGATAAGCCGCATCCGGGCACAGCAAAATGCTTTGCGCGAGTTCGTCATGTTCGGCCTGGCTGAACAGGTCCATGGCCACCCAGTCGGCCGGCGTTGTGCCGTCGGCCAGCACCAGGATTTCGGAGGGGCCGGCAATCATGTCGATGCCCACCGTGCCGAACACACGCTTCTTGGCGCTGGCCACATAGGCATTGCCCGGGCCGGTGATCTTGTCGACCTTGGGCACGGTCTGCGTGCCGTAGGCCAGGGCCGCCACCGCCTGCGCGCCGCCAATCGTGAAGGCACGCGTGACGCCGGCCACATAAGCGGCCGCCAGCACCAGTTCGTTGCGCTCGCCCCGGCTCGACGCCGCCTGCTCGCCCGAGCCGCCGGTCGCCACACTGCCGCGCACTGGCGTGGGCACCACCATGATGATCTCCTGCACCCCGGCCACGTGGGCGGGAATGGCGTTCATCAGCAGGCTGGAGGGGTAGGCCGCCTTGCCGCCTGGCACATAAATGCCGACGCGGTCCAGCGGCGTGACCTTCTGGCCCAGCAAGGTGCCGTCCGCGTCGCGGTAGCTCCAGCTCTCGCCGGAGGCCTTCTTCTGGGCCTCGTGGTAGCTGCGCACCCGTGCCGCGGCGGCCTGCAGGGCCTCGCGCTGGGCGGCGGGAATGGCATCGAAGGCGGCCTTGAAGTCCGCCTGTGTCAGTTCCAGGCCGGCCATGGACGCTGCCGACAGGCCATCAAAGCGCGCGGTGTATTCGAGCACGGCCGCGTCGCCGCGCTGCTGCACGTCAGCCAGGATGTCGGCCACACGCTGCTCGATGGCCGCGTCGGTGTCCGCCGACCAGTGCAGCCTGGCCTGGAATTGAGCCTCAAACGTGCCGTCAGCCGTTGAAAGACGTGCGGGAGCAGCTATAAAAGTCATAGCACTCCTAGTTTGCCGGCCGGCCGATGGCCGAGCCGAAAGCGTCGATGATGGCGCGCAGCGGCGCCTGCTTGAGCTTGAGCGCCACCTGGTTGACCACCAGGTGCGAGCTGATGTCCATGATGCGTTCGACCTCGACCAGGTGATTGGCCTTGAGCGTGTTGCCGCTGCTGACCAGGTCCACGATCGCGTCGGCCAGGCCCGTCAGCGGCGCCAGCTCCATGCTGCCGTAGAGCTTGATCAGGTCCACGTGCACACCCTTGGTGGCAAAAAAGTCGCGTGCGATGCTGACAAACTTGGTCGCCACCTTCAGGCGCGAACCCTGCTTCACCGCGGCTTCGTAGTCGAAGCCCTCACGCACCGCAACACTCATGCGGCATTTGGCGATCTGCAGGTCCAGCGGCTGGTACAGGCCCTGGCCGCCATGTTCGATCAGCGTGTCCTTGCCGGTCACGCCGAGGTCGGCGCCGCCGTACTGCACATAGGTCGGGACATCGGTGGCACGCACCAGCACCACCCGCACATCGGGCCGGTTGGTGCCTATGATCAGCTTGCGCGATTTTTCCGGGTCTTCCAGCACTTCGATGCCGGCGGCCTTGAGCAGCGGCAGGGTCTCGTCGAAGATGCGGCCCTTGGACAGTGCGAGGGTGATCATGACTTGATTCTCTCGATGTCCGCGCCTATGCCGCGCAGCTTGGCTTCCATCTGGTCGTAGCCGCGGTCCAGGTGGTAAATGCGGTCGATCAGCGTCTCGCCTTCGGCCACCAGGCCGGCAATCACCAGGCTGGCCGACGCGCGCAGGTCGGTCGCCATCACGGTGGCGCCAGAAAGCTTTTCCACCCCTTCGATGATGGCGAACTTGCCGTCGATCTCGATCTTCGCGCCCAGGCGCACCATCTCGTTGACGTGCATGAAACGGTTTTCAAAAATCGTTTCGGTGACCTTGCTGGAGCCCTCGGCAATCGCGTTGAGCGCCATGAACTGGGCCTGCATGTCGGTCGGAAACCCGGGGTATTCGGTGGTGCGGAAGGACTGCGCCTGCATGCGGCCCGAGGCCTGCACCCGGATGAAACCGTCGCCGGGGGTGATCACGGCACCGGCGTCGCGCAGCTTGTCGATCACCGCTTCGAGATGGTCGGCGCGGCCGTGGCGCAACACCACATCGCCACCGGCCGCCGCGACGGCGCAGAGGAAGGTGCCGGTCTCGATGCGGTCCGCCACCACCTGGTGCGTGCAGCCGTGCAGGCGCTCCACGCCCTGGATGCGGATGCGGCTGGTGCCATGGCCCTCGATCTTCGCGCCCATCTTGATCAGCATCTCGGCCAGGTCGCCGATCTCCGGCTCCTGCGCGGCGTTTTCGAGGATGGTTTCACCCTCGGCCAGGCTGGCGGCCATCATGAAATTCTCGGTGCCGGTGACGGTGACCATGTCGGTCGTGATGCTGCAGCCTTTCAGGCGTTTTTGTCCCGCCGGCAGTTTGGCAATCATGTAGCCGTGTTCAACCACGATGTCGGCGCCCATGGCCTGCATGCCCTTGATGTGCTGGTCCACCGGCCGCGAGCCGATGGCACAGCCGCCGGGCAGCGACACCGTCGCCTCGCCGAAACGCGCCAGCAGCGGCCCCAGCGCCAGCACCGAGGCGCGCATGGTCTTGACCAGCTCATAGGGCGCCTCCGGCGAGCTCAGGCCGCCGGCGTTGATCAACACGGCGCCGGCGCTGCCTTCGACACGATCGGCAGTCACGCCCATGTTGCGAATCAGCTTGAGCATGGTCGCCACGTCCTGCAGGCGCGGCACGTTTTCCAGCGTCACCGGATCGGCTGTCAGCAGGGCTGCGCACAGCTCGGGCAGGGCCGCGTTTTTTGCACCGGAAATATCGACGGTGCCGGCCAGCGCCCGGCCGCCCTTGATCAGTAGTTTGTCCATGGTCTTATTCTGCGGGGTGATTGGCCCATTCGGCGGGCGTGAAGGTTTTCATCGACAGCGCGTGCACCTCATCGGTCTTCAGGCGATTACCCAGCGTGGCATACACCCGCTGGTGCCGCTGGATCAGGCGCTTGCCTTCGAAGTCGGCGGAAACAATGGTCGCATACCAGTGCCGGCCGTCACCGCTGAGTTCAATGTGCTCACAGGCCAGGCCCGCGGCAATGATGGCTTGAAGTTCTTCGCTGGTCATGTTCAGTGCCTGATTTTGTAGCCGATGCGTAAAAGATTCACGGCGATGCCGCTGACCACCAGCCAGGCTGTGCCGACGATCGCCAGGCTCAGCCACGGCGAAACGTCGCTGACGCCGAAAAAGCCGTAACGGAAACCGTCGATCATGTAGAAAAACGGGTTCAGGTGGCTGACGGTCTGCCAGAACGGCGGCAGCGAATGGATGGAGTAAAACACGCCGCTCAGAAAAGTCATGGGCATGATCACGAAGTTCTGGAACACCGCCATCTGGTCGAATTTTTCCGACCACAGGCCGGCGATCAGGCCCAACGCGCCCAACAGGCCTGCACCCAACAGCGCAAACACGATGATCCAGAGCGGCGCCACAAAACCCGGCCGGCCGAAATAAACCGTGACGGCAAACACCCCCAGCCCCACCGCCAGCCCGCGCACGATGGACGATCCCACATAGGCGCAAAACCAGGCCCAATGCGACAGCGGCGTGAGCAGCACAAACACCAGGCTGCCCATGATCTTGCTCTGGATCAGCGAGGACGAACTGTTGGCAAAGGCGTTTTGCAACACACTCATCATCACCAGGCCAGGCACCAGGAAGGCGGTGTAGCTGACGGTGCCGTACACCACAACCCGGTCCTGCAGCACATGGCCGAAGATCAGCATGTACATCACAGCCGTGAGGATGGGCGCGCCGACGGTCTGGAAGCCGACCTTCCAGAAACGCAGCACTTCCTTGTAGAACAGGGTTTGCCAGCCGGTCATCATGCTGCCACCCCGATCTTCCCGGCCATCACCTCGAGGAAGACGTCTTCGAGATCGGCCTTGCGGATCTCGACGTCCTCGGCCACCAGCCCGGCTTCGCGGATGGCGCTGAGATAGTGCTCGATCTCGTTGGCATTGTGCGCGGGCAGTTGCACGATGCGGCCGGTGATGCGCGCCTTGTCGGCTATCGCCTGCGGCAACTCGCTGTCGATCTTGAAGCGCAGCACATTCGAGGAAGCGGTCTTGAGCAGCTCGGACGTGGTGGCCAGCGCCACCACACGGCCCTGCTTGAGCATGGCAATGCGGCTGCACAGTGCCTCGGCTTCTTCTAGGTAGTGGGTGGTGAGCAGCACCGTGCTGCCCTGTTTGTTGAGTTTGGCGATGAATTGCCAAAGGGTCTGGCGCAACTCCACGTCCACGCCGGCGGTGGGTTCGTCGAGCACGATGACCTGCGGCTTGTGCACCAGCGCCTGCGCCACCAGCATGCGCCGCTTCATGCCGCCCGAAAGCTGCCGCATGTTGGCGTTGGCCTTGTCCGCCAGGCCCAGGCTGGCCAGCAGCTCGTCGATCCAGGCGTCGTTGTTCTTCACGCCGAAATAGCCGGACTGGATGCGCAGCGCCTCGCGCACGCTGAAGAAGGGGTCGAACACCAGCTCCTGCGGCACCACGCCGAGCTTGCGGCGCGCAGCGGCATAGTCACTCACCACATTGCTGCCATGCACCGTGACGGTGCCGCTGGTGGCGCGAGACAGGCCCGCCAGAATGCTGATCAGCGAGGTTTTGCCGGCGCCGTTGGGCCCCAGCAGGCCGAAAAACTCTCCCGGCTGGATGTCGAAGCTGACATCGTCCAGCGCCCTGACGCCAGGTGCGGAACGGCTGCGGGTGCTGGGGTAGGTTTTGGAGACAGACTGGAAGGAGATGGCGGGCATGAGCCGGCTATTTTAAGGTGCAAGCTGCAGCTTCACTGGGGCCACGCCCGGAAAAGGGCATTGCCCGGTCCGGAGAGGCCTGTCAGGCGGCGGGCAGCAGGTCCTGAACGCCGTACAGCCCGGCCAGTTGGCGCAGGCGATCCGGCAGGCCACGCACAGCAAAGCCCTTGCCGGCGGCCAGCACCTGGCGGCGGCAGGCCAGCAACACGGCCAGCGCCGAGGAGTCGAATTCCTGCAGCGCGCTGGCGTCTGCCACCACATCCGCAGCGGTTTCACTGGCCAGCATGGCGCCCAGCGCCTGGACCGCCGGCGCGGCAAGGTCGTGGGTCAGGCGGGCGGGAAGCAGCAACACGGCAGCTCAGTTCCGGTTCAGGGCTTTTTGGCAGCCGCGACGTTGGACTGGTTGCGCTGCGCCAGCGCGGCGATCAGTCCGTCCACGCCCTTGGCGGAGATTTCCTGCGCGAACTGGGTGCGGTAGGTTTCCACCAGCCAGATCCCCAGCACATTCAGGTCATAAATCTTCCAGCCGGTGGGCGTCTTTTCCATGCGGTAGTCGAGCTGGATCGGGTCGCCGCGGCCTATGACCTCGGTGCGCACCTGCACCTCGGTGTCGCCAGCCGCAGCGCGCAAAGGCTTGACGTTGACGGTCTGGTCCTTGACCTGGGCCAGGGCGCCGGAATAAGTGCGTATCAGCAGGGTCTTGAACTCGTCCTGCAGGCGTTTTTGCTGCTCGGGCGTGGCCTGGCGCCAGTTCCGGCCCACCGCCGCAGCGGTCATGCGCGTGAAATTGACGTGGGGCATGACCTTGCCGTCGACCAGCGCGATGATTTTTCCGAAATCACCGGACTGGATGGACTTGTCTGCCTTGATCGCGTCCAGCACTTCGGTAGACGTCCTCTTGATCAGCGCATCAGGCGCCTCGTCTGCCGCGCGTGCGGGTGTGAGCCCGGCGAACAGGGCCAGTGACAGGGAGACGCCAACAACATGGCTAAAAATTCGACGGTTCATGGTTTCACTTTCAAATCGGAACAAAGGCAGGCGGAGTTGCGGGATGTGCGCAAGGCCGACAGGCTTATTGGACAGCAGCTTGACTGCCTTGGTTCACGCGGCCGGTGAAGTTTAGGCACACAAGTTGTAAAGCTTCTTTACCTGGCCGGTGCCGCTGAAGGCGCTTTTTCAGGCAGGTCATAACGTTCTTCGGCGTCGCCATTGGACTCCAGGACGGCGCCACGCCGCTGCAGGTAGGCGTCACGTGTGAAGCTGTACTTGTCCAGTGCCGCCTGGTCCAGCACCTCGCCGGCGCGCAGCAGGCTGGCACGCAGGTCGACGGCACGCAGCACGTACAGCGAGTTGCGGGCGGACACGTCATGCACATGGCTCACCAGGTCGCCCTTGCTGTCCACCACCAGTGCGGCGGTGTCCCGAACGGTCGAGGACCCCAGCACGGGCAGCACCAGGTAAGGACCGGTATCCACGCCCCAGCGCCCCAGCGTCTTGCCGAAATCCTGGCGCTGTCGCTCGATGCCCATTTCAGTGGCCCAGTCGAGCACGCCGCCCAGACCCATGGTGGTATTGACGCTGAAACGCATCAGGCTGTCGCCTGCCGCCTGGGGGCGCCCCTGCAGCAGGTTGTTGACCATGGACCAGACATCGGTGAGGTTGCTGAAGAAATTGTTGACCCCGGTGCGAACCGGTGAGGGCAACACATCCTGGTAGACCTGCGCCACGGGCTTGACGATGGCCTCGTCAAGTCCCTCGTTGAAGCGGCTCATGCTGCGGTTGAAGGGCTCGAACGGGTCACGCGGATTGGGTCCGGTGGCGCAGCCCTGCAACAAGGCCAGGGTCAGCAGGCCGGCCCCAAGGCCGGCAAATTTCATCGTGTTTCGTGTTTTCATTTTTTATCGTTGTTCCCTGCCGGCGCCGCAGTCGTCGAGGAACTGCTGTCCGCCGCCTTGCTGTACAAAAATTGGCTGATCAGGTTCTCCAGTACCACGGCCGACTGGGTCTGCTTGACCACGTCGCCCGCCGCCAGGTTTTTCTCGTCAGCGCCCGCCTCGATGCCGATGTATTGCTCTCCCAGCAGGCCACTGGTGAGTATCTTCAGTGAACTGTCCTTGGGGAAGACATACCGGCTTTCCATGGCCAGATTAACACTGGCTTGATAGGATTTGTCATCAAATGTAATATTTTCGACTCTACCGACAATTACGCCCGCACTCTTGACTGCCGCGCGTGGTTTTAAACCACCAATGTTGTCGAATTTGGCCACCACCGCATACGATTTGTCGAAATTCAGGGTCAGCAAATTGGCTGATTTCAGCGCGAGAAACAGGATGGCCGCCGCACCGGCCAGCACAAACAGGCCGACCCACACGTCATTTCTGGAGCGTTGCATCAGGATTCCTTGGGAAACATGGCCCGCAACAAGGCGCAGGTCCATGGAGTTGAGTGGGATTTTCGCATTGGCGTACAGGTATTTCGGGTGATAAAAGTCACACGCTGAACATCAGGGCGGTCAGGACGAAGTCCAGCCCAAGCACGGCCAGCGAGGCCAGCACCACGGTTCGTGTGGTGGCCCGCGCCACACCTTCCGGCGTCGCCTGGGCCTCGAAGCCCTGAAACAGGGCGATGAAGGTCACGGTGACGCCAAATACAAAACTTTTCACAACACCGTTGCCGACATCGCGCCAGACATCGACACCGGACTGCATCTGGCTCCAGAAGGCGCCGGCATCCACGCCAATCATCAGCACGCCGACGACCCAGCCGCCCAGGATGCCCACGGCACTGAAAACCGCGGCAAGCAGCGGCATGGCGATAACCCCGCCCCAGAAACGCGGCGCGAGGATACGGCGAACCGGGTCCACCGCCATCATTTCCATCGCCGAGAGTTGCTCACCGGCCTTCATCAGGCCGATTTCCGCGGTCAGGGCGGTGCCGGCCCGTCCGGCGAACAACAGCGCCGTCACCACCGGACCGAGCTCACGAACCAGGCTCAGGGCCACCAGCAGGCCGAGCGCCTCGGACGAGCCATAACGCTGCAGCGCGTAATAACTCTGGAGCCCCAGCACAAAGCCGACAAACAGGCCCGATACCGTGATGATGGCCAGCGAGTAGTTGCCGAGGAAAAAAATCTGGTCACGGATCAGCCCGAAGCGCCCGAACGCCGGCCCGGTCAAGGCCAGCAGGCGCGCCATCATGCGTGCGCCGTAACCGATCTCGTGCAGCTTGCTGCGCGTGGCAAAGCCCAGGTCGGCCACCATGCCTGCGAGCCGGCTCATGAGCGCCGTCCCCGGCCGGAGGCAGACAGCACGCCGAAATCGTCGGCCTCATTCGGCCCCGGGTAGTGAAACTGCACCGGGCCCTCGGCCAGCGCATTGACGAACTGGTGCACCAGCGGATCGGTGGAATGCCGCACTTCGTCGGGCGTGCCCTGGGCCGCAATACCGCCGTTGGCCAGGATGATGACCTTGTCGGCGATACGGAATGTTTCTTCCAGGTCATGCGACACCACGATGCTGGTGATGCCCAGGGTGTCGTTGAGCTGGCGTATCAGTTGCGCGGCGGTGCCCAGCGAAATCGGGTCCAGGCCGGCAAAGGGCTCGTCGTACATGATGAGTTCCGGGTCCAGCACGATGGCGCGCGCCAGTGCCACCCGCCTGGCCATGCCGCCGGAGATCTCGCTGGGCATGAGGTCGCGCGCCCCGCGCAGGCCCACCGCGTTGAGCTTCATGAGCACGATGTCGCGGACCAGCTCTTGCGTGAGGGAGGTGTGTTCGCGCAGCGGAAAAGCCACGTTGTCGAACACACTGAGATCGGTGAACAGCGCCCCGAACTGGAACAACATGCCCATGCGGCGGCGCGCGGCGTAGAGCTCGGCCTGGCTCAGACGGCCAAGGTCACGGCCGTCAAACAGCACCTCGCCCTGGTTGGCCTTCTGCTGGCCGCCGATCAGCCGCAACACCGTTGTTTTTCCGCCGCCCGAAGCGCCCATCAGCGCGGTCACCTTGCCGCGTGGAACGGTCAAGGTAACGTCGTCCAGGATCACGCGATCGCCCTTGGCGCCGGGATAGGCGAAGGTGACGTGCTTGAGTTCGACCAGGGAAGACGGCGCGTTATCGGACATGGAGGGAGGGATACAGGCCGGCGCAGATGCCGGCCTCGATTGTTATGCCCCGATGATAAGGGGTTTGCCCTGAGCAGGCAGCGGGCGCGGGCGTTATACCCCCTGCAGGATCACCCCATGAACATGGGGTCGACGGCGATGCAAACCTGCTGCTTTCAGGCGGGAATCCGCCACTCCCCCCGGAATTACAGGCCAAACAGCCCGTCAAGCCCCTGTGGACAGCCGCAAGCAGCTATCAACTTGATACCAATGGCAGCGGCAGCCGGCACACCAGGGTTTCAGCGCGGCAGGTCGCTGTAGCCCATCAGGAATTCATCGACGGAGCGCGCAGCCTGCCGGCCTTCCCTGATGGCCCACACCACCAGGCTTTGCCCGCGGCGGATATCGCCAGCCACGAACACCCTGGGGACATTGGTTGCGTAACCGCCGGTGAAGTCGGTGCTGGCCTTGGCGTTGCCGCGGCCGTCCCTCTCGATGCCGAAAGCGTCCAGCACGGCGGACACCGGCGCCACAACACCCATGGCCAGCAGCACCAGGTCGGCCTTGAGCGTCTGCTCCGAGCCGGCCACTTCGACCATCTTGCCGTCCTTCCACTCGACCCGCACGGTTTTCAGGCCGGTGACCTTGCCGCCGTCGCCGATCAGTTCCTTGGTCGAAATCGCAAATTCGCGCTCACAGCCCTCTTCGTGCGAGGACGAAGTGCGCAGCTTGATCGGCCAGTAGGGCCAGGTCATGGGCCGGTTTTCCTCTTCGGGCGGCTGCGGCATCAGCTCGAACTGGGTGACGCTGGCCGCGCCATGGCGGTTGCTGGTGCCCACGCAGTCGGAGCCGGTGTCGCCGCCACCGATGACGATCACGTGTTTGCCGTCGGCGCGCAACTGGTCCTTGACCTTGTCTCCGGCGTTGACCTTGTTTTGCTGCGGCAGGAATTCCATGGCGAAATGCACGCCGGCCAGGTCGCGGCCGGGCACCGGCAGGTCGCGCGACTGCTCGGCGCCACCGGTCAACAGCACGGCGTCGAAGTCCTTCTGCAACTGTTCCGGCGTGATGGTTTCCTTGGCCCAGTTGGTGACTTTCGAATCCTTGCCCAGCGGGTCCTGGGCCTTGCCGACCAACACGCCGGTGCGGAAGGTCACACCCTCGGCCTGCATCTGCGCCACGCGCCGGTCGATGTGGACCTTTTCCATCTTGAAGTCGGGGATGCCGTAACGCAGCAGGCCGCCGACGCGGTCGTTCTTCTCGAACAGGGTCACGTCATGGCCCACGCGGGCGAGCTGCTGCGCGGCCGCCATGCCGGCCGGGCCGGAGCCGACAACCGCCACCTTTTTGCCGGTCTTGTGCTGCGGCGGCTGCGGCTGGACCCAGCCTTCGGCCCAGGCGCGGTCGATGATGGCGTGTTCGATGGACTTGATGCCCACCGCGTCGTCATTCACATTCAGCGTGCAGGCCGCCTCGCAGGGCGCCGGGCAGATGCGGCCGGTGAACTCGGGGAAGTTGTTGGTGCTGTGCAGCGTGTCGATGGCGCTTTTCCAGTCGGCGCGGAACACCATGTCGTTGAAGTCCGGAATGATGTTGTTGACCGGGCAACCGCTGTTGCAAAAGGGCGTGCCGCAGTCCATGCAGCGCGCCGCCTGCTTGTTGGCCTGCGCATCGTCCAGGCCGATCACAAACTCCCTGTAGTTCTTCAGGCGCTCGGGGACCGGCTTGTAGCCCTCCTCGATGCGTTCGTATTCCATGAAACCGGTGACTTTTCCCATGTGGCTACTCCAGATACTTCTTGTTCAGGCTGCGGTCTTGGCAGCTTTGGCCGCCGGCTTGCCGGCTGTTTTGACGCTGGCGGCGCTTGCCTTTTTGGCAGCCATTTCGCCCAGCGCGCGTTTGTATTCCAGCGGGAAGACCTTGATGAACTTGCCGCGGGCCTCGGCCCAGTTGTCCAGCAGTTCGCGCGCGCGCTTGCTGCCGGTCCAGCGGTTGTGGTCTTCCAGCAGCTTACGCAGCTGGGCCTCGTCGGTCAGGCCGCCGTGCCACAGGCCCTGCTCGCCACCGGCTTCCTGCTGGGCCGCAGGCTGGACTTTTTCCAGCGACACCATGGCGGGGTTGCAGCGCTTGGCAAACTGGCCGTCTTCGTCATACACATAAGCCACGCCGCCGCTCATGCCGGCCGCAAAATTGCGCCCGGTTTTCCCGAGCACGGCGACCGTGCCGCCGGTCATGTATTCGCAGCCGTGGTCGCCGGTCCCCTCGACCACCGCCGTGGCTCCCGACAGGCGCACCGCAAACCGCTCACCCGCCACGCCGCTGAAGAAGGCCTCGCCGGTGGTCGCGCCGTACAGCACGGTGTTGCCGACGATGGTGTTCCTGACCGCTTCACCGCGGAAGTCGATGCTGGGGCGCACCACGATGCGGCCGCCCGACAGGCCCTTGCCGGTGTAGTCGTTGGCGTCGCCAATCAGGTACATGGTGATGCCCTTGGCCAGGAAGGCGCCGAAGGACTGTCCGCCCGTGCCCTCGAGCTGGATGCGCAGCGTGTCGTCCGGCAGGCCTTCCGGGTGGCGCCGCGTCAGCTCGCCCGACAGCATGGCGCCGACGGTGCGGTTGACATTGCGGGCGACTTCGATGAACTGGACCTTTTCGCCCTTTTCCAGCGCCGCTTTCGATTTCTCGATCAGGCGCACATCCAGCGCCTTTTCCAGCGCGTGGTCCTGTTCCATGACGTGCAGTCGCGGCACATCGGCAGGCACGTTGGGCTGGTAGAACAGGCGCGAGAAATCCAGGCCGCCGGCCTTCCAGTGTTCTATGCCCTTCTGGGTGTCGAGCAGGTCGGAACGGCCGATCAGCTCGTCGAAGGTGCGTATGCCGAGCTGTGCCATCAGCTGGCGTGCCTCTTCGGCGACGAAGAAGAAGTAGTTGACGACATGTTCCGGCTTGCCGCTGAATTTCTGGCGCAGCACCGGGTCCTGCGTGGCCACGCCCACCGGGCAGGTGTTCAGGTGGCATTTGCGCATCATGATGCAGCCCTCGACCACCAGCGGCGCGGTGGCGAAGCCGAACTCGTCGGCGCCCAGCAAGGCGCCTATCACCACGTCACGGCCGGTTTTCATCTGGCCGTCGGCCTGCACCCGGATGCGGCCGCGCAGGCGGTTCAGCACCAGGGTCTGCTGGGTTTCGGCCAGCCCGATTTCCCAGGGCGAGCCCGCATGTTTGATCGACGACCAGGGCGAAGCACCCGTGCCGCCGTCATGGCCGGCGATCACCACGTGGTCGGACTTGGCCTTGGCCACACCGGCGGCGATCGTGCCCACACCGACCTCGCTGACCAGCTTGACGCTGATGCTGGCGCGCGGGTTGACGTTTTTCAGGTCATGAATCAGCTGCGCCAGGTCCTCGATCGAATAGATGTCGTGGTGCGGCGGCGGCGAAATCAGGCCCACGCCCGGCACCGAATAACGCAACTGGCCGATGTACTCGCTGACCTTGCCGCCGGGCAACTGGCCGCCTTCGCCGGGCTTGGCGCCCTGCGCCATCTTGATCTGGATCTGGTCGGCCGATACCAGGTATTCGGCGGTTACACCAAAGCGGCCCGAGGCCACCTGCTTGATGCGTGAACGCAGCGAGTCGCCGTCCTGCAGCGGCAAGTCAACTTCGACGACGCTTTCGCCAATCACGCTCTTGAGCGTCTCGCCCTTTTTGATCGGGATGCCCTTGAGTTCCTGCCGGTAGCGGTTGGGATCTTCTCCGCCCTCGCCGGTGTTGCTCTTGCCGCCTATGCGGTTCATCGCCACAGCCAGCGTGGCGTGCGCCTCGGTGCTGATGGAGCCGAGCGACATCGCGCCGGTGGCAAAACGCTTGACGATTTCCTTGGCCGGTTCGACCTCGTCGATCGGAATGGCTTTGGACGGATCGATGCGGAACTCGAACAGGCCGCGCAGCGTCATGTGGCGGCGGTTCTGGTCGTTGATCAGCTGGGCATATTCCTTGTAGGTGTTCCAGTTGTTCGACCGTGTCGAATGCTGCAGCTTGGCAATCGCATCAGGCGTCCACATGTGGTCTTCACCGCGCACGCGCCAGGCGTATACGCCGCCGGCGTCCAGCATGTTGGCCAGCACCGGGTCGTTGCCGAAGGCGGCCTTGTGCATCCGCAGGGCTTCCTCGGCGATCTCGAACACGCCCATGCCCTCGACCTGGCTGGCGGTACCGGTGAAAAATTTCTCGATGGTCACGCGGTTCAGGCCGATGGCCTCGAACAACTGCGCGCCGCAGTAGCTCATGTAGGTGGACACGCCCATCTTGGACATGATCTTGGACAGGCCCTTGCCGATCGCCTTGACGTAGTTGTAGATGGCCTTGTCGGTGCTGAGCTCGCCCGGCAGGTCTTTCGACAGTTCCGCCAGCGTTT
Organism: Polaromonas sp.; assembly: GCA_030683705.1. Classification (GTDB taxonomy): domain Bacteria; phylum Pseudomonadota; class Gammaproteobacteria; order Burkholderiales; family Burkholderiaceae_C; genus Polaromonas. The sequence continues at coordinate 1,175 of JAUXPP010000051.1, read as the reverse complement.
CCATCGCCAGGTAGGGGTGGACCGCTTCCGCGCCGTAGCCGGCCAGCACGGCGAAGTGATGCACCTCGCGGGCCGAGCCGGTCTCGACCACCAGGCCGGCGGTCGTGCGCAGGCCTTCCTTGACCAGGTGCTGGTGCACGGCGGACAGCGCCAGCAGCGCGGGAATAGCCACCTGCACCGGGCTGATGGCGCGGTCGCTGATGATCAGGATGTTCTTGCCGCTCTTGATCGCATCGACGGCTTCCGCGCACAGCGAAGCCAGCTTGGCCTCCACGCCTTCACGGCCCCAGCTCAGCGGATAGGTGATGTCCAGCGTGTAGCTGCGGAACTTTCCCTGGGTGTAGGTCTCGATGTCGCGCAGCTTGCGCATGTCGGCGACGTTGAGCACCGGCTGGCTGACTTCCAGCCGCATCGGCGGGTTCACCTGGTTGATGTCCAGCAGGTTGGGCTTGGGGCCGACAAAGGACACCAGCGACATCACGATGGCCTCGCGAATCGGGTCGATCGGCGGGTTGGTCACCTGGGCGAACAGTTGCTTGAAGTAGTTGTACAGCGACTTGTTCTTGCTGGACAACACGGCCAGCGGGCTGTCGTTGCCCATGGAGCCGGTGCCCTCCTCGCCGTTGACGGCCATCGGGGACATCAGGAACTTGAGGTCTTCCTGGGTGTAGCCAAAGGCCTGCTGGCGGTCCAGCAGCGAGTGCGACTCGGTCAGGCCGGAGCTCGACGCCGAGGTGGCGCTGGCCTCGTCGGCGCCCATCTTCAGGCCGTCGGTCGGCGCGGGCACGGTGGTCGCCTGCACGTCGTCGAGGCGGATGCGCAGGTTCTCAATCCACTGCTTGTAGGGCTTGCTGTGCGCCAGCGTGGCCTTGATCTCTTCATCATCGACCATGCGCCCCTGCTCGAGGTCGATCAGGAACATCTTGCCGGGCTGCAGCCGCCACTTGCGCACGATCTTGTTCTCGGGAATCGGCAGCACACCGGATTCCGAAGCCATGATGACCAGGTCGTCGTCCGTCACGCAGTAACGCGAAGGGCGCAGGCCGTTGCGGTCCAGCGTGGCGCCGATCTGGCGGCCGTCGGTGAACACGATCGACGCCGGGCCGTCCCAGGGCTCCAGCATGGCCGCGTGGTATTCATAAAAGGCCTTGCGGCGCTCGTCCCTGGTGGTGTGC
>JAUXPP010000040.1 GCA_030683705.1 Polaromonas sp. | reverse complement strand
GGGCAACCTGCGGTGCTCGCAAAAAATGGGGTCGAGCTCGAACTCGCCTTCGGCTCAGACAATCGCTCGCCCTGATCCATTTTTTGCTGCGCTCCTCGGCCCAGCCCGACGGGTGGAGAGAAAGACAAACATCCGAATACCGATACCGAACTCCCATCCGGAGTCTTTGAAGCGCGCAGCGCTTCAAGGACGGGACTCCCAACAGTCCGTCATGTTTGCACGCGAGAGCAGCGCATCCCGGAGGTTGGGTGTGGGGAGTTAAGCCCTGCCGACCAATGCGAGCCGCGGACGCAGCCTGATGCTTGATCGACGACTTAGGCGGCGCGCTCGAGCGGGGGCCGCGGTTCCCCGGGGGGCGGAGGGTGACACGCAGTGAACCAGCGCGGAGGCCCTGATTTGCCGTGCACAATGGCAGCATGAGCCCTTCCATCACCCTGTCCGGCGCCGGACTGCGTTGCGAGATCAAGCCCGAGCTGGGCGGTTGCATCACCGGCCTGTGGCTGGACCAAGTGCCCGTGCTGCGCTCGACGCCGGCCGCCGAACTGGCCACGGTCCGCCTGGCGGGAAGTTACCCGCTGGTGCCTTTTTCCAACCGCGTCGGCCACGCCACGCTCAAGTGGCAGGGCACCAGCCACCCGCTGGTGCAGAACAACGGGCCGGAGCCGCATGCGATCCACGGCATCGGCTGGCAACGGCCCTGGGAGGTGCTGGAGCACGACGGACAACTGCTGATGCTGGCCTGCGAACACCGCGCGGATGCGTCCTGGCCGTTTGCCTTCGATGCGTCGCAGACCTTCAGCCTGCGCGGCAATGTGCTCGAGCTGACGCTCAGCATGACCAACCAGTCGGCCGTGCCGGCGCCGGCCGGCCTCGGCTGGCACCCTTACTTTGTCAAACGCCCGGGCAGCCATGTCGCGTTCGGGGCCAGCGGCCGCTGGGAGATGAGCGGTGAGAAATTGCCGACCCATAGACAGCCCTCGGCCGGGCTGGACACCGATTGCGCCGGCCTCGACGTGGACCACTGTTTTGACGGCTGGACCGGCAGCGTCAGCCTGCGCGACGAACTGCTGAACACGGTAATCAGCTCCAGCCTCAGCCGTCTCGTGGTCTTCACCAACGCCAAGCGCGACTTCGTGGCGATCGAGCCGGTCAGCCATGTCAACAACGCCGTGAACCTGCTGCAGGCCGGCACCGGCCGGGCCGAGGACCTGGGCATCGAGGTGCTGGCGCCCGGCGAATCCATGAGCGCGCAGATGAGCATCCAGGTGGAGCGCGCCGCGTGAGTGCCGGCTGGCAGGTGGTGTCGTCGGCGCCCTGCGAGGTCGGCGAGTCGCCGTTCTGGCACCCGCAGGAGCAGTTGCTGTACTGGGTCGATGTTCCCGGCAAGACCCTGCACCGCTGCAATGTGTTCATGGGCACGGTCGACAGCTGGCGCATGGCCGCGCCGCATGATCTGGAGCCGGGCTGCATCGCCCCGGCGGCCGGCGGCGGGCTGGTGATTGCGCTGCGCGATGGGTTCTACCGCGCGAAGAACTGGGGCGGCGCGCTGGAGCCGCTGGCGGCGGCTGGCCACGACCCGGCGACCACCCGCTTCAACGACGGCAAGTGCGACCCGCTGGGCCGCTTCTGGGCCAGCACGATTTACGAGCCGCGCGATCAGCGGCAGGCGGCGCTGTTCTGCCTGCAGGGCGGCGCGCTGCAGCGCATGGCCGAAGGCGCCACCGTCGGCAACGGCCTGGCCTGGTCGGCCGACCGCCGCACCCTGTACTGGTCCGACACCACGGCGCATGTGATCCGCGCCTGGGACTGGGACGCGGCCGGCAATACCCTGTCGCGGCCGCGCGTGTTCATGCAGTTTCCCCTCAAGCCGGCGGGCTGGTTGCCCGGCCAGCCCGATCAGCCTGCGTATGGCGGCCGGCCCGACGGCGCAGCGGTGGACAGCCAGGGCAACTACTGGGTGGCGATGTTCGAGGGCGCGCGTGTGCTCAAGCTGTCGCCGGCCGGGGAGTTGCTGGCCGAGATTGCCACCCCGATGATGTGCCCGACCATGGTGTGTTTCGGCGGCGACGACCTGCAGACCCTGTACCTGACCAGCGCGCGCCATGGCCGGCCGCCTGCCGAACTGGCGGCCATGCCGCTGTCCGGCGCGGTGTTGTCCCGGCGTGTGGACGTGCCGGGGCTGCCGGTCAACTTCTTTGCTGCATAAAAAACCGAACACCGGGCGTTCAAAAAAATCAAACTGCCCGGCAAGCGCACGGCTTACCATCACCGCCATGGATTCAGCGCTTTTATCGATCACCGAGCAGGTGCGGGCGGCCGCCGCGGCCGGCACCGCCCTGCGCCTGCGCGGCGGCGGCAGCAAGGATTTTTACGGCGAACCGGCCAGCGGCGAGCTGCTGGACACCCGGCCGCTGGCTGGCATCACCAGTTACGAGCCGAGTGAGCTGGTGGTCACCGTGCGCGCCGGAACAAAGCTGGCCGAACTCGAGGCCGTGCTGGCCGAACGCGGCCAGTGCCTGCCCTTCGAGCCGCCGCATTTTGAAGGTGGGGCGACCGTCGGCGGCATGGTGGCTGCGGGCCTGAGCGGCCCGGCGCGCGCCAGCGTCGGCGCGGCGCGCGACTATGTGCTCGGCGTGACGCTGCTCAACGGCCGGGCCGAACTGCTGACTTTCGGCGGCCAGGTCATGAAAAACGTCGCCGGCTACGACGTGTCGCGCCTGATGTGCGGTGCGCTGGGCACGCTGGGACTGATCACCGAAGTCAGCCTCAAGGTGCTGCCGCTGGCGCCCGCCGAAGCCACCCTCAAATTCCAGATGGGCCAGGACCAGGCGCTGGCGCAGCTCAATCGCTGGGGCGGCCAGCCGCTGCCGCTCAACGCCAGCTGCTGGGTCGACGATGGGCACACCCAGACCTTGTACCTCCGGCTGCGCGGTGCGGTCGCGGCTGTGGAAGCCGCCTGCAAATCGCTGGGCGGCGAACGCCAGGACAATGCGGCCACCGCGCCCGACTGGAACTTGTGCCGCGACCAGCAACTGCCCTGGTTCCAGGAGCGTGGCGCGCGCGACCTGTGGCGCCTGTCGGTACCGCAGACCGCGCCGGTGCTGGACCTGCCCGAGCCGCCGCTGGTCGAGTGGCAGGGCGGCCTGCGCTGGGTCCGCGCCGTGCCCGGCGAGGCCGCCCGGCTGCGTGCCGCGGCTGCTGCCGTGGGTGGAAGCGCTACGCTTTTTATAGCTGCTGACGCTCGCCAGTCGGGGGCCGGAGGCCGATTTGATGCATTGCCACCAGCGCTGGACCGGGTCCACCGGCAGTTGAAAAAAGAATTCGATCCCGCCGGCGTTTTCAACCGCGGCCGCTTGTATCCCGACTTCTGACCAGGGCCCCGCCATGCAAACCCATCTCGCCCCCGAATTCAGGGACAGCGCCGACGGCCTGGCTGCCGAGGCCATCTTGCGCAAATGTGTGCACTGCGGCTTTTGCACGGCCACCTGCCCGACCTACCAGTTGCTGGGCGACGAACTCGACGGCCCGCGCGGGCGCATTTACCTGATCAAGCAGGTGCTCGAAGGCGAGGCGCCGACACGCAAGACGCAGATGCACCTGGACCGCTGCCTGACCTGCCGCAACTGCGAGACCACCTGCCCCAGCGGCGTGCAGTACGGCCACCTGGTCGACATCGGGCGCAAGCTGGTCGATGAACGGGTGCCGCGCCCGGCCGGTGAAAAAGCCCTGCGCTGGGCGCTGAAAGAGGGGCTGCCTTCGCCGCTGTTTGCGCCGGCCATGAAAATCGGCCAGGCGGTGCGCGGCCTGCTGCCGGCAGGTTTGCAGGCCAAGGTGCCGGCGCCGCAAGCGGCAGGGATCTGGCCGCAGCGCGAACACCCGCGCAAGATGCTGATGCTCGCAGGCTGCGTGCAGCCGGCCATGATGCCCAACATCAACGCGGCGACAGCGCGCGTGCTGGATGCCGCCGGCATCCAGACGCTGGTCGCGCCCAAGGCCGGCTGCTGCGGCGCCGTCAAGTTTCACCTGAACGACCAGGACGGCGGCAGGGCCGAGATGCGCCGCAACATCGATGCCTGGTGGCCGCATGTCGAGGCTGGTGTCGAAGCCATCGTCATGAACGCCTCGGGCTGCGGCGTGACCGTCAGGGAATACGGCCACCACCTGAAAGACGACGCGGCTTATGCGGCCAAGGCGGCGCGTATCAGCGCGCTGACCCGTGACCTCAGCGAGCTGATGCCCGAACTGGTCGGCGAGCTGCAGGGCAAGGTCCAGGCCACGGCCGGGAAGGTGGTGTTTCATCCGCCCTGCACCTTGCAGCATGGCCAGCAGCTGCGCGGCGGCGTCGAAACCCTGATGGGCGCGCTGGGCTTCGACATCAAGCTGGCCGGCAGCGAATCCCACCTGTGCTGCGGCTCGGCCGGTACCTACTCGGTGCTCAACCCCGAGATCGCGACGCAGTTGCGCGACCGCAAGCTCGGTCACCTCCAGGCCTCGGCGCCGGGGGTGATTGTGTCGGCCAACATCGGCTGCATCACGCATTTGCAAAGCGGCACCGCGACGCCGGTCAGGCACTGGGTCGAGCTGCTGGACGAGGCGTTGACAGCCACTGCATCGCTATCAAATCAATAGCTGCTTGCGCAGGTGGTGCAAGGTCTGGCGGCTGATTTGACCGTGGGTCAGGCACCGCCCAGGGCGTTGCGGTAACGCCGGCTGCAAGCCACCCGGCTGCCATCCTTCATGTGCAGGCGGGCGTCGCCGCTGTCCAGCGGCTCGATTTCGGCGACACGGTCCAGGTTGACGGCGAAACTGCGATGCACCTGGACAAAACGCGCCGGATCGAGCTGACCGAGGAAGTCCGCCAGGGTCGAGCGCAGCAGGTAGTCGTGGCCGTTGACGTGGATGCCCACATAGTTGCCCTGGGCCTGCAGCCATTCGATGTCCCTGGCGGCGATCAGGAATTCGCTGCGCAGTTTGCGTACCAGGAAGCGCTCCGGCCTGGCGGCGGTACCGGCCACCGGCGCGCTGCCTTCGGCGGCTTCGGGCGCATCCAGCACACGCGCCTCTCCCTGCAGGCGCAGCAGCAGCAGCCGGTAGCTGAACACCGCGCAGAGAATCAGCACATAACTGCGCACATCCTTGAGGTACTCATAGGCGAAGACGCTGTGCCAGGGGCCGACGGTGTAGCTGGCGCCCACCGCCGCATAGGCCGCCTTGCGCAGCGCCATCATCACCAGCACGTGGACGCCGCAAAACACCAGGGTGCCGGCCAGGTGCCAGGGCAGGTTGCGGCGCAGTGTGTCCCAGCGCAGCGGAAACTTCCGTTCGAAAGCGACCAGCGCCGGTATCAGCAGGCCGACCGTCAGGTTGCTGGACAGCTCCCAGACCAGGGGCTGGACGAAAGCCACGTCGCGCAAATCGATCCAGGCCGTGATGCTGTTGAACAGCATGTGGATGGTCAGCACCAGCACCCAGAAGCCGGTTTCCGCCACGCGGCGCCAGGGCCGGTAGCGCTCCAGTCCCTGGGGTGAGGTTTCCATGGTGTCCGCCATGCCGCCAGTCTAGGGCAGGCCACGCCCATGCCTGCCGCTTCTCGTCCCCGCGGGCCGCCGCTGGTCACAAACGGTGCCCGCATCGCCCCAAAAGCCGCCCCCGGCGCCGCGTGCGGCCCAAAAATCGGCACATCTTGTAGCCCCGGAAACCGCCCATGAACCGCCGCCACGACATCGATGCCCTGCGCGCCCTGGCCTTTGGCCTGGTGATCGTTTACCACGTCGCCATGTATTACGTGGCCGACTGGCACTGGCATCTGAAGAGCCCGCATGCCGCAGAGTGGCTGCAAATGCCGATGCGCGCGCTGAACCTGTGGCGCATGGACCTGGTGTTCCTGATCTCCGGCGTGGCCCTCGGTTTTCTGCAGCGCGGCCAGGGCCGGCTGGCGCTGCTGCGCGCACGCAGCTGGCGCCTGTTGCTGCCGCTGGTTTTCGGCATGGCGGTGATCGTGCCCTTCCAGGCCTACGCGCAGGCCGTGGCCAACGGCAGCATCGCGCCGGGGTTAGGCGCCTTTCTGCTGCGTTATGCCGCAGGGGGTCCCTGGCCGCCGGGCGCGTTTGACGGCTCGGACTTCGGCGTGACCTGGAACCACCTCTGGTATTTGCCTTACCTGTGGCTGTACACGACGCTGCTGGTCCTGTTGTTGCCGCTGCTGGCGTCGGGCGCAGGCCGGCGTCTGCGCCTGGCTTTTGCCGGGCTGCGCGGGACGGCCCTGATGCTCGTGCCGGCCTTGCCGCTGATGCTGTGGTCCCTGACCCTGTGGCCGCATTTCCCGCCTACACATGACCTGATCGGTGACGGCTGGCTGCATGCGGTGTATTTCACACTCTTCCTGTACGGCTGGTGGATTGGGGTGGACGAACACTGGTGGGCCGAAGCGGCGCGGCTGCGCTGGCCGGCGCTCTGGATCACGCTGGCGCTGCTGGCGCTGTATCTGGGATTACGCGCGCTGCCGGCCGGTCTGGCGGTGCCGCGCCTGCTGTTGCGCCTGACGGCGGATGTCTATCTGTGGGCCGCGCTGCTGGCGATTCTCGGCTGGGGCCATGCCAGGCTGAACCGGCCCTGGCGCTGGCTGCCCTGGGCCCGAGCCTCGGTCTATCCCTGGTATGTGCTGCACCAGACCATCATCATCGTGCTGGTGGTGTGGCTCGCGCCGCTGCGGCTGGGGCCCTGGCTGGAGCCCGTCCTGCTGCTGGCGGGCACGCTGCTGGCATGCGGGGCCCTGACAGCCCTTGTGCGCCGCACGACCTGGCTGCGGCCCCTGTTCGGGCTGGATCGCAGCGCGGACGCGGCGAAGCTCAGGCCGCCAGCGCGGCTTCCACGTCCTTCGCCAGGTCGGCCGGCTTGTCGGTAGGCGCGTAACGCCGGATCACCTGGCCGTCCTTGCCGACCAGGAACTTGGTGAAGTTCCACTTGATCGATTTGCTGCCCAGCAGGCCGGGCGCTTCTGCCGACAGCCATTTGTACAGCGGATGCGCGGCCGGGCCGTTGACGTCGATCTTTCCCATCATCGGGAAACTCACGCCGTAGTTGACCTGGCAAAACTCGGCGATCTCGCCGTCGGCGCCGGGGTCCTGCGAGCCGAACTGGTTGCAGGGGAAACCCAGCACCACCAGGCCCTTGCCGGTGTAGGCCTTGTGCAGTTCCTCGAGGCCGCCGAACTGCGGCGTGAAGCCGCACTTGCTGGCGGTGTTCACGATCAGCAAAACCTTGCCGCGGTAGTCGGACAGCGAGACGTCCTGGCCGTTGATCTGCTGGGCTTCGAAGTCGTAAATGCTGCTCATGGGGCCTCCTGGTTGGACCTGCCACTGTACGGCAGCTTTGCCAACAATGTGACAGCTATTTTTTCGGGGAGGGGGCCAGTGCTGCCAGGGCCGCTGCCAGCACGATCAGGCTGCCGCCCAGCAGGGTGCGCGGGCTGAATTCCGCCGCGCCCAGCAGCGCGGCCGAGGCGCTGGCAAACAGGATCTCGGTCAACATCACAAGCGCTGTGGTGGCGGCCGCCAGACGCGCCGCGCCGTATTGCAGCGCCATGTTGCCGACCAGGAAAGCCAGCGAGAGGCCCAGCGCCAGCGGGACCCAGGCGCTGCTCCACACCGGCGCAGCCACCATGCCGCCGGCGAGGCCCAGCAGGGCCGCCGCACTGGCCATGATCGCGCCGCCGCCGAACATGGCCGTCATGCGCGACGCGCTGGGGGTGTACTCCAGCCGGCGCAGCATCACATTGGTCGCGGCAAAACTCAGGCCGCCCATCAGCGCCAGCCAGTCGGCCGAATCTTTTGGCAGCGGCCAGGGCGAGCCGGGCTGCTTGAGCACAATCATCACGCCGGCCATGGCCAGCAGCAGGCGCAGCAGCGAAGCCCGCGTCGGCCGCTCACCCAGCAGTCCCCAGGCCAGCAGCACCGACCACGCCGGCATCAGGTAAAACAGCAGCACCACACGTACCACGTCGCCGACCGTGACCGCCCAGTTGAAGCCGACATTGGTCAGGCCCGCGGCCACGGCCAGCCACCACAGCTGCGTATGCTGTGCAAAGCCGCGCCAGGCGCCCGGGCGCCATGCCGTGATACAGGCCATGCAAAAAAAGTAGACCAGTGCGGTGGACCACAGCGGGTGCAGGCCCAGGGACTGCAGTTCGCGGAACGGCCACCAGGACACGCCCCAGACGAAAGCGTTGCAGACCAGGGCCCCTGCAGCCAGGGCGTTGGCGCGCGGGCTCATGATGCGATGCCGCGGCCGGAGTGAAAGCGGCCCGCAGGCGCACCAACCATCAGGTGGACCCCATCAGTGCGAATTGTCGCTGCGGGCGATGGTCAGCAGGTGCTCCACCTGCTCCCTGTGCTTGATGCAGTTGCTTTTGTGCCAGCGCTGGATCACCCACATGAAGCCCGCGACGACCACGCCGAACGCGGTGATGGCGCCGAAGGCCGACAGCCCCATGCCGGTGGACAGGCTGTAGCCGGCGCCCAGCGCCAGGATGCAGGCCTGTTCGTTGAAGTTCTGCACCGCAATCGAGCGGCCCGCGCCCATCAGGTTGTGGCCGCGGTGCTGCAGCAGCGCGTTCATGGGCACCACCAGAAAGCCGCCCAGGCCACCCAGCAAAATCAGGAAAGGGGCAGCGACCCAGACGTTGCTGATGAAGTTCATCAGGATCACCAGCAGGCCCATCGCGATGCCCAGCGGCATCACCAGGGTGGCGTGCTCCAGCCGCATGCGCATCGAGGCGAGGATGGCGCCGACCGCCGTGCCGATGGCCACCACACCAACCAGTGACGACGCCTGCGTGGTGCTGTAGCCGAGCGCGGCGGCGCTCCAGGCCAGCACGATGTAGCGCAGGTTGCCCGAGACGCCCCAGAACAGCGTGGTGGTTGCCAGAGAGATCTGGCCGAGCTTGTCGCGCCACAGCGCGGCATTGCAGTTCCAGAAGTCAGGCAGCAGTTCAAGCTTGTTGCGCGGCATGGGCCGCATTTCGACGCCGGTGTTGGGGATTCGCGTGTTGAACCAGGCCGCAATGGCGTACAGAAAAATGAGCACCGAAATGGCGGCCTCGGGCGGCGTGTCAATGCTGGTGTTGAAAAACGGCAGATCCATCGACAGCAGCCAGTGTGA
>JAUXPP010000030.1 GCA_030683705.1 Polaromonas sp. | reverse complement strand
TGCGGCCGTGCAGCTGCTGCAGCTTGGCGGCCACCGCTTCACGCAGCACCGGCACACCGGTCATGGGCGGGTACTGGTTCAGGCCGCGTGTCATGGCATCGGTCACGGCGCCCACCAGCTTGGGGTCACATTCAAAATCCGGGAAGCCCTGGCCGAGGTTGACAGCACCCTTTTCGGTGGCCAGCGTGGACATCACGGTGAAGATGGTGGTGCCGACGGCGGGCAGCTTGGTCTGGAGGGACGGTGTGTATTCTTGAACAGTCGTCATGGTGGTCGGAATCAGGAGGGTTCAGAGTTCAAAGTCGCCATGGCGGCTGCTCATGGCACGGGTGATCTGGCTGCGGTCCAGCTTGTCACTGAGCAGCTCGGCAAACTTGTAGACAAAGTTGCGCAGGTAGGCGCTGCGCTTGAAAGCCACGCGCGCCACGTTCACCCCGAACAGCTCGCCGGCCGGCCGTGCCAGCAGATCGCTGTTGGTGCCGTCGTCCCGGAGCGCCATCTCGGCCACGATGCCTATGCCCAGGCCCAACCGCACATAGGTCTTGATCACGTCGGAGTCAATGGCTTCCAGCGCGACGCGAGGCTGCAGGCGTTTGGCCGCAAAGGCCTGGTCGATCTTGGTGCGGCCGGTGAACGAGGGGTGGTAGGTGATCAGCGGCTGCTCGGCCAGATCCTCCAGCGTGATGTGTTCCTGTTTGGCCAGCGGGTGGTCCAGCGGCATCACCAGCATATGTTGCCACTCGTAGCAGGGCAGGGTGACGAGTTCTTCGTACCGGGCCAGCGATTCGGTGGCGATGCCGATTTCGGCCACCTCGTCGATCAGCATGCGCGCGACCTGGTCGGGTGAGCCCTGGTGCAGACTGACATTGACCTTCGGAAAGGCTTCCCGCAGCCGGGCCACCGGCACCGGCAGCACGTAACGCGCCTGGGTATGGGTGGTCGCAATCGACAGGGTGCCGCTGTCCTGTGCTGAAAACTGCTCACCAATGCGGCGCAGGTTGCCGACCTCGCGCATGATCAGCTCAATGCTTTTGAGCACGTGTTCGCCCGGCTCGGTCACGCGTTTGAGGCGTTTGCCATGGCGCGCAAAAATTTCCACGCCCAGTTCTTCTTCCAGTT
>JAUXPP010000028.1 GCA_030683705.1 Polaromonas sp. | reverse complement strand
GCGAACCGCACCGCGTCACGCCGGTGGCGGTGGTCAATGACGTCGAGTATTTCGACGACAGCAAGGGAACCAATGTCGGCGCCACGGTGGCAGCACTGACCGGCCTGGGCGCTGAACGCAAGCTCGTGCTGATTGCTGGCGGCGATGGCAAGGGCCAGGACTTTTCGCCACTGGCCGATCCGGTGCGCAGCCACGCGCGGGCGGTGGTCCTGATCGGGCGCGATGCGCCGCAGATCCGTGCCGCGCTGGAAGGCACCGGCGTGACGCTGCTGGACGCCGGCTCCATGCAGGCGGCGGTCGAACTGGCCGCGGCTCAGGCGCAAACCGGTGATGCCGTGTTGATGTCGCCGGCCTGCGCGAGTTTTGACATGTTCGACAACTATGGACACCGTGCCCAGGTGTTTTGTGATGCGGTCCAGGGGCTGGCGCGGGATGCGGGGGTGGTGTCATGACCGTCGCGGCACGCCTTGCGGGCTGGTTCTCCGGTCTGGGTGGCGCGGCCACCCAGGGCCTGCCGGTGCGCCTGGGTAGCCAGGGTACCTCGCGCACGGCGTCTGCGCCGGTGCGCATGTCGGGCGTGGACCAGTCGCTCATCTGGGTCACCGTGGCGCTGCTGGTCTGGGGCCTGGTGATGGTGTATTCCGCTTCCATCGCCATGCCGGACAACCCGAAGTTTGCGCGTTATGCGCATACCCACTTTTTGCTGCGCCACGCCATCTCACTGGGTGTGGCCTTTGCGATGGCCCTGCTGGCCTTCCAGGTGCCGGTGGCGACCTGGGAAAAGCTCGCTCCCTGGCTGTTCGTGGCCTCGCTGGTGCTGCTGATGCTGGTGCTGGTTCCATTTATAGGCAAGGGTGTCAACGGCGCACGCCGCTGGATCTCGCTGGGTTTCATGAACTTCCAGCCCTCGGAACTCGCCAAGTTTGCGGTGCTGCTGTATGCGGCCGATTACATGGTGCGCAAGATGGAGGTCAAGGAGCGGTTCTTTCGCGCCGTCATGCCCATGGCAGTCGCCATCGGCATCGTGGGCCTGCTGCTGCTTGCCGAACCAGACATGGGCGCCTTCATGGTGATTTCGGTGATCGCCATGGGGATTCTTTTCCTCGGCGGCGTCAATGCCCGCATGTTTTTTGTCATCGCCACCGTGGTGGTGATCGCCTTCGCGCTGATGGTGATGCTCAGTGACTGGCGTCGCGAGCGGATCTTTGCCTACCTCGATCCCTGGAGCGACAAGTACTCCATGGGCAAGGGTTACCAGCTCTCACACTCGCTGATCGCCTTTGGGCGCGGCGAGGTTTTTGGCGTGGGCCTG
>JAUXPP010000025.1 GCA_030683705.1 Polaromonas sp. | reverse complement strand
GATGGCCTTCGGAGACGGATTCGGAAGTAAAGAGAAAATCGTTCGCCATTGCGTACACTCCATGAAGTTAGTCGGCGCGTTGCCGGCTTGGGGTGCCTCGGCGAACGCTTTAGCAGTTTGGTTTAATGTCGCCCTGCAAGTTGTTCAGTAACTCGGCGACAGCCCTGATTATATCCATCCGCCTTTCCCGCTGTCTGCGCCTGTTTTCATGATCCTTTTGTTCCGGTTTTTCTCCCGTTGGCCGCTGGGCGCCCTGCATGCGCTGGGCGCCGGGCTGGGCTGGCTGGTCTGGTGGCTGAGCCCGGGCTACCGGCGGGAATTCCGCGCCAATGTGGCGCAGGCGGGACTGGCTTTCGAGGCCGCGCGGCCGGCCATCGGCGAAGCCGGGCGGTTTGTCGCCGAATTGCCCAAACTCTGGATGCGCCCGCCCGACGAGTCCTGCCTCGGCAATGTGCGTGTCGAGGGGCAGGACCATGTCACCCAGGCCTTCGCGCGCGGCCAGGGCGTGGTGTTTTTTGGACCGCACTGCGGCAGTTTTGAACTCGGGCCGCAGGCGCTGGCCGAACTGTACGGGCCGATCACGGCGATTTACCGCCCGGCACGCAAGCCCTGGCTGGCGCGGCTGGAACTGCTGGCGCGCAGCCGGCCGGGCCTGACGGTGGTGCCGGCCAGCCTGAGTGGTATTCGCCAGATGTTCCGGACGCTCAAAAACAACCAGGCGGTGGCGCTGCTGACCGACCAGGTGCCGCCCGAGGGGCAGGGCGTGTGGGCGCCGTTTTTCGGCAAGCCGGCCTACACCATGACCCTGGCCGCGCGGCTGGCGCTGCAAAGCGGCGCGGTGCTGCTGCCGGTCAGTTGCGAGCGGCTGGCGCACGGGCGGGGCTATTTCCTGAAAATCTGGCCGCCGCTGGATGCACTCGACAGCCTGCCCAAAACCGGGCTGTTGCCGGCGGTGACCGTGATCAACCAGGCGATCGAGGCGATTGTGCGCACCCAGCCGGGCCAGTACCTCTGGGGGTATGCGCGGTACAAGCAGCCGCGCCAGCAGGAAGCCAACGGGGAGGGCGCTTGAGAACGCCGCGCCAGTTCGCCAGCTACGTCTTCACCCGCGGCGGCATTGTGTTCATGCAGGTGCTGGCGGCCCTGCCGCTGCCGGTGATCCGTGCCATGGGCGTGCTGCTGGGCTGGCTGCTTTATGTCCTGGCGGCGCCGCGCCGCCGCGTCGTGAACACCAATTTGCGCCTGTGTTTCCCGGAACGTCCGGAGCCGGAGCGGCGCCGGCTGGCGCGCCAGACCTTTGTCTATTTTGCCCAGGCCTGGCTGGACCGCAGCTGGCTCTGGCACGGCCATCCGGACAAGCTCAGGCAGCGGCTGCAGCTCAAGGGCGCGCTGGCCGAACTGGACGGGCAACTGCCGGTGGTGCTGTTTGCGCCGCATTTTGTCGGCCTCGATGCCGGCTGGGCGGCGCTGACGCAACAACTGCCGCGCGCTTTCACGACCATCTACACCGACCAGGCCAACAAGCTGCTGGACCGGTGGATACTGCGCGGCCGCCGGCGTTTTGCCAATGCGCGCCTGTTCGGCCGTGCCGAAGGCGTACAGCCCATCATCAGCGCCCTGCGCGCGGGCCAGCCGCTGTATTTGCTGCCCGACATGAACTTCGGGCCGGAAGAGTCGGTGTTTGTGCCTTTTTACGGCGTCGAGGCTGCCACCGTGCCTTCACTCTCGCGTTTTGCCAAACTCGGCCGCGCCAAGGTGGTTCCGGTCGTCACACGTTTGACGGCCAGCGGTTACGAGGTCGAGTTGATGCCGGCCTGGACCGATGTGCCCTCGGCCGACTTCGTGGCCGACACGGCGCTGATGAATGCCCGGCTGCAGGACTACATCAACACCATGCCGGCGCAGTACTACTGGGTGCACAAGCGCTTCAAGAGCCGGCCTGACGGCGAGCCTTCGATCTACTGAGTCGGTTTGCAGGCTTTTGGGCCTCCAGCCCAGGATGGGCAAGCGCAGGCAGCTATCAAAAGCGGAGCATTCTCAGCGTTACCGGCGGTTCAGGAAGTTGTGCAGGGCGCGCGTGACCAGCGCCGGCTGCTCATGCACGATCCAGTGCGACGCGCCGGGGATGCGCTCGAGCTGCATGTTGGGCACATAAGCGTCCAGCCCGGCTATCAGCGCCGGTGGCAGGGCGATGTCGTCCATGGCCCAGAGCACCAGCGTCGGCAGTTCCACCCTCAGCAACTCTGGCGGCAGCGTCACGGCGGCGGCGGCCGGGTCGTGCGGGCGCGGCGGGCGCAGCGGCGAGGCGCGGTAGAGGTTGCAGCCACCGGTCAATCCGGCGCGCCAGACCGCGCGGTACTGGTCTTTCACCGCGTCCGTCAGCCAGGCGGGGGTGCCGGCCTGCGCATCGCGGCCATTGGTCAGAAACTGCCAGAGCCGGCGGAAGTCGTCCTCGGCCAGCAGGGCCTCCGCGTCCGGGCGGATCAGGAAGTTCATGTAGGCGCTGGCGGCCTGCTGGGCCGGCGAATGCTGCAACTCGCGCAAAAACGTCGCGGGATGCGGCGAGTTGATGATCACCAGCTTTTTCATCAGCTGCGGCAGCGTCGCCGCCACGCTCCAGGCGACGGCGCCGCCCCAGTCGTGCGCCACCAGGGCGGCAAGGCCCCCACGCTTGTCACTGCGTGTACTGCGCTGCCCCCCGGGGGGGCGCAACCCGCCTTGGGGCGGCCCGGCGTCGGGTTCCTGGCCTTCATTGTTGTCGCTGCACACCAGCGCCACCAGCGCCGCGATGTCCTGCACCAGGTGTTTGGCGCGGTAGGCCGCGGGCTCGGCCGGCGCGCTGGATTGCTCGAAGCCGCGCAAATTGGGGGCAACGCAGAAGTAACCGCCGTTTTCCGGCCGGGCAAAGTGCTCCAGCAGGCCGTCCCAGACAAAGGCCGCTTCCGGGAAACCATGCAGAAACATCAGCACCGGGCCGGTGGGGTCACCGGCCAGGCGGCAGGACAGGGTGATGCCGTGGGGCAGGTCGAGCAGGCGGGTCTGGATCATGATGCTATGCATTTAATAGCTGCCTACGCCCGTCAATCATGGGCTGGAAGCCGATTTGTCTCGAAAATGCAGAGGCGGCCGGCCCGCCGGGGCCTACCCGGCGTCGGGCTGGCCGGCGAGCGCTGCGGCTGCTGCAGCCGCATCACCTTCGCCCGACGGATGCGCCCATTGCCACAGGTGCTGGGCCACTTCCTCCACGCCCTGGCGCTTGAGCGCCGAGAACAGTTTGACATCGCCGCCGCCGGCCTGCAGTCGCACAATGGACAGGGCCCGGGCCGCCTCGGTCTTGTTGAGCTTGTCGGACTTGGTCAGCAGCACCAGGAACTTCAGGCCTTCCTCGACGCGCGGTCGGATCACGTCGAGCAGGATTTCGTCGAGTTCGGTCAGGCCCAGGCGCGGGTCGCACAGCAGAACCACGCCCCGCAGGTTGTCCCTGGTCTGCAGGTAATTGCCCATGACCTGCTGCCAGCGGTACTTGGCGGCCTTGGGCACGGCCGCGTAACCATAGCCCGGCAAATCGGCCAGAACCGCGTCGGTCACGCCCTGCTTGCCCAGCGAGAACAGGTTGATGCTCTGGGTACGGCCGGGGGTTTTTGACGCGAAAGCCAGGCGGTTGATCTGCGTCAGCGTGTTGATGCAGGTGGACTTTCCTGCGTTGGAGCGCCCGACAAAGGCAATTTCGGGGAACTCGTACACGGGCAGGTGCTTGAGTTCGGGCGCTGTGGTCAGGAATTTGGCCGTGTGCAGCCAGCCCATGGCGACCTTCGCCTCGGCAGTGGGGGGCACCTGGGCCGCCAGCGCCGCCGCCATTTTGGCCGCCGCCACCTTGGGGATGGGACGCTTGTGGCTGGGCTTCTGCGTTTTGATGGGTGTGGATCGGGGAGATATGCTCATATTTGGGATTGTCCCCCAAGCCATTGTAAAATCAGGGAGTTTTGCGTTAAGTTGCTGTCCCGACGGGGCTTTTTATGCAACTGAAGGCGTGCGCTGATTGCCCAAGTCCACTATAGAGTCAACCAATAAATCCCCGATATGAAGCCAGTTTCCACTTCGTTGATCACCTGTTTGTTTGCCGCCCTGCTGGCTGTGCCGGCGCTGTCCATGGCAGCCGGCGAGGCCGCGCCGGCCAAGGCCAAGCCCGACCTTGTCAAGGGCGCAGCGACTTATGCCGCGGTCTGTGTGGCTTGCCACGCCGCCGACGGCAACTCGGCGATCGCCGCCAATGCCAAACTGGCTCAGCAGCACCCCGAATACCTGGTCAAGCAGTTGCAGGAATTCAAGTCCGGCAAGCGCAAAAACGCCATCATGCAGGGCTTTGCCGCAGCGCTGTCGGATGACGACATGCGCAATATTTCCTACTGGGTCGCATCCAAACCGGTCAAGCCCGGTTTTGCCAAGGACAAGGCGCTGGTCGCCCTCGGCGAGCGGATTTACCGCGGCGGCATTTCCGACCGCCAGGTCCCGGCCTGCGCAGGCTGCCACAGCCCCAACGGTGCTGGCGTTCCTTCACAGTACCCACGCCTGGGTGGCCAGCATGCCGAATACACCGCCACCCAGCTGACCACTTTCCGTGACGGCGGGCGCGAAAACAGCCTGCAGATGAGCCAGGTCGCCGCCAAGTTGAACGACCGCGAGATCCGCGCGGTGGCCGACTACATCGCCGGTTTGCGCTGAAGCCACCGGCCGCGCGCCAGCGAAGCTGCCGGCAAGCCGTTTTTTTTGCAAATATAGGGTGCTTTCCGGCGGTTTGCAGTGAACCCCGGCCGATTTCAACACTCCATACCAGGGCGGGTCTTTTGATGAAGGCCCGCCTTTCTTTATTTCAGCCTACCCAGCCCATGGCCCCCTACGCATGACAGTTTCCACCCACGGCCTGCGGCTCAAGTCCGGCTCCCACGCGCTGCGCTCCGGCGTGGAGCTGCTGTCGTCGATGCGCTTTTCGATCTCGCTGCTGACGGTGATCTGCATCGCCTCGGTGATCGGGACCGTGCTCAAGCAGCAGGAGCCGCTGTCCAATTACGTCAACCAGTTCGGCCCGTTCTGGGCCGAGGTGTTCCGCACCGTCAGCCTCAATACCGTCTACAGCGCCTGGTGGTTCATGCTGATCCTGGCGTTTCTGGTGCTGTCCACCTCGCTGTGTATCGCCCGCAACACACCCAAGATCCTGGCCGACTGGGGCCAGCTCAAGGAAAACGTCCGTGAGCAAAGCCTCAAGGCCTTCGGCCACCGCGCCGAGCAGGCGCTGGGAGAAGCGCCCGAGGCTGCGGCGCGGCGCATCGGCCAGACCCTGGTGCAGGGCGGCTGGAAGGTCAAGTTGCAGCAGCGCGACGCGCCCGGCGGCAGCGGCTGGATGGTGGCCGCCAAGGCCGGCGCCGCCAACAAGCTGGGTTACATCGCTGCGCACGGCGCCATCGTGCTGGTCTGTGTCGGTGGCCTGCTCGACGGCGACCTGGTGGTGCGGGCGCAGATGTGGCTCAACGACAAGTCGATCTACACCGGCGGCGGCCTGATTGCCGACGTGCCGGCCCAGCACCGGCTGAGTGAGCGCAACCCGACCTTCCGCGCCAACCTGCTGGTGGCCGAGGGCACGCAGTCCAGCACCGCCATCCTGAACCAGCCCGGCGGCGTGTTGCTGCAGGACCTGCCCTTCTCGGTCGAGCTCAAGAAGTTCATCGTCGAGTACTACTCGACTGGCATGCCCAAGCTGTTTGCCAGCGAGATCGTGATCCATGACCGCGAAACCGGTGAAAAGATTCCGCATCGCGTCGAGGTCAACCATCCGGCGCATCACAAGGGCATAGAGATTTACCAGTCCAGCTTCGACGACGGCGGCTCCAGCGTCACGCTCAAGGCAGTGCCCATGGCCGTCGGCGCGCAGCCCTCGAGCAAGCCGTTTGAGATCCAGGGCACGATAGGGGGCTCGAGCAGCCTGACCAACGGCGCCGAAAAAATGACGCTGGAATACACCGCCCTGCGTGTCATCAACGTCGAGAACTTCAGCGGTTCCGGCAACCTCGGCGAATCGGGGGCGGATGTGCGCAAGGTCGACCTGCGCCAGTCCATCGATGCGCGTCTCGGCGCGGCCAACAAGACCAAAGAGCAAAAGGAATTGCGCAACGTCGGTCCCAGCCTGACCTACAAGCTGCGTGACGCGGCCGGCCAGGCGCGCGAGTTCCACAACTACATGTTGCCGGTGAAGATGGACAGTGCCGAGTCCACCCCGGCGCTGTTCCTGCTCGGCGTGCGTGAAACACCGGCCGAGCCTTTCCAGTACCTGCGCATTCCGGCCGACGAGCAGGCCAGCATGGAAGGTTTCCTGCGTTTGCGCCGCGCGCTGGCCGACCCGGTGCAGCGCGAGCGCGCCGTCCAGCGTTATGTGCGCCAGGCGATTGCGGCGGACCGCCCTGACCTGGCCGCGCAACTGGCGGCGTCGGCCGGCCGCGCGCTGGCCTTGTTCGCCGGGCCCGACCAGCCGGCCGCTGCGGGCCAGCCCCGGCCGGTGGCGGGGCTGCAGGCGATTTCGGATTTCATGGAAAGCAATGTGCCCGAAGCCGAGCGCAACCGCGCCGGCGAGGTGCTGGTGCGCATCCTCAATGGCGTGTTGTTCGAGCTGGCGCAGCTCACGCGCGAGCAAAACGGGCTCCAGCCCCTGCCGCTGGACGAAAGAACCCAGGCCTGGATGGCGCAGGCGGTGTTGTCGCTCAGCGATGCCCACCACTACCCCGCCCCCATGGCTTTCGAGCTCAAGGACTTCACCCAGGTGCAGGCCAGCGTGTTCCAGGTCACGCGCACACCGGGCAAGAACATTGTTTACCTCGGCTGCGCGCTGCTGATCCTCGGCATTTTTGCGATGCTGTATGTGCGCGAGCGCCGGCTGTGGGTCTGGCTGGCGCCTGCCGGCGCGGATACAGGAAAAGGCCCAGAATCAGGGGCCGGCAGCCAGGCAACCATGGCCTTGTCGACGAATCGGCAGACCCTGGAAGTCGACCGTGAATTCGAGATGCTGAAGACCAAACTTTTACAGGTGCCACGATGAACACCACCACGACACTGAACTCGCGCGGAACCGACGCGACCACCATCAGCCTGCAGGAAGGCTACTTTGCCAGGCGCAGCCTGGCCGACTGGATTTTTGCGGCATTGGTGCTGGCCGGCGGCCTGTTTGCCTTTGCGCGTTACCACGGCTTCATGGATGTTTACGAAAAGGGCATCCTGCTCGGCA
>JAUXPP010000070.1 GCA_030683705.1 Polaromonas sp. | reverse complement strand
CCAGGGGTACATGAAGACGCCGCCGCGCGTGAGGATGCGGTGCACATCGGCCACCATGCTGGCAATCCAGCGCATGTTGAAGTCCTTGCCGCGCGGGCCGTCCTTGCCCTGCAGGCATTCGTCGATGTAGCGCGTCACCGGCGTGTCCCAGTGGCGCATATTGCTCATGTTGATCGCGAATTCCCTGGTGTCTTCGGGGATGCGGATGTTTTCCTCGACCAGCACGAAAGAGCCTTGCTCGCGGTCCAGCGTGAACATGGCCACGCCGTCGCCCACGGTCAGCACCAGCGTGGTCTGGGGGCCGTAGATACAGTAGCCTGCAGCCACCTGCTTGCTGCCTGCCTGCAGAAAGTCGGACTCCGACACGCCCGAATCGCCGTCGGGCTTCTTGAGCACACTGAAGATGGTGCCTATGCTCACGTTGACGTCGATGTTGCTGGAGCCGTCGAGCGGATCGAACAGCAGCAGAAATTCGCCTTGCGGGTAGCGGTTGGGCACGAGGTAGATGCCGTCCATTTCCTCGGACGCCATGGCGGCAAGATGGCCGCCCCATTCATTGGCCTCGATCAGAACTTCGTTGGCGATGATGTCGAGCTTTTTCTGCATCTCGCCCTGAATGTTCTCGCTGCCTGCGATGCCGAGCACGCCGCCGAGCGCGCCTTTGTTGACGGCCTGGCTGATGCCTTTGCAGGCGCGCGCCACGACTTCGATCAGCAAGCGCAGCTGAGAGGGAATGTGGCCGTCGACGCGCTGCTGCTCGACAAGGTAGCGGGTGAGCGAAATCCTGGTGGACATGGGGACTCCTGGGTTAGTCGGTCAGTGCGCGCGAGACCACCTCGCGCACATCGTTGCTCAGGTCGGCGCGGGCCGCGACGCGGGCCAGCGCCTCGCGTGCGGCGCCACGGTAGGGCTCGGCCAGCTTTTTCCAGCGGTCGAGCGCGCGCGCCAGGCGCGAGGCAACCTGGGGATTGATGGCGTCGAGCTCGAGCACGCGCTCGCTCCAGAACACATAGCCGGCGGCGTCGGGCCGGTGAAACGCGCCGGGGTTGGCGCTGCAATAGCTGAAGATCAGGCTGCGCGCCCGGTTCGGATTGCGCAGGTTGAAGTCAGGGTGCTTGAGCAACTGGCGCACAGCGGGCAGGACATTGCCGCCGCGGTCGGTGGCGCCGCCCTGCAGCGCGAACCATTTGTCCAGCACCAGGGCCTCGTCCTTGAACATGGCATGGAAGCGGGCAAGCGCCTCGCCTGCCAGCGGGCTGGCGCTGCCGATCAGTGCGGACAGGGCATTGAAGCGGTCGGTCATGTTGCCGGCGTCCTTGAAGCGCTGGTAGGTTTTGCCCTGCCAGAGCCCGCCAGGCTCGGACGCCAGGCACAGCTGGGACAGCGCCAGGCCGGCCAGCGCGCGCCGCCCCGAAGACACCGGGTCGGGCTGGTAGGCGCCGTTGTCCTTGCACTGCGCGTAGGCGGACTCCCAGTCGGCGGCCAGGCTGCGCGCGAGTTGCAGGCGCATGGCTTCGCGCACCGCATGCACACGCTGCGGGTCCACGACATCGAGTTGCTCGGCGATGTAGGTCTCGGCCGGCAGCGTCAGCGCCAGTTCCTTGAAGGCGGCGTCGAGTTGCGGATCGCGCAGGAGGCCGCGCATGGCTTCGACGAAGGCTTCGTCCAGCGGCGCGGGCACATCGCCGCGCTGGCCGACGGCCTGCAGCGCACGGCGCACGGCCAGTCGCTGGCCGGCCTCCCAACGGTTGAAAGGGTCGCTGTCGTGATTGAGCAGCGCGAGCAGCTGCGCATCGCTGTAGTCGAAATCCAGCACCACCGGCGCGGTGAATCCGCGCAGCATGGAGGGCACGGGCTCGGTGCTGACGTTGATGAAGGTCAGGGTTTCTTCCTGCGCCGACAGCACGAAGGTGCGCGAGCCGCCTTCGGCGCGCTCCCAGTGGGCCAGTTGCAGCGGCATGTCGGCGCCGTCTGCGCCCACCAGGCCCAGCTCGATGGGGATGACGAAGGGCTCCTTGTGCGACTGACCAGGCGTGGGCGCGCAGCTTTGGGACAGCGCCAGCGTGTAGCTGCGCGCGGCGGCGTCGTACTGGCCCACGGCTTTGACGCGTGGCGTTCCGGCCTGGCTGTACCAGCGCTTGAACTGCGGCAGCAGGCGCGTCAGGTCGGAGTCGGGGTTGGCGTCGGCGATGGCCTGCGCGAAATCGTCGCAGGTCACGGCCTGCCCGTCGTGGCGTGCGAAGTACTGCGTCATGCCCTTGGCAAAACCTTCGCGGCCCACCAGGGTCTGCATCATGCGGACGACTTCCGCGCCTTTTTCGTAAACCGTGACGGTATAGAAATTGTTGATCTCGATGTAGCTGTCGGGCCGCACCGGGTGCGCCATGGGGCCCGCGTCCTCGGGGAACTGCGCGGTGCGCAGCACGCGCACATCTTCGATGCGCTTGACAGCGCGCGCCGAGGCGTCGCCGGCCAGGTCCTGGCTGAACTCCTGGTCGCGAAAGACGGTCAGGCCCTCTTTCAGAGAGAGCTGGAACCAGTCGCGGCAGGTGACGCGGTTGCCGGTCCAGTTGTGGAAGTACTCGTGGCCCACCACGCTTTCGATGTTGGCGTAGTCGGTGTCGGTGGCCGTGGCTTGGCTGGCCAGAACATACTTGGTGTTGAAGATGTTCAGGCCCGTGTTCTCCATGGCGCCCATGTTGAAGTCGGAGGTCGCGACGATCATGAAGCGCTCCAGGTCCAGCGGCAGGCCAAAGCGGGCTTCGTCCCAGATCACGGAGTTGATCAGCGACGTCATCGCGTGCTCGGTCTTGTCCATGTCGCCGGGGCGCACGTAAACCTGCAGCAGGTGGTCGGTGCCGGCGCGCGAGGTGATGCGTTGTTCACGGCACACCAGCTGGCCGGCGACCAGCGCAAACAGGTAGCAGGGCTTTTTATGCGGGTCCACCCAGGTGGCAAAGTGGCGGCCGTCGCTGAGCGCACCGCTGTCAAGCAGGTTGCCATTGGAAAGCAGCACCGGGTATTTGGTTTTGTCGGCGCGCAGCGTCACAGTAAAGCTGGCCATCACATCGGGGCGGTCCAGAAAGTACGTGATGCGGCGGAAACCTTCTGCTTCGCACTGCGTAAAAAACGAGTCGTTGCTGACGTACAGGCCCATCAGCTTGGTGTTTTTGGCGGGCGCGCAGGTGGTGAATATCTCCAGCTCGAAGCTACCCTCCAAAGGCAGGTTCTCCAGCACCAGTTGGCCTGCATCCATTTTGAAGCTGGTGCCGGCACCATTGACCAGCACACGGGCCAGGTTCAGCTCGTCGCCGTCCAGGCGCAGCGCCTGGGCCGGTACGCCGGGGTTGCGGCGCAGCGTCATTTTGTTGAGCACGCGGGTCTTGGCCGCATCGAGGTCAAAGCTCAGGTGCACCGTGTCGATCCAGAACGCCGGGGCGCTGTAGTCCTCCCGGCGGATGACCGCAGCGGGGGTGTTTGCATCACGAAGTAACAACATCAGGAGTCTCCAGGAAATTCGAATTTAAGAATGCAGGGCATTCGCGCCGGGCGGCGATCATGGTGTCGTGCGCAATGACAATGCGCGGACGGCCATCAAACGCCCTGTTTCAAGGAGGCCTCAATGAAGGGGTCCAGATCGCCGTCAAGCACTTTCTGCGTGGCCGAGGTCTCGTAGTTGGTGCGCAGGTCCTTGATGCGGCTGTTGTCGAGCACATAAGAGCGAATCTGGTGGCCCCAGCCCACGTCGGTCTTGCCGTCTTCAAGCTTTTGCTGTTCTTCCTGCTGCTTGCGCAACTCGAAGTCATAGAGCTTGGAGCGCAGGCGCTTCCAGGCGATGTCGCGGTTGCCGTGCTGGCTGCGGCCGTCCTGGCACTGCACCACGATGCCGGTGGGCAGGTGGGTCAGGCGCACCGCCGAGTCGGTCTTGTTGATGTGCTGACCGCCCGCGCCGCTGGCACGGTAAGTGTCGGTTCGCACATCAGACGGGTTGATGTTGATCTCGATCGAGTCGTCAATCTCGGGGTAGACAAACACGCTGGCAAAGCTGGTGTGTCGGCCGCCCGACGAGTCGAAGGGCGATTTGCGCACCAGCCGGTGCACGCCGGTCTCGGTGCGCAGCAGGCCAAAGGCGTATTCGCCTTCGACCTTGAACGAGGCACCCTTGATGCCGGCGGTGTCGCCCGGGGTTTCGTCCTCGATCTCGGTCTTGAAGCCCTTGCGCTCGCAGTAGCGCAGGTACTGGCGCAGCAGCATGCTGGCCCAGTCGCAGGCCTCGGTGCCACCGGCGCCGGCCTGGATGTCGACAAAACAGTTCAGCGGGTCCGCCGGGTTGTTGAACATGCGGCGGAATTCCAGACCCTTGACGATCTCTTCGAGCTTGGCAGCATCGGTTTCGATGTGGATCAGGCCGGCCTCGTCGCCTTCTTCCTTGCTCATCTCGAACAGCTCGGTGTTGTCCGCGAGTTCGCTTTCCAGTTCGCTGATGGTCACCACCACACCGTCAAGCGCCTTCTTCTCGCGGCCCAGCTCCTGGGCGCGCTTGGGGTCGTTCCAGACGGTGGGGTCTTCGAGCGAGGCGTTGACGGTTCTCAGTCGTTCAAATTTGGCATCGTAGTCAAAGATACCCCCGTAATTCAAGGGTTCGGGCAGTCAAATCTGCCAAATTTGAGCCAAGGGCGTTGATGCGTTCTGCTTCCATGATGCGGGTCCTAAAGGGGTTGGTCGGTCAATAACCCGCTATTTTCTCACGCCGGGCTAACGCATGAAACGCTCCAGCAACGCGGCCACAGCCAGCGGCTGGTCATGGTGCAACATGTGGCCGCAGTCGGGCACTTCGACCCGTTCCAACCAGGCCACAGATTGCAGCCGTTCGTGGTGCTCTGCACGGGTGAACTTTTCCTTCCAGAAGAGGTCGATGGTGTCCTCACACGCTTCCACCATCAGCGTGGGTGCCGTGATGCAGCGATGGATGGCCAGCATTTCGTCAACCCTGTAAAGTTGGGCGCTGGCGATCTTGTGCGCTGCTTCGCCCAAAATGGACCACTGACCAGGCGTAAGCTCGGCGGACCAGTGGCCCGCCAGCCAATGGGCCTTGTCGTTGCCCAGGCGGGCGTTGGTTTTCATCAGGCGCCGGGCCACGGCTTCGAGTGAGTCGTAGGTTTTGAGCTGCAGCCCGCCGCTGGCGAGGGCTTTCACGCTGTCAAGCCATTGGGTATAACGCACCGGAGCTTGGTCAGCCTGGATGGCGGGCAGACCGAAACCTTCCAGATTCACCAGCCGACGCACCCGCCCAGGCCGTACCCCGGCGTAGACCATGGCCACGTTGGCGCCCATGCTGTGGCCGACCAGATGCACGCTCTGGCCCGGGGCATAGTGGTCCAGCAGGGCGTCCAGGTCGGCCAGGTAGTCGGGAAACCAGAAGGCGTCCGCGCCGCCAGACTGGGTCAGGCCAAAGCCGCGCCAGTCGGGGGCGATGATGAAGTGGTCCTCGGTGAGCGCATCGACCACAAACTGAAAACTGGCTGCCACGTCCATCCAGCCGTGCAGCAACACCAGCGGTGTTTTGTGGGGTCCGGCTTCGCCCCAGCAGCGCACGTGGTAATTTAAACGGCGTATTGGGACAAACTCGCTATGGGAAATTCTTTTGACTTGGTACATTCGACCGATCATAAGGAGACATTGCATGTCAGTCAGTCAAGCCAGCGACAAAGTCGCTCTTGCGCGCGCCGGAGGCGTTCATGCCTGGGCTCTGCCACCCGCCTATGCCGGGCTGCACGGGGGCTTTGCCTGGCAGGTGCCAACGTATTTCAACATGGCGCAGGCCTGCTGTGCGCGTTGGGCAACGCAGCCGGACGTGTTACAAAACACAGCCATTCACGACTGTCAGCCCGATGAGGCAAGCCGTTCATATTGCTATGCCGAACTGCAGGACCAGGCCAACCGCCTGGCCAATGTGCTGACGGACCTGGGGGTGTTGCCGGGGGACAGGGTGGCCATCGTGATGCCGCAGCGTTTCGAGACTGCGGTGGCCTACATGGCCGTGCTGCAGATGGGTGCCGTGGCCATGCCACTGTCGCAACTTTTTGGCCCGGAGGCGTTGGAGTTCCGTTTGCAGGACAGCGAGGCTGTGGTGGCGATCGGCGACGCCCAGACCTTGGCCAACGTGCGGGCGGTGCGTGCCAGTTGCCCGGATCTGCGCCAAGTGATCGGTGTCCGGCTTGATGCCCAGACCCGGACGCTGGCCGACAAAGCCTATGAACCGGCGCTGGCAGGCGCCAGTGACCAGTTCGATTTGGTGACCACGCGCGCTGACGCACCCGCCATCCTGATCTACACCAGCGGGACTACCGGTAACCCCAAGGGCGCGCTGATTCCGCACCAGGCCCTCATTGGCAACCTGACCGGGTTTTTGTGCAGCCAGAACTGGTTGGGTTTTGCCATGACGGCCGCGCCGGTTGATAGTTTGCAACAATTGACCAACCCGCAACATTTGCCCACCGGCTCCGAAGCCGTGTTCTGGAGCCCCGCCGACTGGGCCTGGACCGGTGGCCTGATGGATGCGTTGCTGCCCTCGCTTTACTTTGGCCGCCCGATCGTGGCTTTTAATGGTCGCTTCGACCCTCAAGTGGCGCTGGAGCTGCTGCGCGACTTTGGTGTGACGCACACTTTTCTCTTTCCCACGGCCCTGAAAGCCATGATGAAAGCCTTTCCCGGCCAAACTGGCCAGACCGTCAACGCGCAATTCGGCCTCAAGCTGCAAGCCATCATGAGTGCTGGCGAGGCCGTGGGTGACGCGGTGTTTGACTACTGTCAGTCGCAGTTGGGCGTGACCGTGAACGAGATGTTTGGCCAGACCGAGATCAATTACATCGTGGGCAATTGTGCTGCCCTGTGGCCGCCCAAACCCGGCAGCATGGGCATGGGCTACCCCGGCCACCGGCTGGCCGTGATCGACGACGCGGGCACCGAGTGTGCCCCCGGAGAGTTGGGCGACGTGGCTGTCAACCGCTTTGACGTGCAGGGCCAGCCCGACCCCATCTTCTTTTTGGGTTACTGGAAAAACGAGGCCGCAACGCAGGCCAAGTTCACCGGTGACTGGTGCCGCACCGGCGACCTGGCCAGCCGCGACACCGACGGCTACCTGTGGTACCAGGGCCGCAGTGACGACGTGTTCAAGGCCGCGGGCTACCGCATTGGGCCTGGCGAAATCGAAAACTGCCTGGTCAAACACCCGGCGGTGGCCAATGTGGCCGTGGTGCCCAAGCCCGATGCGGCGCGCGGCGCGGTGGTCAAGGCCTATGTGGTGTTGTCACCCGACTTTATGGCGGCGCGCGCCAACTTCACCGGGACCCGGGAACAATTTGAGGCCCAGCTCCTGGGGCAACTGCAAGCCCATGTCAAGGACAAGCTGGCTCCCTATGAATACCCCAAGGAAATCGAATTTCTGGACGCTCTGCCCATGACCACCACCGGCAAGGTGCAGCGGCGCGTGCTGCGGCTGCAGGAGGAAGCCCGGGCGCTTGCGCTCAAGACGACCACCACTTCTGCCGCCAACACGTAAACTACAAAAGTCGGCTGCAAGGCCATTTTCAATTCAACTTACTGACGCATGAAAAAAATTCAACTGGGTCAAAGCGACCTCCATGTCACGCCCATCTGCCTGGGTACCATGACTTTTGGCGAGCAGGTCGACGAGGCCACATCTTTTGACATTCTGGACCGTTCGCTGGAACGTGGTGTCAACTTCATTGACACGGCCGAAATGTATGCCGTCCCGCCGCGCGCCGAAACCTTCAATGCCACCGAAAAAATCATTGGCAACTGGCTCAGCCAGCGCCCTGGTGCACGGCAAAAGTTGGTGATGGCAACCAAGGTGGCGGGGCCGTCGCGCAACATGCCGTGGATCCGTGGCGGCAGCCCGGATTTAACAGGCAAGGACATTCTGGAAGCCTGTGAGGGCAGTCTGAGGCGCCTGAAGATTGATGTCATCGACCTGTACCAGATTCACTGGCCGGTGCGCTCCGTCCCGGCTTTTGGCGGCGTGTATTACCAGCCTGCCAGTGGCAGTGAGGGCACCTCTATCCACGCCCAACTGGAAGCCTTGCAGCAGCTGGTGCAGGCGGGCAAGGTGCGCGCCATCGGCCTGTCCAATGAAACGCCCTATGGCGTGCATGAGTTTGTGCGTCTGGCCGAGCAGTACGGTTTGCCGCGCGTGGCCACGGTGCAAAACGGCTACAGCCTGCTGAACCGCAGTGTTGAAAACGCCCTGGATGAAACCCTGCATCGGCTCAATGTGTCGCTGCTGGCTTACTCACCGCTCTCCTTCGGTTTGCTCACGGGCAAATACGATGTCACCGGCCTGACTGGGCCAGGCACATCGCCTGAAGCACGGTTGACCAAATTTGAGTCGAGCCGCAAGCAGCGCTGGGGCCGCCCGGCGGCCCTCGCCGCGGCCAGGCGCTACAGCGCGCTGGCGCGCGAGCATGGCCTGACGCCGCTGCAAATGGCGCTGGCGTTTTGTTACACCAAATGGCAGGTGGCCAGCACCCTCATTGGCGTGACATCGGTGGCCCAATTGGATGCGTGTCTTGATGTCTGGGGCACCACGCTGAGCCCCGAGTTGCTCAACGCCATCGATACCCTGCGCTGGGAAATACGCGACCCCGCGCAATAATTTAATTGGGTTCAGATTCCAATTAATTTATGGCCAAACACGTCAGCCTGACGCCGGCCACCCGGTTCCTCAAGGACAGCAAGGTGGTCTTTAGCGAGCACCCTTATGCCTACCTTGAGCATGGTGGCGCACTGCACAGTGCCTCTGAGTTGGGCTGGGACCCTTACGCGGTGGTCAAAACCCTCATCATGCAAGACCAGGACGCCAAGCCGCTGGTGGTGCTGATGCACGAAAACCGCAAGGTGTCGACGAAAAATCTGGCGCGCCAGATCGGCGCCAAGTCGGTCGAGCCTTGCGCGCCCGAAGTGGCGAATCGGCACAGCGGCTACCTGGTCGGTGGTACCTCGCCCTTTGGCACACGGCGTGCCATGCCGGTTTATATCGAGTCGACCATTCTGACGCTGCCTAAAATTCTGATCAATGGCGGGCAGCGCGGTTATCTGGTGGGTATTGACCCGCTGCTTTGCGTGACCCTGCTGGGTGCCCGGGCAGTGCAGTGCGCGCTGGCCGAGGCCTTGAGCTGACACTGGCAAAATAGCGCCATCGCACCCAAACCCTTGGGTCGCCAGGAGTTGATTTGGAATCCATGCAGAGTTTTTTACCGCTGTTGGCGGTGTTGGTCGGCTACCTGATCGGGTCGCTGTCGTTTGCCGTTATCGTCAGTCGCGCCATGGGTTTGAGTGACCCGCGCACCTTTGGCAGCAAAAACCCGGGCGCCACCAATGTGCTGCGCTCCGGCAGCAAGGCAGCGGCCATCCTGACCTTGTTGCTGGACGCGGCCAAGGGCTGGCTGCCGGTGGTGCTGGTCAAGTGGTACGGCCCGGCTTACGGTCTGGGCGATGGCACGCTGGCCTTGGTGGGTTTGGCGGCATTTTTGGGCCATGTGTTCCCGGTGTTCTTCCGGTTTGTGGGTGGCAAGGGTGTGGCCACGGCGCTGGGTGTGCTGCTGGGTTTCAGCGGCTGGCTGGGGTTGGCCACGGCGCTGATCTGGCTGCTGATGGCGGTGCTGTTTCGCTACTCGTCACTGGCCTCCATCACGGCTGCGCTGCTGGCGCCCGTGGTCTATGTGCTGGGCGACGGCGGGCTCTGGCTCATGAGCAAAAGCGTGGCCTTGAGTGTGGCTGTGATGTCGCTGTTCTTGCTTTACCGCCATGCCGAAAACATCAACCGGTTGATCAAAGGGACAGAAACAAAGCTGGGCAAGAAGGCTGGCGCTGCGCCGGTCGTGCAAACCCATGCCCATGGCCACGCCAAGCATGGTCATCGACATCCGCCGCACGGTGATCAAAAGTCTCAGACAAAAAACGACCACGCATGAAACTCTGCATTCTTGACAACGACTTTCTGGACCCGGCGGTCGCGCCGACCTATGTCGGTTACGGCGCCATGTTCGAGCGCCTGCTGCGCCAGGCCGGCGCCGACGGCACGTTTGATATCTTCAACACCGTCAAGGGCGAGTACCCGGCTTCTTTCGATCCGTACGATGCAGTGCTGCTCACGGGCAGCAAGGCCGATTCGTTTTCACAAGAGCCCTGGGTGCTGACACTCAAGGACAAGGTGCAGGCGCTCCTGAAAAGCAGAAAGAAGTTGGTCGGCGTGTGTTTCGGCCACCAGTTGATCGCCTTGTGCCTGGGCGCCAAGGTGGGCCGCGCACCGCAAGGCTGGGGCGCCGGGCGCATGCGCTACCAATGGCTGGCACCCGAGCTGGCGCCGGGCCGCGAGGAAGTCGCGCTGCTGGCCAGCCACCAGGACCAGGTGTTCGCGCTGCCCAGCGGCACCCGGCTGCTGGCCACCAGTGATTTTTGCCCGGTGGCGGCCTTTGGCGTTGACGGGCAGGTGTTTTGCGTGCAGGCGCATCCTGAATTCGTCGAGGACTACAGCGCCTTTTTGCTCAATAAGCGGCGCACCATGTTTGGCGAGGAGCGCTACCAGGCCTTCACCCAGAGCCTGGCCAAGGGCCACGAAGGTTTGGCTGTCGCACGCATGATGGTGGCGTTTGTCAACGCCTGAGATGCGGGCTTAAACTGCCTGAGCGCCGAGTTGCAGGATCAAATGGTGGTTCAGGTGTTCCTGAACGCGCGACGCGGGCAGGGCAGCGGCGATGGCGGGATTGCCCGCAACACTCGAATGCAGGCTGGGCGGGCGCATCAGTTGGCCTTTCTCGTTGAGCACAATGGCCACGTCTGGGCGCTTGGCTTCGCTGCGGCGGCGCATGACCACGCCCACGGTGGCGTTGTCCAGCTGAACGTAGGTGCCAGGCGGGAACAAGCCCACCACGCGCAGCAGCGCCTGGCCCACCTGGTTGTGTTGTGCGGAAGTGGTCGCCACCAGGCTTTTGGCAGATTCGGTTGCGCTGCGTCCCTCACGCGACTGCCGCGGGCTGATCATGGCGGCGTAACGGTCCACCACGTTGAGCATGTGCACCAGGCGCTGCGGCGCTGCCAGGCGCATCACGTCGTCACTCAAGCTGGTTTCCTGGTGGTGTTGCTGCACGGTTTGCAGCCAAAGCGCGTCGGTGATGCCCAAAGTGCGCAACAGTTCGGCGCTACGCGCTTCATGTGCGCGCACGGCTGCTTCCTGCTCTGGTGTCAGACGCCCGCGCTGGTTGGCCAGCTGGTCTTGCAAGCCAGTCATGGCAAGGTTCATGGTCAGGGCCGCATGAACCAGGCTGTCGCGTTCGGTCTGTGGTAACTCAATTTCTTGGGCCAGCAGATGACACAAGACAGCACAGACCAGGGCGTGGGAGGCGCTGTAGCCCACAGGCGAGTGGCTGGCCAGTTGAAACAACAGGTACAGTGCCACGTCGGTGTCGTACTGGATCAGGTTCTGCATCCAGCGGTCGTATTGTTCAATGCGCGTCGCAAACTGCTGCACGCTGTGCGGGTGGCTCAGGACGATGCCCAGGCCCGCTTCCAGGTCGGACCAGAGGCCCAGCAGGTCCTCGTATTCGTCCTCGGACTTCAGGATGAAGCTCATGGCGTGGTGCGTGTCCAGGACCGCTGAGGCGTTTGCTTAATCGCGAAAGTTGTCAAAACTCAGCGGAATGTCGGTGATTTCCTTGCGCATCAGCGCCATCGCGGCCTGCAGGTCGTCACGCTTGGTGCCACTCACGCGCAGCTTGCCGTCCTGGATGGCGGCCTGCACCTTGATCTTGCTGTCCTTGATGATGCGCTGGATCTTTTTGCCGAGTTCGGTCTCGATGCCGTCACGCACCTTGATGACCTGCTTGACCTTGTCGCCGCCCATTTTTTGCACGTCGCCCTTGTCCAGAAAACGCACATCGACATTGCGCTTGGTGAGTTTGTTGCGCAGGATGTCCTCGATCTGGCTGAGCTGAAAATCAGCGTCGCCGATCAGCGTGATCTCCTTGTCCTTGAGCTCGATGGCAGCGGGTGTGCCCTTGAAGTCAAAGCGGGTGGTGATTTCCTTGACTGTATTTTCAATGGCATGTTTCACATCGACCATGCTGGCTTCGCAAACGGTATCAAAAGAGGGCATAAGGGTTCTCGCTAAATGTTCGACAATCCCGCCATGTTAGTCCAGAAAAACGTATCCCTTCAGCCCTTCAATACCTTTCACATTGTTGCCAAGGCCCATGCGCTGGTGCGTATCAGCAGCGAATCCGACGTGCAGGCGGTCCTGACCGACCCCACCTGGGCCGGGAGCCCGAAGTTTGTACTGGGTGGCGGCAGCAACATTGTGCTGACCGGCGATGTCAAGTCCCTGGTGCTGAAAGTCGAGGTGATGGGCCGGCGGCTGGTGCAGGAAACCGCCAGAGCTTTCATTGTGGAAGCCGGTGCCGGTGAAAACTGGCACGACTTTGTCAGCTGGACGCTCGAAGCTGGCTACCCCGGGCTGGAAAATATGGCTTTGATTCCGGGCACGGTGGGCGCCTCGCCGGTGCAGAACATCGGTGCTTACGGGGTCGAGCTGCAAGACCGCTTTGATTCACTGGACGCCATCGACCTGCAGACCGGCCAACTTTTTACCCTGAATGCGGCGCAATGCGCGTTTGGTTACCGCGACTCGGTGTTCAAACACGCCAGCGCGTCAGATGCCGATGCGGGTCACCAGGCCGTGGGCCTGAAAGACCGGGCGTTGATTTTGCGGGTGCGTTTTGCCCTGCCCAAACCCTGGAAGCCGGTGCTGGGTTATGCCGACATCGACAAAAAGATGGTTGAGCAGGCCGTCAGCAATCCGACCGCGCAGCAACTTTACGACTGGGTGTGTGCCATTCGGCGCGCCAAGCTGCCCGACCCGGATGTGATCGGCAACGCCGGCAGTTTTTTCAAAAACCCCACGGTCACGCCTGAACAGTGTGCCGATATCATCGCCCGTGAGCCCAAACTGGTGCATTACGTGCTGGCCGATGGCTCGGTCAAGCTGGCCGCAGGCTGGCTCATTGATGCCTGTGGCTGGCGCGGCAAGTCGGTGGGGCAGGCGGGGGTCTATGAAAAACAGGCACTGGTGCTGGTCAACCGCGGCACCGGTGTGGACGGCTCGGGCGCCACTGGCGGCGAGGTCATGACCTTGGCCCGGGCGATCCAGACCAGCGTGTACGAACGTTTTGGCATCCGGCTGGAAACCGAGCCGGTCATTATTTAAACCCGGGACCGCGACGCGTCCCATTTTTAGCGCATCATCACGACATGAAAAAAATATTTGTTTTAGGCGGTACCGGCTTCGTTGGCACCCATGTGTGTGAAAAACTGGTGCGCGAGGGCTGGCAGGTCACGGTCGCCACGCGGCGCCGCTCCAACGCCGATGTGGTGATGCATTTGCCTGGCCTCACGGTGCAAGAACTTGATGTGCACGATGAAGCGGCCTTGACGCGGGCTGTCGCCGGGCATGACGCGCTGGTGAACCTGGTGGCCATTCTGCATGGCACGCAGGCGGCGTTTGAGCATGTGCATGTGGCCTTGCCGCAAAAAATTGCCCATGCCTGCCTGGCCAATCGCGTTGCCCAGGTGGTGCATATCAGTGCGCTCGGGGCCGATTCACTGCAACCCATGCTGGCACCCTCCATGTACCTGCGCACCAAGGGCGAGGGCGAGGCCGTGCTGGTGCAGGCGGCCATGGGCGGCAGTGCAGGTGACGCGGCGCAGGCTGGTTTTGATCTGAGCATTCTGCGCCCGAGCGTCATCTTTGGCGCCGAGGACAAGTTTTTGAACATGTTTGCCAAACTGCAAAAGGTCTTGCCAATGGTGCCCTTGGCGGGGGCTGATGCCAAGTTCCAGCCGGTCTGGGTGCAGGACGTGGCCACGGCCGTGGTGCGCTGCCTCGGCAGTGCCAGCGCAGCGCCGTCACCGCGCGTGATCGAGGCCTTTGGTCCGGAAATCCTGACGCTGAAACAATTGGTGCAAATCTCGGCGCAGCTCAGTGGGGCTGGTGGCGGCATGGGCCGCTTGGTAATACCTTTGCCGGGCTGGGCCGCTCGGCTGCAGGCCACCGTGATGGGCATGGCTCCGGGCGAGCCGATGATGAGCCTGGACAACCTGGACTCGATGAAAGTCGACAACGTCGCCACCGGCAAGCACCCCGGGCTCGAATCCCTGGGTATCAAGGCAGCGGCACTGCGGCCGATTGCCAAGCAGTACCTGGGTAAGCGCTGATCCTGAACCTTGTGGGGTCGACTTCAGTCGACCTGGCAGACTGAAGTCTGCCCCACAGTGGTCAACTGTTCAGCGCTTGTTCTCACCCGTGAGGCTCAGCAGGTCGCCACCGCCACCCAATGACAGCAGGCCCGACTTGGCATAAATGCCCAGTTTGGCGCGGGTGTCGACAATGTCGAGGTTGCGCATGGTCAGCTGGCCAATGCGGTCAGCCGGCGAAAACGGCGCGTCTTCGACTTTTTCCATGCTCAGGCGCTCGGGCGCGTAGGTCAGGTTGGGCGACTCGGTATTGAGCAGCGAGTAGTCATTGCCGCGGCGCAATTCCAGCGTCACTTCGCCGGTCACGGCGCGCGCCACCCAGCGCTGTGCGGTTTCCCTCAGCATGATGGCTTGCGAGTCAAACCAGCGGCCCTGGTACAGCAGGCGGCCCAACTTGCGGCCGTTGTCGCGGTACTGCTCGATGGTGTCTTCGTTGTGGATGCCGGTCACCAGACGCTCGTAGGCGATGAACAGCAACGCCAGCCCGGGGGCCTCGTAGATGCCTCGGCTCTTGGCTTCGATGATGCGGTTCTCGATTTGGTCGCTCATGCCCAGGCCGTGGCGGCCACCGATGCGGTTGGCTTCCAGGATCAGGCTGACCAGGTCGGGGTATTCGACGCCATTCAATGCGACCGGGTAGCCTTCTTCAAAGCGCACCGACACTTCTTCGGCTTTCACGACGCAGTCGTCGCGCCAGAACGGCACCCCCATGATCGGGTTGACAATGCGCATGCCGCAGTTCAGGTTTTCCAGGTCCTTGGCCTCGTGCGTGGCGCCGAGCATGTTGGAGTCGGTCGAATACGCCTTCTCGGCGCTCATCTTGTAGCCAAAGCCGTGCGCGGTCATGAACGCCGACATCTCGGCGCGGCCGCCGAGCTCGTCAATAAACGCCTGATCGAGCCAGGGCTTGTAGATCTTGAGCGAGGGGTTGGTCAGCAGGCCGTAGCGGTAAAAACGCTCGATGTCGTTGCCCTTGAAGGTGCTGCCGTCGCCCCAGATATTGACGTCGTCTTCCTTCATGGCGGCCACCAGCATGGTGCCGGTGACAGCGCGGCCAATGGGCGTGGTGTTGAAGTAGGTCACGCCCGCCGTGCTGATGTGGAAGGCACCGCTTTGCAGCGCCGCCAGACCCTCGGCGGCCAGCTGCTGGCGGCAGTCGATCAGGCGGGCTTTTTCAGCGCCGTATTCCATCGCCTTGCGTGGGATCTCGTCGTAATCGGTTTCGTCGGGCTGGCCCAGGTTGGCGGTGTAGGCATAGGGCAGGGCGCCCTTCTGTTTCATCCACAGGAGCGCCGCGCTGGTGTCGAGGCCGCCGGAAAAGGCGATGCCGACTTTTTGGCCGGCGGGGATGTTTTGCAGGATGGTGTTGGACATGTAGTGGCCTCTAGCCCTTGTGGAATCAGCGCAAGCTGCTATGAAATGAAGAGTAAGTCGCCTGCGGATCAGCCGAAGTGGCAGATGTAGTGGTAGGCCTCAGTCACCCGGATGTCGAAACTCGAGTTGCCCGGCACGCTGAATTTCTCACCGGGCGAAGACTTCAGCCATGCATCGCTGCCGGCGAGTTTGTACTCGCAGGCGCCGGCCACACATTCCATGATCTCGGGCGCGCCGGTGTTAAAGGTCAGGGTGGCAGGCAACACCACGCCGACAGATTTTTTGGTTCCGTCGGCGAAGGTGATGCCGTGGCTCACGCATTTGCCGTCGAAATAGACATTGGCTTGGGTGGTGACGCTGATGTTGTCGATTTTTTCGGTGGTCATGGTGTGCTTGAAGGAAAACGGGCGGAAACCGCCGGGAGGGGCCCGGCGTGCAAAACCGTCGATTTTAGGTCACCCGGGCCATGCCGGCCTGAATCCAGCGGGCTGTTCCGGCCGTATAGGGAATACAGGACAATGGCGTCCATGAATGCAGAAAGCCCGGATACCCACTTGATCGC
Source organism: Polaromonas sp. (assembly GCA_030683705.1). Classification (GTDB taxonomy): domain Bacteria; phylum Pseudomonadota; class Gammaproteobacteria; order Burkholderiales; family Burkholderiaceae_C; genus Polaromonas. The sequence continues at coordinate 69,040 of JAUXPP010000070.1, read as the reverse complement.
GCTCATCGACCGCGTTGCCCAGGCCGACGAATCGGCCCTCAGGGAGCTTTACGAGCTGACCTCGTCCAAGCTCTACGGCGTGGCAGTGCGGGTGGTCAGCAACCGCAACTGGGCCGAGGATGTGTTGCAGGAGGCTTTCCTCAACATCTGGCGCATCGCGGGCGACTACAAGGCCACGCTGTCGCCGCCCATGGCCTGGATGTGCCTGATCGTGCGCAGCCGCGGGCTGGATTTCCTGCGCCGCCGTACCTCCGAACGCGCCGATGCGGCACTGGAACTCGACGATGTGATGGCAGAAACGGTGGAGGGTGATTCGCCCAACCCGATGGACACCGCGCTGGCCGGCGAGCAGGCCTGGGCACTGCACCAGTGCCTGAGCCAGCTCGAGAACAAGCAGCGCGAGGTGGTGAGCCTGGCGTACATGCGGGACCTCAGCCACGGCGAACTGGCCGAACAGCTCAAGCTGCCGCTGGGCACGGTGAAGACCTGGATACGCCGCGGGCTGGAGCAATTGCGCGGCTGCATGGCGCGATTTGCATGAGCCGCATGGCATTGGTTTTGTTTGTTCCCGCCCCTGGTGACGGGAAACTTCTGGAAGAAGGTTTGTCATGAATATCACGCGCAACCCCGCACTGGTCGAGCAGCTGGCCGCCAGCTATGCGCTGGGCACGCTGCGCGGCGGCGCCCGCCGCCGCTTCGAGGCGCTGGCACGTACCCACGCGCCGGTGCGGGCGGCCGCGCTGATCTGGCAGGGCCGGATGGCCTCGGTGGCCGAATTGCAGCCCCAGGCTGCGCCCAGCCCGGCGGTCTGGAAACGCATCGAAAACCTGGTCAACGCCGACAGGCAGGCCAAGGCCATGCAGGCGGCGCGGCAGGCACCGGTTGCCGCTGCCGGCGGCGGCTGGTGGGCCAGCCTGGGCCTGTGGCGCGGCGCGACGGCCGCCGGTGCCATGGCTGCCGTGGTGGCGGTGGTCACCGGCCTGAACCTGAACACCGCGCTGAACGGCCAGGTGCAGGAACTCAGCGCGCGGCTCGCCGCGACGCCCGAGATCCAGTACGTGGCGGTGCTGGCCGACGACAAGTCGGCGCCCTCGGTGCTGGTGACCTACGACCCCAAACACAGCCAGTTGCAGCTCAAACACGTGGGCCAGTTCCACCCCTCGCCCGACAAGTCGCTGCAACTCTGGGCGCTGCCGCAAGCCGGCGGCCCCAAATCGCTGGGCGTGCTCGGCGAAGGCAGCGTGGTGCGCCTGCCGGCCGGCAGTGATGCGGTGAACCAGGTGCCTGCACTGGCGATCAGCCTGGAACCCAAGGGTGGCGTCCCGGCGGGCAGCGGGCCCAGCGGGCCGGTGCTGTTCAAGGGCGCGCTGATCCAGACCACGCTGTGAGCTGAGCGGCGCTTGGGCGGCTGCGCAGGGGCATCGATTATTCTGCGGGTTTTGTCCCGACCATCCGCATGAGCCGATCTCCCAAATTCACACCGCAGGCGCGGGTTGCCAACCCGGGGGCGCAGATCCTGGCCAAGCTCCAGCAGGGGCTGGCGCACCAGCAGCAGGGGCAGTGGGCCCAGGCCAGAACCCTTTACGAGCAGGTCCTCAAGCTGAAGCCGGGCAATGTGGATGCGCTCAAGCTGCTCGGTGTGGTGGAGCTCAAGGCCGGCCATCTGCAGCGCGCCGCGGAATTGACGCGCAAGGCCATTGCCATCGAGCCCGGCAACGCCGGCATCCACTACAACCTGGGGGTGGTGCTGGCTGCGCTGGGGCAGGACGAGGCAGCGGCCGGGAGTTACCTGCAGGCCGCGGTCCTCAAGCCCGACTTTGCCGACGCACACTATTTCGCTGCCAACACGCTGGGCGGGCTGAACCGACATGAGGCGGCCATCACCAGTTATGACCGCGCGCTGGCGTTGCGGCCGGACCACGCGGCGGCGTGGACCCGGCGCGGCAATACGCTCGCGGCGCTGGGGCAGCATGAAGCGGCGCTGGCCAGCTACCAGCACGCCATCGAGGCGAAGGCGGATTTTGCGGACGCCTGGAACAACCGCGGCAACGTGCTGCGTGATCTCGGGCGGCACGCCGAAGCGCTGGCCAGTTATGAGCGTGCCGTCCTGCTGCAGCCCGACCATGCCGAGGCGCACGACAACCGCGGCCTGGTGCTGCACGAGCTGGGGCGCTACGCAGAGGCCCTGGAAAGCCATGAACGCGCCCTGCTGCTGAAGCCGGACCATGCGCAGAGTCATTTCAACCGCGGCAATGCCTTCAGCGCGATGGCGCAGTACCCCGCAGCCATCGCCAGTTATGACTGTGCGATTGCCCTGCAGCCGGGCTTTGCCCAGGCGCATTTCAACCGGGGCCACACCCTCCACGCGATGAAGCAGTACCCGGCGGCCGCCGACAGTTATGCGCAGGCCATCGCCCTGCGGCCTGGCGATGCGGCGGCCTATTACAACCGTGGCATCACGCTCGGCGCCATGAAAAGTTACGCGGAGGCGGTGGCCAGTTACGACCAGGCCCTGGCCCTGCAGCCTGACCATGCGGCGGCGTACAACAACCGGGGCGCGGCGCTGCGGGACCTGCAGCAGTACCAGGCGGCGCTGGACAGCTATGAGCGCGCGATTGCCCTGAAGCCGGATTACGCAGACGCGTACAACAACCGCGGTGTGGTGCTGAGCGACCTGGGCCGCTACCCGGAGGCGCACGCCAGCTACGAGCGGGCCTGCGCCCTGCAGCCGGATGACGCGGAAGCGCACTGGAACCTGGCCCTGGGCGAACTGCAGATGGGGAACTTCGAGCGCGGCTGGCAGGCCTACGAGTGGCGCTGGAAACGTGAGGCGCTGGCGCCTGGCCTGCTGCGTTCTTTCCCGCAACCCCTCTGGCTGGGGGCCGGGTCGCTGGAGGGCAAAACCATTCTTTTACACGCCGAGCAGGGGCTGGGCGACACCCTGCAGTTCAGCCGGTATGCCCGTCTGGTGGCCGGGCGCGGCGCGCGCGTGATCCTGGAGGTGCAAGCGCCCCTGCTGCGTTTGCTGACCGGCCTGGAGGGCGTGGCGCAGGTGCTGGCCAGAGGCAGCGAGTTGCCGCCGTTCGACTGCCACTGCCCGCTGCTGAGCCTGCCGCTGGCCGTCAAAACCACGCTGGCCACCATGCCGCCGCCGCTGGTCATTACAAACAATCCTGGCAGCATGGCCGGCTGGGCGGCCCGCTTGGGTCCCCGGACAGGGCCTCGCATCGGCCTGGTCTGGAGCGGCAACGCCGGCCACAACAACGACATCCGTCGCAGCATCGCGCTGGCCGATCTGCTCAGGCACCTGCCATCCGGTCCCCAATATGTGAGCCTGCAAAAGGAAGTCCGTGCGGCGGACCGGGCCACGCTGCAGGCCCATCCGGACATCCTGCATGTCGGCGACGATCTCGGGGATTTCACGGACACGGCGGCCTTGTGCGAGCTGATGGACGGCATCGTCAGTGTCGACACCAGCGTCGCGCATCTGGCCGGCACGCTGGGCCGCAAGCTGTGGCTGCTCTTGCCCTTTAACCCGGACTGGCGCTGGATGCTGGAGCGTAGCGACAGCCCCTGGTACCCCGGCGCTGTCCTGTGCCGCCAGCCGGCCATCGGCGACTGGGACAGCGTGCTGGACCGCCTGGGACAGCAGATCGGCAGCATCCAGGCGTAAAAAAACGGGGCAAGCCCCGTTTTGTCGGTTCGCCTGGCCGGCGCTTCAACGCCAGTGGCGGTGACCATGCCCATGACCGCCGCGGCTGTAGCCGAAGTTGAGCGACAGGCCGATCGGCGGGTAATAAGGCCGCGAATAATAGCCATAACCCGGGTAGGCCACCGGCGCCTGCTGCACGTACACCGGCTGGGTATAGACCGGCTGCGAATACACAGGCTGGTTGTACACCGGCTGGCCATAAACAGGCTGGCCGTAAGCCGGCTGGGCCTGTTGCGGCTGGGCGAAGCCGGCCTGCGGCGCAGGCATAGCGCCGACCGGCGTCACTTGCAGGCGCACATACGGGCCGGGATCGTTGGGCATCTGGATGGTGTACTGCTTGTCGGCGTATTCATACACCACGTTGTAGTGGGTGGTGCGGTTCTGGTAACTGGTCTGGGTGCCGCACTGCTGCACGTTCTGCACCTGGCTGCGGTTGCCTTCGATGTTGTTGCCGACCATCGCGCCGCCGACCAGGCCGATCATGGTGGCCAGCGCGCGCCCGCCGCCGTCACCGATGGCATTGCCCATGGCGCCACCGGCCAGGGCGCCCATTACCGCGCCCGCGCCGGAGGACGGTGCCTGCATGACCATGGGCTGGGTGGTGCAGACCTGCTGCGGCACGCCGATTTGCTGCACCACCGGGGTGCTGGAGATCACGCGCGCCAGGATGTCCATGGCCGAGGCATTCACGGCGAACAGGCCGGATGCGGCGGCAAGCGTCGATAAAACAAGCGTTTTTTTCATGATTTGCATTCCTTTTGAGCCTGCTGGAAGGTCCGTGAGGTCCCGCGAAGGGGCGGCCGGTCAGCGATTCCCAGTTTAATGTTTCAGAGCGCTTTTGGTGGACACAAGTTCAGGTAAATCACTGTAAAGCTGCCTGCCGCATGCTTTACAAAACCGCACGGCCTCGGGCTTATTTCAGAGCCGCGCAGCCCAGGCGGCGGCGTCGAAACCCACGCTGACCTGCCCGTCGGGCCACTCGACCACCGGGCGCTTGATCACGCTGGCATGGGCCTGCATCAGCGAAAGCGCGCCGGCGGCGTCGGTGGCGCCGGCCTGCAGCGCCGCGTCCAGCTTGCGCCAGGTCGTGCCCTGGCGGTTCAGCAGCTTTTGCCAGCCGACGGCACTTTCCCAGGCGGGCAAGCGTTGGGCCGGCACGCCCAGCTTCTTGAAGTCGTGGAATTCATGGGCCAGGCCCTGGTCCGCCAGCCAGGCGCGGGCCTTCTTGACGGTGTCGCAGTTGGGGATGCCGTAAACAGTGATCATGCCGTGATTTTCGCACGATTCATGGATCAAATCAGCGTCCAGCCCAAGACTAGCAAGCGTGAGCAGCTATGGATTTAATAGCGAATGGACCTCCTGCCACGCGGGTCACCGGCCAGCCCTTGGCCGGCGGCCAGCCGCCAGCGGCGACAATAGCGCCCTCTATGGACAAGCTGAACACCCTGGACGACTGGCTCGCCTACTGCGAACGCCTGCACCCCACCGCGATTGCGCTCGGCCTGGACCGGGTCCGCAGCGTGGCCCGCACCATGAACCTGGCCTTTGACTGCCCGGTGATCACCGTCGCCGGCACCAACGGCAAGGGTTCGAGCTGCGCGATGCTGGAAGCCATCCTGGGCCAGGCCGGCTACCGCACCGGGGTCTACACCTCGCCGCACCTGGTGCACTTCGAGGAACGCTGCCGGATGCGCGGCGAGATGGTGCAGGGCGCGGCGCTGCTGCCGCATTTCGAGCGTGTCGAGGCATCGCGCGGCGACACCTCGCTGACTTACTTCGAGTTCACCATGCTGGCGATTTTCAGCCTGCTGGCCGAGGCCAAGCTGGACGTGGTGATTCTCGAGGTCGGCGTCGGCGGCCGGCTGGACTCCGTCAACATCATCGACGCCGACTGCGCGCTGATCACCAGCATCGACATCGATCACACCGAGTTATTGGGCGCCGACCGCGAAGCCATCGGTTTCGAGAAGGCCGGCATCATGCGTCCCGGAAAACCGGTGGTGGTGGGCGACCCGGTGCCGCCGCAAAGCGTGCTGGATCATGCGGCCGAAGTGGGCGCTGACCTGTGGCGCCTGGGCCGCGACTTCAACTTTTCCGGCGACAAGCTGCAATGGGCCTGGGCGGGCCGCGGTCGCCGATACGCAGGGCTGGCTTACCCGGCGCTGCGCGGCGCCAACCAGCTGGTCAACGCCTCGGGCGTGCTGGCGGCGCTGACGGCTTTGCGCGACCGGCTGCCGGTGACGGCGCAGGCGGTGCGCAACGGTCTGGCCATGGTCGAGTTGCCGGGGCGCTTCCAGATCATCTCCGGCCAGCCGACGCTGGTGCTGGACGTCGCGCACAACCCGCATTCGGTGGCGGCGCTGGCCGAAAACCTCGACGCCATGGGTTTTTACCCCTGCACCCATGCGGTGTTCGGCGCCATGGCCGACAAGGATCTGGCGGCCATGCTGCAGCGCGTCGGTCCCATGGTGGACCGCTGGTACTTCACCGATTTGCCGACCCCGCGCGCGGCCAGCGGCGCCGGTTTGATGGCGCGCTGGCAGGCCGGCAAGCAGCGTCCGGACGTGACCGGGCAGGTCTTCGCCAGCCCGGTGCAGGCCCTGCAGGCGGCCGTGGCTGCCGCAGACCCCGCTGATAGAATTGTGGTGTTCGGATCGTTCTACACGGTGGGGGCTGTGTTGAAAGAGGGCCTGCCCCGTCTTTTCGCCCCGCACGCCATGCCAGGGCGTCCCGCTCCCTCATCCCTCTAACGGACACCGCCACCACCATGCCGTTTTTCAACTTTCGCCGGGGCTCCTCCACCACCGCTGCCGGGGCGGCCGGCCCTGCCGAGAGTGTGGAAGCCATGCGCAAGCGCGCCAAACACCGGCTGATCGGCGCCGTGGTGCTGGTGCTGATCGGCGTGATCGGTTTTCCGCTGCTGTTCGACACCCAGCCGCGCCCCGTCGCAGTGGACATCCCGATTGAAATTCCCGGCAAAAACACCGTGAAACCGCTGGTGATGCCGGCGCCTGCAACAGCCACCGCGCCCAAAGTGGCTGCCAGCGCACCGGCCGCCGCAGCAGTCGACAAGGTGGCCGCGCCTTCCAGCCTGACGCCGCGTGAAGAAATCATTGCCGACAAGCCTGCAGCGCCCGCCACACCTGCGCCATCTGCTATCAAAACTGAAGTGAAGCCAGAGCCCAAGGTGGTCGCCAAAGCGCCCGCGTCGAGTGACGAGGCGGCGCGCGCCAAGGCCCTGCTCGAAGGCAAGCCGGTGGCGACGGCCCCCGCCAAGGTGGCCAGCACTGATGTGGAAGGCCGGCTGGTGGTGCAGGTGGGCGCGTTTGCCGATGAAGCCAAGGCGCGAGAAGTGCGCCAGAAGCTCGAGCGGGCCGGGCTGAAAACCTACACCCAGGTGGCGGACACCAAGGACGGCAAACGTATACGCGTCCGCGTCGGGCCGTTTGCCACCAAGGCCGACGCAGACAAGGCGGCCAGCAAGATCAAGGGGCTTGATTTGCCTGCGGCCATCCTGACCTTGTAAAAGGCAGTGGCGCGGCGTGGCGGTTGTCGATCTGGCTTTTCTGGGCGTGCTGGCGCTGTCGCTGCTGATCGGCGCCTGGCGCGGCCTGGTGTACGAGGTGTTGTCGGTGCTGGGCTGGGCCGCGTCGTTTTACCTGGCGCAGTGGTTGGCGCCGGACGTGGCGCTGATGCTGCCCCTGCAGAGCGCATCGGAGCCGGTGCGTTATGCCGCGGCGTTTGTGCTGATTTTTATCCTGTCGGTCTTTGCGGCGGGGCTGCTGGCGGTGCTGATCAAGAAGCTGGTCGAGGCCATCGGCCTCAGGCCGGTGGACCGCACACTGGGCGCGGCCTTCGGCCTGGTGCGCGGCGTGATACTGCTGCTGGCGGTGACGGTGGTGATCAACATGACGGCCTTCAAAGACGCCGTCTGGTGGCAGGAGTCGCGCGGCGCCGAGGTGATGAGCGCGGCGCTCAAGGGTTTGAAGCCGGTGCTGCCGGAGCAGTTCGGCAAGTATCTCGATTGACAGGCCCCCACGCTTGTCACTTCGTGAGCCTTCGGCGGTGCGCTGCCCCTGGCGCCGGGTATTGGGGCTGCGCTTGCTTGGGGCGGCCCTGCGCGGCGCACTTTGTGTGGATCGATTTTATGAATGGAACTCTATGTGCGGAATAGTCGGTGTTGTCAGCAACGCCCCGGTCAACCAGCTGATTTATGACGGCCTGCTGCTGCTGCAGCACCGCGGGCAGGACGCCGCGGGCATCGTCACGCAGCAGGGACGCAAGTTCTTCATGCACAAGGCCAAGGGCATGGTGCGCGACGTGTTCCGCACCCGCAACATGCGTGCGCTGCCCGGCACGGTGGGGCTCGGCCAGGTGCGTTACCCGACGGCCGGCAATGCCTACAGCGAGGACGAGGCCCAGCCGTTTTACGTGAATGCGCCCTTCGGCCTGGTGCTGTCGCACAACGGCAACCTGACCAATGCCGCCGAGCTCAAGGCAGAACTTTTTAACACTGACCACCGCCACATCAACACCGACAGCGATTCCGAGGTGCTGCTCAATGTGCTGGCCCACGAGCTCGAGAAAACCACACGCGGCCTGCCGCTGGCGCCTGCCGACGTGTTCGCCGCGGTGCGCGGCGTGCACAAACGCGTGAAAGGCTCCTATGCGGTGGTCGCACTGATCGCCGGCCACGGTTTGCTGGCCTTCCGCGATCCTTTCGGCATCCGCCCCCTGTGCCTGGGCCGCGGCCAGAACGACAGCGGCAACACCGTGATGGTGGCCAGCGAATCGGTGGCGCTGGAAGGCACCTCGCACCAGTTCGTGCGCGACATCGCGCCGGGTGAAGCGGTGTTTGTGGACCTCACGGGCACCGTGCACGCCCAGCAGTGTGCCGACAACGCGCAGCTCATGCCCTGCATCTTCGAATTTGTTTACCTCGCGCGGCCGGATTCGGTGCTCGACGGGATTTCGGTCTACCAGGCGCGCCTGAACCTCGGCGAAACCCTGGCCAAACGCGTGGTGTCGACCGTGCCGCCCAACGAGATCGACGTGATCATCCCGATTCCGGAATCCAGCCGCCCCAGCGCCACGCAGCTGGCGCACCTGCTGGGCATCCCCTACCGCGAAGGTTTTGTGAAGAACCGCTACGTCGGCCGCACCTTCATCATGCCGGGCCAGGGCGTGCGCAAAAAATCCGTGCGGCAAAAGCTCAATGTGATTGCCAGCGAGTTCAAGGGCCGCAACGTGCTGCTGGTGGACGACTCCATCGTGCGCGGCACGACCAGCCGCGAGATCGTGCAGATGGCGCGTGATGCCGGCGCGAAAAAGGTTTACCTCGCCAGCGCCGCGCCGCCTGTGCGTTACCCCAATGTCTACGGCATCGACATGCCGACGGCCGACGAGTTGGTGGCGCACGACAAGACCGTGGAAGAAATCCGCATCGCGATTGGTTGCGACGCGCTGATCTACCAGGACGTCGAAGGCATGAAACGCGCGATCGGCGCGCTCAATACCAAGCTCGACGGGTTTGACGCGTCCTGCTTCGACGGCGTCTACATCACCGGCGACATCACGCCCGAAAGCATTGCCAAAATGAATGCCGGCCGTGTCGACAGCAGCGAAGAAAACGAGGTCGATGTCTCGCGCCTGGCCCTGCCGAATCCGCAGGAGGCATAAGCGTGAACGAGCGAAAACTTCCCGATCATTTGCACCGTGACACGCTGGCCGTGCGCGTGGCGCAGGAGCGCAGCCAGCATGGCGAAAACTCCGAGGCCTTGTACCTGAGCAGCGGTTTTGTGCAGCCCGATGCCGAGACCTCGGCGCGGCGTTTTGCCGGCACCGAAGAGGGCTACACCTATGGCCGCACCTCCAACCCCACGGTCACGAGTTTCGAGCGCCGCCTGGCCGCGATGGAAGGCACCGAGGCCGCGATAGGTGCTTCCACCGGCATGGGCGCGATCCTGATGATGTGTATGGGCCTGCTCAAGGCCGGCGACCACGTGATTTGCTCGCGATCCATGTTCGGCTCGACGATTGCGCTGATCGGCCGCGAGTTCGGCAAGTTCGGCGTCGAAACCAGCTTTGTGTCGCAGACCGACGTGGCCGAATGGAAGGCCGCACTCCGGCCGACCACCAAGCTGCTGTTTGCCGAGACGCCGACCAATCCGCTGACCGAGGTCTGTGACATCGCCGCGCTGGCGGACCTGGCGCACAGTGTGGGTGCGCTGCTCGCCGTGGACAACTGTTTCTGTTCGCCGGCGCTGCAGCGGCCCACCGAGTTCGGCGCCGACCTGGTCATGCATTCGGGCACCAAATACCTGGACGGCCAGGGCAGGGTGATGGCTGGCGCGTTGTGCGGCCCCAAAAAGCTCATCGTCGATGTCTTCGGCCCGGTGGTGCGCACCGCCGGCATGACGCTCGCGCCGTTTAACGCCTGGGTGGTGCTCAAGGGCCTGGAGACCCTGGGCATACGCATGCAGGCGCAGTCGGCCAATGCGCTGGCCGTGGCGAAGTGGCTGGAGCAGCAGCCGCAGGTGGCGCGCGTTTATTACCCCGGCCTGGCATCGCACCCGCAGCATGAGCTGGCGATGCGCCAGCAGTCCGGCCTGGGCGGCGCGGTCTTGTCTTTCGACTTGCGCGGCGACGACGTGCAGGCCGCACGCAAGAACGCCTTCCATGTGATCGACAGCACGCAGGTCGTCAGCATCGCCACCAACCTGGGCGACACCAAAACCATCATCAGCCACCCCGGCACCACCTCGCATGGGCGCCTGACCGAAGAGCAGCGCCAGGCCGCCGGCATCAGCCAGGGCCTGATCCGGCTGGCGGTCGGGCTGGACCACATCGACGACATCAAGGCCGACCTCTCGCGCGGCCTGAGTACCCTGGCATGACCCTCAAGACACGTACCCGTTTCGCGCCTTCCCCCACCGGCTTCATCCACCTCGGCAACATCCGCTCGGCGCTGTATCCGTGGGCGTTTGCGCGCTCCACCGGTGGTGACTTCATCCTGCGCATCGAGGACACCGACCTTGAGCGCTCCTCGCAGGAAGCCGTCGATGTGATCATCGAAGGCATGCGCTGGCTGGGCCTGGACTACGACGAAGGCCCGGTCTACCAGATGCAGCGCATGGACCGCTACAAGGCGGTGCTGGCGCAGATGGTGGCCGACGGCCTGGTCTATCCCTGCTACATGAGCGTGGCCGAGCTCGATGCCCTGCGCGAGCAGCAGATGGCCGACAAGCAAAAGCCGCGTTACGACGGCACCTGGCGGCCCGAGCCCGGCAAGATACTGCCGCCCGTGCCCGAAGGCGTGTTGCCGGTGCTGCGTTTCAAAAACCCGCAGGGCGGCGCCGTGGTCTGGGACGACAAGGTCAAGGGCCGCATCGAGATCAGCAACGACGAGCTCGACGACCTGGTGATCGCGCGGCCCGACGGTACGCCGACCTACAACTTCTGCGTGGTGGTCGACGACATGGACATGGGCATCACGCATGTGATCCGCGGCGACGACCATGTCAACAACACACCGCGCCAGATCAACATCTTCCGCGCGTTGGGCCAGGACGTGCCGGTGTATGCGCACCTGCCGACCGTGCTCAACGAGCAGGGCGAGAAGATGAGCAAGCGCAACGGCGCCAAGGCCGTCACCCAGTATGCGAAAGAAGGCTACCTGCCCGACGCCATGGTCAACTACCTGGCGCGCCTGGGCTGGAGCCACGGCGACGACGAAATTTTCAGCCGCGAACAATTCATCGGGTGGTTCAACCTCGACCACCTTGGCAAAAGCGCCGCGCAGTTCGACGAGGCCAAGCTGCGCTGGGTCAACGCCCAGCACATCAAGGCCACGCCCGAGGTCACGCTGGCAGAGCTGGTGCTGCCCTTCCTGGACGCCCACGCGCTGTCCGCCTTCGATGCGCCGCGCCGCGTCGCCGCCTGTGCGCTGCTGAAAGACCGCTGCAGCACACTGGTGGAGCTGGCCGAGTGGATGGACGTGCTGGTCAGCGAAACACCGGTCAGCGCGGAAGAGATCCAGGCCCATGTGCCTGCCGAGGTCCACCCTGCGGTGGCCCGACTCGCCGAGTTGCTGGGTGAGGCCGAGTGGAGCAAGCCGGCGATTGCCGCGGTCATCAAGCAGGTGCTGGGCGAGACCGGCCTGAAGATGCCGCAACTGGCGATGCCGGTGCGTGTGCTGGTGGCTGGGCGCCCGCAAACCCCGTCGCTGGATGCACTTTTGTCGCTGATGGACCGCAGCAATGTGATTTCGCGTTTGGGGCGATTGAAAACCGCCTGAAATTCGGGCTATAATTCAAGGCTCGACGATTGCAGGGAAACCTGCTCGGTTGATACGGGGGTATAGCTCAGCTGGGAGAGCGCTTGCATGGCATGCAAGAGGTCATCGGTTCGATCCCGTTTACCTCCACCATTCAACAGTCGATAAGTTTTCAGATTTTTTCGGCAGGTCCTTGTTGCAAGACAAAAACCTGCCGCCGGAAGTTCCAAGGTTAAGACCCCATCGTCTAGAGGCCTAGGACACTACCCTTTCACGGTAGGTACCGGGGTTCGAATCCCCGTGGGGTCGCCAGAATTCTTCACAGCGATGTGAGGCCCAAGGCGCAAGTTGACAACAAGCCCGCGCAAGCAGGCGACTTGGCTCGCAAGAGCGAAAGTTGTCACTACCAGGAGTGGTAGTTCAGTTGGTTAGAATACCGGCCTGTCACGCCGGGGGTCGCGGGTTCGAGTCCCGTCCACTCCGCCAAATTTGTCATTTAAATCAATGACTTAGAATTAAGCCCTGCTAATTTGCGGGGCTTTTTTTTGTCCGCTTTTAGGTCTGGGTGTCCCCAAAACGTCCCCAGACATGACGAAGCATGACGAAACATGACGGCACTACCGTCCCCATATCGGCCCAGTTGCATTACGGTTTAGGCGGAGGCGCTTCCGGTTCGTTTTCCAAAACCGGGTCATCTTCATCGCCTATCTCTCGCTTACGACCGAAATGAACTCCCTTGGGGACCGCCGAGGCCCGATAGCCACGCATTGCGCTGGAGGGGGCGTGCATTACTTGTCGAGGCGCTTCAGGGCGTTCACCAAGCAGCTCAAGACCGTGAGCTTCAGCCTGCATTCTCACGAAGCCACGAAGCAAAGGTTCTCTGTAGGAGACCCAGCCCTTTTTACTAGCCTGGTTATAAAGCGTCGTGATCAAAACCGATCCGCAGTTCGGACTCTTTAGCCGCCTCACTATCGCAGTGAATGCCTCGTAAGTTATTGCCACTCGATTGCCGGAGCGTTGCTGACTAATGATGTATTCGTATGAAGAATACATTTGCTTCAGGCTCCTATCTAGGTAATCAGAGTCAGCAGTAGCCCAAAGCACCTTTTCGAAGTCTTCTGTGCGTTGATTCACGGCCATGCCATATGGGCGCTTCAGTTCCGGGTTAATGCTCTCTATCGCATCTCGCAGAGCCAGTTGATAGTGCTCACGCCCTATTTCGGTGATCAACGCCGGATCCTCCCAAACGCGCCAAAGTAGCTTCTCAGTGATTAGGTGAACGTAGTACGGGTACCCATCGCTGACCGCAGCGATGCGAACACAAACCTGTTCGTCTATCTCCACCCCGAATGCATTAGCGGCTCTTTTGGCGATATCCCATCGGGCATCCCAACTGAGCTTCAACAGCTCTATCGTTTCAAATTGCCGAATTGCCGAGGGATGCGCACCAAGCAATTCTTCTAGCGTCTTGCCAACGCCTGTAAAGAAAAATGTTATGTTGACCTTCTTGTCGCCGAGCTGCTTGACGAGATCCGCGAAAAGGTGAGCCTCAGCCTTATTCTCCAGTCGATCGAATTCATCCAGAACCACAATCGGCCGCTCAGAATGAATAGAGGCAACTTCCTGCAAAACTGCTACCGCATCTAGTAGCGTGTGGATCTCGCTGTACAGATCGTTGTGCGTCACTTCCTTGGACCCACCGAGTTTCAGGAACCTGTACTCAATAGCGGCGTTGGTCGTGAGCTTGGTTTTTCGAATCCTACTTGAATTCATCGCCTGGTAAGCGATGTTGGCCACGATGCTCTTTAGTGTTGAGTCGGGTCCGCATGACACGTCAATGTAGGAGGAGTCTGCGCTCTGACATTGGTTAGCTGCAGCTGCTGCCAATGAAGATTTCCCGACCCCGCGATCGCCATAGATGAAGATGTGACGGCCCCGGGCAAACAGGCTTTTTTCAATTTTGTCCAGCTCCCTTGCTCTCCCCTGAAGATATTCAATGCTCTGAATAGGGCGGGCTGGCGAAAGCAGGGTGTTAAGCCGTTCACCGAATTCGAATCGCTCAATTGGAGTTGGAAACATATTTTGGATGAGTTAGATCCAGGCTCGGATAAGCAGACGGTAGCAGGCGTTGCTCGGGTAATTCATTCTAGGCTCGACAGCACAATACGCGACATTTATGAGCTTGGCGCGATATTTATTGACGAGGACAACGCGGTATGCGCATAATTCCAGCGCGCCTTCAAAGTAATTTGGAGGTCGGCCATGCCAAGGAACGCAACGGACCACGACTGCATGACGTGGATCTAGTCATCCGGGTTTTAAGCGATGTAAATCGTGGGCTGAAACGCAAGGCTGACGGGCACCTGGACGTATGTCCACGCTAAGTCCCATCACTCAGCTATAGGCGTAGTGCATTCATTCATTGCTAACGCAATGGGATGCACATATCTATGTCTATGCTTCTCAAAGTTGACGAAGTCGCTGAACAACTCGCGCTTCATCCACACACAGTCAACCGCGCCTTAAACGGTCAAATAAAGCTTCAGCTACCGCCTGCTTTTAAACTGGGCGGACGTTGGCGCTTTCGAGCAGATGATGTTCGCGATTTCATTGACAACATCAGTGGACGCATGACGATTTCGCCGTCTCAAGCAGCGGATCAACAAGCAACGCGCATTGAAGTCAAACGCGGTCCCGGCCGACCGCGGAAGTCGGCCGGAGGTGCCGCATGATTTTTATCGAAAATTTGCACCCGGTAGATCTGGGTGATCTTCCGAAATTCGTGCAGTTGGGTGCTTGCGCTCATCTCTTGCCACTTGACCAAAAAAACGTTCAGTCGAACTGGAAAACACGCTACCCAGACTTTTTGGAAAGAAGGAGGCTGGGGGGCCTTTGGGTGAATGTCAAAGAGTGTGATCAATGGCTGGACCAACGCGGCAAAAAACTTCTATCAACGGGCCTTCTCGAAGAGAAAAAAAGACGGAATCCCGGCTGGGCTCCAGCGGGAGACCGTCTTGATGCTCTGGCAGGCACTCAGAATGAAATGATAAACAAGCTGGCTGAACTCGTTGCACAGCGACTGCACGCGAACCACACCATTTTTGATGGGTCTGCGAAATGAGCAGCGTCGAGCGTGAAAAAAAAGACGGTGGCGAGCGCATAAAAATAAACAAAAAAAGGCCATGGGGTGCGGTGCCGGAAGCACTTGTGATCGATGTCAGGCTGGGCCCGACTGCGCGGCTCGTTGGCGTATGGCTTTGTATTCGTCCGCCGGGTTGGGTAGTGCGGCGAGACCATCTTTTGAGCGTCCTGGGCATCGGACTGGACGCGTGGTGGCGGTCGCGGAAGCAATTGTTGCAGCTTGGCTATTTGGTCGAGCACAAAGCAAGACAAGGTGGCCGCTTTACGGCCGCGGACTTGGAGTTTTTGCCGGATCCCGAGCCCGTTACCGCGCAGTGGTTTACCGAGCACGGTGAATCCGCGCCCGGTTCGTCCGAGCACGGCAAACCAGAGCCCTTACCAACAACAGTATTAACAACAGTATTAACACCACCACCACAGACGGCGTTTGAAAAAGTGGTGGTGGTTGATGAAATCGAATGGCCTGCCGGCCTGCAAGAAGTCCAAAAACAGGCCTGCAGCGAGGCGCTGAGGTTGACCAAGCCGGAGCGCCGTCAGGCGCTTGCAGACGAGCTGGCTGGTGCCATGGAGCGCCGTCGCATTGCCAACCCTGCGGGCTGGCTGCGTGGGCTAGCCGCGCGGGAGCTGGCAACGGGTGCGCTTCTTGAACTTGCGCCGGCCATCGCTCAGGCCCGCGCCGCCAAAGCGGCGGCTGCGGCTCGGTCGGAAATCGCCATGTCCACACCGCCACCGGCGACGCGGGAGGGGATTGTGCCGGTGCGCAGCCCGCGTCAACTGGCGGGCCGCCAAGCCGCCCTTGCTCAGTTGGCGGCCATCAGGTCAGGCGGCGAAAAATCGCCGCCAGCACCGTAGCGCAAGGCTGGGCAGGCACGCCCTGGCAGGTGTGCTGCTCGAATCAGAGTGCACTTGCTGTGTACTTTTGGTGGCACATAAAAACAGCGGCAGTCGGATCATAGGCCGAATAGGTCAGGCGGGGAGCAAGCCATGTCCACCACCCAACACTGCGTTTTTGGGTGGTGGTCGCTTGATTTTTTTTACTCCCTTCGGTCGCCAAAAAATTTGAACGGATGCAAATGCACAAATCAAAAATTCATTGTGATGATCCTGATCTTCCTGGTGGAAGATTTTGTTATCACACAGTGCGGATGACGGCCCTAGAAGGTGCCGAACTCGCCGCGCATGCCCGCCAGGCTGGCGTGAGTATCAGCAAGCTGATCCGCCAGCGCTCGCTCGGCCAGCGCGCCCCTGTCGCGGCAGCGCCGGAACTGAACCGCGCGGCTTATGCCGAGCTGGCCCGTACCGCCGGGAATTTGAACCAGCTGGCACATCACCTGAACCAAGTCCAAGTCGCTGGTCAGGCCCAGGTCATCGACCTGGCACAGGTCCGCGCGCTTTTGGAAAAAACGATCGACCAGGTCGGGGGATTGCGCGCCGACCTAATCGGCGCATCAAAAAGATGATCCTCAAAATTCGGCTCGGCAAAGGCGGCCGTGGCCTGCTGAACTACATCTCCCAACTTTTCAAGGCCCCCGTCCACCACCCACAACCTCTAGACCCAAAAAACTATGCATTACGTTTCTCCGACTCTGATCAGTCTTCGCGCCGAAGAGGTCAACCCGCCACCGGTCTCAGCAGCCTGCCGCACCTGTCCTTCCTCAATGTGGTTCACCACCCCCGAGCCGACCACGGACGGCGAACCAGAGAAAGTCACGGTGAAGTGTTATTGCATGCGGACGCACTCCATGACCTGGACCGAGGAGCAGCCGCCGATCCCGTCGGCATGCGACGGCCAGGCAATCTCGCTCGCCCAGCTGCAGGCGGGCGCGAGCGAGGACTGAAACAGCATGCGCCCCCCACGTTTTCCACCTTCGCGGGCCAAACCCCGCGCGCGATCGCGGCCGAGTTCGGCGCGCTGCGGCGCCTGCGCCCTGGCCTCGGTAAAGCCGTCGGCCACCTCATCCTGTCACCCGACCCCGGCGACCGCCCGCTATCGCTTGATGAATGGAAGACAGCACTTTCTATTGCGCTGGCCGCGCACGGTGCTGCCGACGCGCCGCACGCGGCCTGGCTCCATGACGACACCGACCTACCGCATTTGCATTGTTTCTTCTCGCGCGTCCTCACCAATGGTGAGGTCGTTAGCGACTCCCAGTCGTATCAAAAAAACCGTTCTGCAAGTCGAAAAATAGAAAGAGAGCTGAACTTGAACCCACTGCCCCCGTCCTCCCCCGATGCCCCTGGTGACCGCGAGGCTGCCCAGAGTGCTTCCCGCCGCACCGAGCGAATGAACCAGTCAATGCCCGATTCCAAGCTGCCCGATGCCAAGCGAATCCGAGAGCTGCTGGCCGAGGCCAAGGACCTCGAAGAATTCCAGCGTCTGCTCGCCCAGGCCGGCCACGAAACCGAGTTCCAACGCCGAGGTGCCGGCCAAGAAATTTATGGCTGGAAGGTCCGCGTTATTGGCACCGACACTTGGTCAAAGGCCAGCACCCTCGGCAAGGACCTCTCCTGGCCAAAAATCGCACACCGCTTCGTCGCCGATGCCGACCAGGCGCAAGAGAATCCCGCCCTGCCAACACCGATGACGGCCCTGCAGCCTCCGGCCAGCCGTGTACCCACCATGCTGGTGCGTGTTCTGCCGAATAGTGTTCCGCAGAGTTCAAATGAGTCTCGCAAGAATCAAGTTTTTGGGAGACAGGAAGCCGAAGAGGCTCACGGTCGGGAATTGTCGCGGCTGTCGAGCGCGCTGCTTGCCCTGGGTGCGGCGTTGGTAGAGATCAGCGCCGCCCTCGCCGAGTCCGTGATCGCATTCCTGAAAGCCCTTCTTGCCCGCCTAGGCCTTGCGCTGCGCCCGGCGCAGCTGCAGACATATCGTCATCCAATCGCTGGCGCGTTGACGTTCGAGCCGGTCAAGGCCGAGGCGCTGCCAGGACCGGTGCCGATGTCGAGCATCGACGGCGTCGCAGACGTGGTCGAGCAGGTGACCGCAGCCGTCAAGCTCAGGTCAGCGGCGGCGCTGCCGCGCGAGGCTGCGAACGAGCCGCAACTTGCCCGCTTGCTTGACGCTGAGGGCAGGTCTGCGGCGCCCGTGGCATCAGCATCAGCACCAGTTGCCGCTGGTTCGGCAACGAGCGACCTAAAGGCCGCACTGATGGTTTTGGAGCTCAGGGCGGGCGCGTATCGAAAAAAATTCTTTGCAAGCCGAGTCGCTGCTGCCGGCGCTGGGGTCACGCCATTGCTTCAAAAAGAGCACCAAGAGGCCCAGCAGCGCTTGTTGGTCCAGTACACGCTGATCCGCAAGGCGGTGGAAAGTCGGCGCAGCGAAGTTGCGTTGCACGCTCCGCTGCGGGAGGCGGCCAAGGCCTTGGAAACCTCGTTGGGCGGCTTACGCGATGGTATCCAACTGTTTATTTCGCACCCCGAATCGAAAGATAAGTATTTTGCTGCGGCAACCCCGTTTTTGAACGCTATCGAGAAATTCGAGGAGACAGAGCGGCGGTACCCGATGCCGGTCGCACCAGTTGAGGATGGTGGCGATGAGGGGGGCGGCGGGACAGGCCGAGTCGATATGGATTGGCTGGATCCTGATTCGCCGCTGAAGGATGGTTTTGATGTTCCCCGTGGTTAAAACTAAAACGGCTGGCAGTGTCTGGGGCACTCCGCTGCGCGGACCGCGCTCTATCCCGCTGCGCGGGACCGGGTCTGCGCCCCGTCCCATTCGGGTAACGATCCCTGTGCCGTCGCTCCCAGGACGGCGACGCCCTCCTGCCGCTGGGCGCACCTGGGGAGGGCGAGGCGCCACGCGCCACGCCCGGCAGGCGGGAGTGGGGACCGCATACCGCCGCCCTGCGGCAACGGCTGCGCCGCCTTTTATTTGTCGGCCTGCGGCCGAATGGGCGCTCGCCGCGCGGCTTTTTCCTCGGCGGTGACGTGACCTCGTCCACGTTTTTTTATGAGTTCCTGGCTATTCCTACAGAAGTCTGCCCCGGTGCTGTGCCGACTGCACGGGGTGTTCATAAAACCGCTCGTACGGCCGCTCGCACTGCGTGTCTACGCGTCCATGTCTTCTCGTTTTTACAAAGCTTCCCCGTTCATTCTGCCCATCCCCGGGGCCGCCATCTTCCGGGCCTGGAACTCATCAAAACACGGAGAACAAAAAAGGTTAATCCCGCCGGTGAAAAAAATCATCGAAGGGCCGAAATCTTTCAAATCCGGTGAACTTTTAAGACGAAGTCAACGCGCCGATGGCGCAAGAAGGAAGACGAATGAATCGAAAACTTGAAACGCAAATTCAAACCGCGATGCAGCGGATCCCATGCTTCCTTGTCGCCAAAGACGCCACCGGGACCTATGTGGACTGGCCTCCTGCCGGCGGGCCTCTCGAGATGAAACCGGAGTCTGTTTGGTCCGTATCGGATCCGTTGCCCGCCCCCGTAAATGAGGTAGAAGTCCTTGAGAAAAGGGTCAGGGTGGCGGGTGAGGTCGTCTGTGCTCACGAGGCCGAACTGCTTCCCCTTGAAGCAGCCTATGTCGAGGCGCGGGCCCAGCTGGATAGCCATCGTGGGATCGTCCGACAAGTTCAGGAGCGGCGCACAGCTGCGGAGCAGGCTGGTTCATCGGGAACAGAGCTGCGTCTGCTCGAAGCGGAGCTTGGTGACGCATTCGAACTTCAGGCCCAGCTCGACGAAGCTGTCCAGGGTGTCGAGGCGCGCCTGCAGGTAACCAGAGATCTGCTTCGCAGGGCTGAACGCGAATGCCAAGAAGCCGAGTATTTGCTGCGCCAGGCGCGCGCCCGAGTAGGGGGGGCGAAATGAACACACCGGAAATCGACCACTACGGCCCCACCTGCCCGTTTTGCTCCACATCCGTGCCCGCGTATGCAACCGTCTGTAGCGGCTGCGGTGCACGCAAGGGCCGACGATCCGAGAACCTTGGGACCGGTAGCGCGATCATGCGCATGGCGATCTGGGCCAACACCATCGGCTTGATCCTGTTTTTCATGGTCTACATGTTCTTTTCGCCGTGGTTCGACGAGTCAGTGATCAACGGTACTTCTCCCGTTTGCATGATGGACATTCGCATCCAGTCCTCCCCGCCTTTGCTTCCAAACCTCAAGAGCTGGAGCAGCAAGTCTTTCCGTCTGGCCGATGTGGCCTGTGACAAGCTCGACAACTTCGCGGCCATCGAATCGAGGTTTTTCGCACAGGTGAGGGAGCGCGAGTTCAAGTCGGTCAGGCACGCGGTGACCGATGTCAGAAAAGAGCAGACCAGGACCTTCCAAACGGTGAACCGGTCACCCACTATGGCCGGATACATCGAAGCCGCGGTTCGGAGCTTGTTGGCCATGTTTTTCGGCGGCATCGCCATGAAGCTGGCTCATCCCATCTGGAAGCGAGTCTTCGGGCGCTTGACTGATCCACTCTGGATCCGTAAATGACCGCCCACTACGAGGCTTGTTTTTGGGCCTGGGTAGGGATGATGGCCAAGGACCAAGGCCTCGCCCAAGCACACGAGTCCCTCGACCAGCTCATCGATGCTGCCCACGCAGCAAGTCCGGTGGTCCAGGTGGCCACGATGGACATGCCCACGATCCGCCGCCTGGCCGGCATCAGGCCGAAACCGAACACCGATACCACGGAGCGCCCATGACGACCCACCGTCCATTTCTTGCAGCCCTGATGGCGGCCCTGCTGCTGTGCCTGGCCAGCGCGGCCGGTGCGCAGGACGTGCTTTCGCCATACCGCGACTTCAAGCCGCCCGAGGACATGGCCACCAGGTTGATGGAAGGCCTGCTGGGTGAGAGCTTCACGTCCCCGTTCACCGCGGGCCTCACGACCAACACGCTTTTCGGCGCGATCTTCCTGGTGTTCAACATCGTCGTTTTTGCTGTCGGCACCGTATTCGCCAGCTACGGCGTCATCTCCGGCATTGTCCAGACGGCCCACGAGGGCGTGGTGCTGGGCAAGCGCATGAGCGCGGTCTGGATGCCGGTGCGCATGGTCACCGGTATCGGCGGGCTGATCCCGGCCTTCGGCGGTTTCTCGCTGTCCCAGATCATCATGATCGTGGCTGCCTCCTGGGGGATCTCGTTCGGGAACTATGCGTATAACCAGGCCCTGCAGCTGGCCGCGCAGGGTTCGACCCTGGTGAATGCTGGATTCAGTCGTATTGACCCTAACAGAGACGCCAGCGCTATGGCGCTGGCCCTGTTCAGGCAGCGTTTATGCGAGCTGGCCCACCAGGACAAGCTCCAGGCATACCAAGCTTCAGATCCGCCCGTTTCGATGCCCGCAGCTAACCGACTGCAGGAGGTACCGTTCAGCCAGATCGAGCGGACCGGAACGGTCATTGGCCGCGCAGTGGGCACGGAGAGCGAGCCCACCCTGTGCTATGCCGTGGGCGTCAAACGTAAAACGTACCTGGGCGGCCTGGTTGATCAAGAGGGCCGATGGGGTTCCTCGGCTGTCGGCTTTCGGTCGGGCGCCGTCGATTACGAAGCGATCAATGAACAGGCCTGGTCGGGCTACTCGTCCAATTTTCCCCAGTTCGTGTCTCGGATTCACTCCATCGCCGACACGTACGCAGGCGACCGGCGCACCAGCGCCATAGGTGTTCCGTATCCGAACGACCAAATTCGGGCTGCCGGGGTCTGGTATGGCGGAGCCACGAAGATCGCCGATATCAACGATCAGACCATCAAAGAAGATGCGCTGGCCAATATGGCAAAACATGGCTGGTTCAGCGCCGGTTCGTTCTACTCAACCCACGCCGAAGTCAATGCAGCCGTCATCCAGGCGGCCGATGCCACCGAGTTTGTGATTGTCGGTCCTCCCGATAACCAAGGATCTGGAGCCCTCACAAGCAACGACTTCGACCGGGTGTATGTCGAATCCGGGAGTGGCGAGAACACGGGAAGCAACGGCCTCGGCCAGACCCAGCCTGGCCGCTTTTGCCTTGGTGGCTTAAACGCCACCGGCAACTGTTCGCTTGGTCAGACTCTGACCGGGAAAATGCTGGAGGCTGGCACGGCGGGAGCCGGCGGCTCTGCCACCGTTGTGGACCCGATCATCGCCATGAAGAACATCGGCGATTACATGATGGTACTTGGTGAAACGATCCTTGCAGCCACCTGGTTCAGCGGCACGCTGGGCGCAGCCGCGTCGGCAGTGTCCGCTGCAGCGCCCGTGGTCACCGCAGTGGCCCCGGCCGCCGGCATCGGCGCGGCGCTCACAGCAGACCTGGTCAAGGCCGTTGGGGGCATGGCACCGTACGTCGGCGGCCTCCTTTTTGCCGTGGGCGCTCTGTGCGCGATCTACATCCCCATGGTGCCGTTCATCAACTGGGTTGCCGGCTTAGTACAGTACTGCTGCATCGTGGTCGAGGCCCTTGCTGCCGCCCCGTTGTGGGCATTTGCCCACCTGCAGGCCGAGGGAGAGGGCATGGGCCAGCGGACCGAGCGAGGCTACCTGTATATCCTGAACCTGTTGTTCAGGCCGATCCTGATGGTCGTTGCCTTCTTCGCGGCGTCGGCTCTGGTGATCTTGCTCGGGTCTTTGGTGTTCCAGATGTTCATGCCGGCAATGGCGGCGGCCCAAGGCAACAGCATCACGGGAATCTTCTCAGCCATAGGCTACGTTTTCCTCTTTTTCGTGATCATGAACACCATCATCCAGGGCCTGTTTCACTTGGTGATGGAGCTGGCCGATGACGTGATTGGCTGGGTTGGTGGGATTGGCAGGCAAAACATCGGGCGTGATACCGAGGGCAAGATCCACTCGGTGTTTATGGCCGGAGGCCGCTTCGGTTCGGGCAGCGCTGGCCAGGCTGGTGCAGCGGTAAAAAAACTAGCGGGTGAGGACCAGAAGGTGTCGCCGACTTCCGTGCAAAAAAGCTAGAGCATCAGGGCGCGTCAGTCGAGGTGTCCTTGGGCTTCCAACTCTCGCGCCGCCCCTTCGAAGGCTGTGAAGTACTCCGTCACCACTTCTTTGATCCGCCTCAAAGACTCATGCGTGATGTCGAGGTAACGCAATTTCCCCTCGTAGGGTGCGCTGAACTGATCCGGTGTCCGGAACCCGAATAGGGCGAAAACCCCATCAGGTGCATGTACGTCGGAATGCGATTCGTTCTGGCCTTTGTGGGCGATCGCATGACGCAGCGCTTCAGTGTCCGGGAAATACTCATCGAACTTTTTCCGTGTTTTTTTGATTCGTGTCAGATCTACTGAGCATCGAATGGACGGGCAGTTGCGCAGTTTGACGGACTGAATCTTCTCAAGACGTGATCGCAAGTGGAAGAGCTCCAATACGCACTCATGGCAAGCGATAAATTGCCACCGTCGCGCCACATCGCTTGGAATTGCTGCAGGAGGTTTCTTTGCGGTAACGTACAGCAGGAGGGCGGCTTCCCATGCTTCCACGCTGTATGACAGACCCGTCAGGTGCGCATATAGGTCTCTTACGGCCACGACCTCGTTTTCCGGCGTGGAGAGTGACGGCCAGAGTTGTGGCGCACGAAGCATCCCGAATGATGTCATATTTGCGGCTTCCGAAACTTGACTATGTCGCCCTCATGGCGGCCAGCAGCACGCTATGCTTTCGCCACAGGCAGATCAGCCCAGCATGTCGTGTACTGCGGCGTCAGCAGGTTTTGCTTCATCTCAAAATCTCGCTGCGGTCCTTTGACCCCGGCGCTGGCCAGCGTCACGGTGCCGCGCCCATAGCGATCGTTGAGCTTATCCAGGGCGCCCATCAGGTGTCCGCGTGCCTCCGGTTCAGGCTCCAAGTCCAGTTCGCCCTGCTTGATGCCGCCATCCTGCAGGTCGAGCAACATCACGCCAGCCTTGGCGAAGTTAAAGCCTGGTCGGTAGATCGCCTGGATGCCGCGCACGGCCGCGTTGACCAGCACCACACTGTCGTCCGTGGGCCGGCGAAGGGGCAGCACCAAGCTTCGGCTGTATTTTGGCCCTGGCCTGAATGCGCTGGTGTGTGCAAACACCTGAATCTGCCCGGCTTTGCTGCCTTGGGTACGTAGCTTCGCAGCCGCGCCGCTGGCAAAGCGCGTCACGGCGGCCACGAGGTCTTCCAGCTCAGTGACCGCGCCGCCAAAGCTGCGGGTAAACGCAATTTCTTTTTTAGGGGACGGTTGGTCCTCCAGGCTGATGCATTGCTGGCCCTGTAACTCGCGCACAGTGCGCTCAAGCACCACGCTCCAGCGTCGGCGTACGGTAGCGGGATCCAGCCGAACTAGGTCGAGCACGGTCAGCACGCCCTCTTCATTCAATTGGTCGGCGATCCTTCGGCCGACGCCCCATACCTCACCCACAGCCGTGGCCTGCAGCACAGCCTCAAGGTCTGCGGCCGGCAGCCTGGCCAGGTTGCAGACCCGGGCCAGCTCAGCGGGGTAGCTACCAGGCTTGCGGTCCGCGCTTTTGGCGATGTGGTTGGCCAGTTTGGCCAGCGTCTTGGTGGGGGCAATGCCGATGCCGGTGGGGATTCCAGTCCACTGCAAGACTCGCTCGCGCACGCGCCTGGCTCGATCCGTCAGGTCGCCTGGCACGCCGGCCAAGTCGATGAACGATTCGTCAATGCTGTAGATCTCCTGGCCCGGGCCGAGACCGGCTGCCACGGACATCATCCGGTCGCTCATGTCGCCGTAAAGCACAAAGTTAGCGGACAGAGCCACCACCCCGTGCTCCTCAGCCAGTTGCCGGCATTCGAACCAGGGCGCGCCCATACGGATGCCCAGAGCCTTGGCCTCGTTGCTTCGGGCAATCGCGCAGCCATCGTTGTTGCTGAGCACCACGACCGGGCGGTTCTTGAGCGACGGGCGAAAAGCGCGCTCGCAGCTTACGTAAAAATTGTTCCCATCCACCAGCGCAAACATGGCATCACTTGAAGCGCTTGATCGTGGCGGTGACCACACCGCAAATTGTCATTGTCTGGCCGTCCTTGAACAGGATCGGCGGGAATGTGGCGTTCCCAGCGCGTAGCTGCACTATCCCACTACGGCGCCAGAACTGCTTGACGGTGAAGTCCCCGTCAATCTCGGCCACCACAATATCCCCGTGTTTGGGATTCAACGCCCGGTTCACCACCAGGATATCCCCGTCGGCAATGCCCAAGTCGATCATGGACAAGCCGCGGGCCTGCCACATGAAGGTGGCCGCAGGGTGGGTGATTAGCAGCTCGTTCAAATCGTGGCGCTTGACCGCAAAGTCGGCGGCCGGGGAAGGAAACCCCGCCGGCACAGTGCCTTCCACCCACGCGACCGGCACCCGTGCACCAGATAAAAAGGCAATCGCGTCGGGAGGATTTATACTGTGCATACGTACAGTATATTGAGTAAGCGTAAAGTTTCAAGAATGTGCAGCCATTTCGAAGCGCTGAGAGCGTATGAGGACTACAAAAAGTACTTCGACGTTCTGCAGCCAACACCACCGCAGGGCAAGCTGGACATGTGGCCGCGCTACACCGGCACGTTCGTCCGCAAGCCGCCGGAGACCGACCCGCACGACGAGGCGGTGCCGCTACGGGAGGCGGTGCTTGGCCGGTGGGGCCTTGTGCCCTGGCGCCTGAAGGCAGATCCAGAAAACATCAAGAAGGCAATGGCGCGATCAACCTTCAACGCCCGCGTTGAGGGAATTGATAAGAACTTCACCTTCGGGCCCGCCTGGCAACGCGGGCAGCGCTGCATCGTGCCGGCAGACGCTTTTTATGAGCCTGACTGGCGCACGGGCAGAGCAGTGGCCACCAGGTTCACCAGGGCGGACGGCCAGCCCATCGGTATTGCCGGCCTGTGGGACGTCTGGACGGAGCCGGGCAAGCCGCCGCTGCTGAGTTTCACCATGCTGACGATGAATGCGACGGAGCACGAACTGTTGAAAAACTACCATCGGCCCGAGGATGAGAAGAGGATCATCGTGATCCTGCCCCAGAGCCAGTATGCTGACTGGCTCAACGCCCCCGCGGCTGAAAACATGGACTTCATCCGGCATTTCCCGGCCGACAAACTCTTGGCGACGCCGGTGCCGCCTAAGCCGCCCAAGACAAATGAACAGAAAGAACTGTTATGACTGAAGAGGCACGCGAAGCGTCCAACTACCTGACGGGATCTGCTCGCTTTGAAAACGGCTTCCTTGAAGAGCTGGTGATTTATTGCATTGATCCATTGACCCCTGAACTTGAAGCCGTGGGGTTCATGGAGCAGAACTACGAAGCTGCGGCGTCGGGAATCGTGGAGGACATCAAGAAAGGCGCCAATTTTTTCGCACGATTTGATGGGTGCAGCGATTTATTCCCGTTAGAGATAGTCAACCGGCATGGCAGGGAGACGCTGGAGGTCAAGGACGTTGGGCAGGCGACTCATTTCAAATCTTTGCACAATCTGCCAACGTTCACTCCGCCAGAAAAACAGGCTTGGGTGTTGGTGTTCTATGACGAGTACAAGGCACTCACGGAAGAAAAGTTGGGGTACGAAGTGCTGTCTTACGTATCCTGGGGCGCATACGCCCAACGTGGGCACATGGATCCGGCAATTGCTGCTCGTGAGGTGTTTAAGTCACACAGCAGCGCGTTCTAGCACGGTGCAGACGTAGCGTCTAGCACCGCAGCCGTCCACGCGGCGTCGCCGCCAACGCCGCGCGCGCAGCGCTACCAGAGCCGCAGGCTCTGAAGGCCATTGACCGTAGGTCCTTCCAGGCGGCCGCACGGCCCCTCATCCTGATAGACAGGCGGCGAAGCCGCTTACGTCTTTCGCGCCCATCTGAAGATAAAAGATGCCGGCGCCGCAGGCGGCGGCATGTGGCGAAGCCCAAGCGGCGGTCAAGGGGAGTCGCTGTTCTCTGTTGAGGAGTGAATTTAATAGCAAAGGGTCAATATTTCGCCTGACCGCGAAGGATCAGATGCTGTATAAAGACACAGTTTTAATGGTCACAACGATGATTGATTTTCTGGGGGGCGCGATCGATGAATGCTGTTGAGCTTTATGCTGGTGCTGGAGGGCTTGCGCTCGGGGCGAGCTTGGCGGGTTTTAAGCCTTTGGCCGTCGTGGAATGGGATAAATGGGCCTGCGACACGATTCGGGAAAATCGCGCGCGCGAATATCCACTGGTCGCCGGCTGGCCCTTGCATGAAGGGGACGTTCGTGAGTTTGATTGGTCCACGATTCCTCAGGACATCGAGCTTCTTGCTGGTGGCCCACCGTGTCAGCCGTTTTCCATGGGAGGAAAGCACAAGGCGCATGACGACAGTCGCGACATGTTTCCGGCTACTGTTGCTATTGTTCGGCAATTGCGGCCGAAGGCATTTATTGTGGAGAATGTTAAAGGCCTGACTCGCTCGAGCTTCGCGAACTACTATCAGTACATCTTGCTGCAGCTGGAGTTCCCTGAGGTCGTAAGGCGTCGAAATGAAGCTTGGTACGACCACTTGATGCGATTACAGAAGGAGCGCGCGTCTGGGGCGCTTCATGGCAAAGGCCTCACATATAACGTTGTGCCCACCCTCGTGAATGCCGCTGACTACGGAGTTCCGCAGAAGCGAGAGCGGGTCTTCATGGTTGGCTTCCGACATGACTTGAACGTGAAGTGGTCCTTCCCGACGCCGACGCATTCACATACCTCTCTAATGGTGGATCAATGGGTCACTGGGCAGTACTGGGATCGACATAAGGTAGCAAAGAAGGCTCGCCCCGAGGTTTCTCCGGCGCTCCAGGCGCGGGCACAACGTGTTGCTGGTGAGCTCCAGTCCGATGGGCAGCCGTGGCGCACAGTGCGTGACGCGCTCGTAGGATTGCCCGATCCCGAATCACGCGCTGCGGCCAGTTTTCCTGACCACCGTTTTCAACCAGGTGCGCGTGCGTACAAGGGGCATACCGGGAGTCCACTGGACTTGCCGGCGAAAACACTCAAAGCGGGGGATCATGGCGTTCCTGGTGGCGAGAATATGCTTGTAAAGCCGGATGGAGAGGTCCGCTACTTCACAATTCGCGAGTCAGCAAGAATCCAAACCTTTCCTGATGGTTATCGTTTCCATGGATCTTGGACAGAAACGATGCGACAGCTGGGAAATGCCGTGCCGGTGTTGCTTGCTCAAGCTGTTACCTGTAGCGTTGCTCAGTGCCTTATTGAGGCAAAGTTGTCAGAACTGGCGAGTGCTAACTCGCGGCGCTGGAGAGCGGCGTGAGCGGCAACGTCATCCCTTTCAATCCGCTCGACAAAAAGAATCTAGGAGCGAGCGTCGCCGAAGCAATGCTTGGGCGTCCTGTCGTTCCGCTTGGTGACATCGGAGCTTTCACTGGCGCCGGACTCTATGCCATCTACTACACCGGCAACTTCCCCGCGTACGAAAAACTTTCCGAGCACAATCGCAAAAATCAATTTCTTGCGCCAATTTATATTGGCAAGGCAGTGCCGGCGGGATCCCGCAAGGGTGGGTCACTGGCGCCGGTTTCCCTCAGCCGAGTTCTCGCGCGACGTCTGGCGGAGCACGCCGAAAGCATTAATCAAACGTCGAACTTGAAGTTGGCGGATTTTCATTGTCGGTTTTTGGTTGTGGACGAAATCTGGATTCCCCTGGGCGAATCTTTGTTGATTAGCAAATTTACCCCGGTGTGGAATTCGTTGATCGACGGTTTTGGAAACCACAACCCAGGAAGCGGGCGCTTTCTCGGTATGCGCCCGCGGTGGGATGTATTACACCCAGGGCGATCATGGGCTGAAAGATGTGCCGTACGCCCTGAGACCGCTGCGGAGGTCCAGCGTGATGTGAAGACATATCTGAGGACTGCGACATTCACTGATGACCAGACGTTGATACGTCCGAATCCGAGCCAACCCGGCTAGGCCAGTCTGAGTAATGCGCTTTTTGTGAGGCGTTAAAGGCTCCATGTAACCTTGGATTGGTTACAACTGGTTAAGATTGACGCTGGAAAAATTTGTTGAGGCGGGTGCCGTTGGGAAGCAAGCCTGTCTGATAAGAATTTCTGGCGAACAACAACAGGGGGCAATTCATGCGTCATCGAGAGGCGAAGATCCAAGGCGTGTCCGACTTACTGAGGCTGCTCAAGAAGCATGTGACGCCAGCTGATGTGGTTTGGTTTCGAGGGCAATCGGACAGCCGGTGGGGCCTAGTTCCTTCACTTGCGCGGGACGCAGGTAAGCATCTTGCCAAAGAGGGCGCAATCTATAAAAGATTTGTTCAAAATGCCACGC
The DNA here is from genome assembly GCA_030683705.1 of Polaromonas sp. Lineage (GTDB taxonomy): Bacteria > Pseudomonadota > Gammaproteobacteria > Burkholderiales > Burkholderiaceae_C > Polaromonas. The sequence goes on along the minus strand of JAUXPP010000070.1, from coordinate 39,703 downwards.
AGCTAATGACCCAAGCTCCTACCGATGAGTGGGACTGGTTATTCGTGATGCAGCATCATCGAGCTCCTACACGTTTGCTGGATTGGAGCGAGGGGCCATTGGTCGCACTTTTCTTTGCAACTTTTGACTCCAGTAAAGATCGGGACGACGCCGCCTTTTGGTGCCTTGATCCTATTGCTTTGAACACCAAGGCGAATGTGAGCTTCGCATATGAGCTAGAACTTCCTTCGTTTAGAGATAGGGCGCTGGAAAACTACTTGCCGAGCCGCGTTGATCCCAAAAGTCCGATGAATCCTGTTGCCGCGATAGGCCCGCGCCCAACCAAGAGGATGGCTGCACAGATGGGGACGTTCACAGTGAATCACTCCGTGCATGAACCGATCGAAGCTTTGTACGATACCAAGCACGTATGGAAATACATCATCCCTAAGGATAAAAAGGCGAGGATTCGGGCGGAGCTTCAGCACCTTGGATATTCCACTCTGACTCTCTTTCCTGACATTGACGAGGTGGCCGAATTGATTAAGAAAGAATATCTCAAATGATCAAATTTGAAGTCGGATCCATTCATGGGGCCAGCGTGTGGACTTTGTATCGCATGAGCAAGAAGATCCAGGTTAATCCGGAATATCAGCGACAGGGTGAAGTGTGGACTATGGATAAGCGCCAGCTGCTAATCGACACGCTCATCAATAAGTTCGATATCCCGAAAATTTATCTGCACAAGTTCGCTAAACCAAAAATTTTGGCTGGTGCCAAATATGACTACGCCATCGTTGATGGCCGGCAGCGCCTCGAAACGATGTGGAGCTTCATTGAGGGGAAAATTGCTCTGTCTGACGAGTTTGAGTATTTCCACGACACGGGCGTTGACGCTCGGAGCATGACTTATCAAGAGCTTGCGACGGACTACCCTGATCTAAAAACTGATCTCGACAATTTTCAGCTGAATGTCATTACCATCGAGACGGATGATACCGATCTGATCGAGGAAATGTTCTCCAGGTTGAATGAGGCAGTCCCACTTACCGCAGCTGAAAGAAGAAACGCATGGGCAGGTCCCGTCCCTGGTGCAGTACGGGAGCTGTCCGCCACGTCGTTTTTCAAGAAAAAGCTTCCTTTCTTGAATAAAAGGTATCGGCATTTCGACCTCGCTTTGAAGTTCCTTGTTGCTCAGGAACACGGTGCGGTGGTGGATACCAAGAAAGCTTACCTCGACAGGTTTGTCAAAGATAAGGAAGATCAGCCCAAAACGAAAAAGCTGACAGTCACGCCAAAGGCAAAAGCCACGGTTGCGGCAATGAGTAAAGTATTCACGGACGGGGACGTTTTATTGCGCTCAATCGGCATGGTCATGCTGTACTTCTACCTGTTTCGAATTGCCCTTGACGAAGGCTGGACCAGCAAAGTCACAAGGCAAAAGCTTTTGAGCTTCGATAAGTTGCGTGAGAAAAACAGGGAAGTCGCAGAGGTCGACATCGCAAAAGCTGACTACGACCTTATTGAGTTTGATCGATACTCGCAATCGCCGAATGACTCTTACGCAGTTAAATTCCGCCTAAAAGTGCTGCTAAAACACGCATTCAATAAGGACAGAGCTATTGAAAGTCTTTAACGTTTGCACTCAAAGTTCGGCCGATTACCCAAGCTTCTTTGCCAGATCTTCAGCCCGCGGGTGGTAGTACCTCGATATCATGCGTGAGGTCTTATGCCCAGTTACCTTCATTAGCTCATGCATTTGAAGTTTGTCGGCTAAGCGCGACGTGGCCTCATGCCGAAGGTCATGAAAGTGGAGATCAAGAAGTGTCTTGTCCTCATTTTCTAAGCCAGACAGAAGCTCGAGAGTTAGCTGCAGCGGGGCTTTCTTTTTGTAGATCAAGGCCCGTATTTCAGCCGACACGGCCGCTTCACTCAAGCCGGCCTCGGATAAGGCTTTGCGTAGAAGTCCGTGGATATGACTTTGCCTGCCGCGTGCAACACCGCGCTCAAAACTCAGCTGGAGCGCACTTTGAGTGATCGGTAGCACCCGTCCTGCAATAGGCGCGGATGGTTGTTTCTTATTTATCGGTACAAGATTGGCTTTTCTGGTCCGGGGCAGGCTGTCAAGCAGGTTCACCGCCCGAGTAGATAGCGGCACATCCCTGTATTCATCGCCGCTTTTAGTGATTCGTCCGTCGATGCCGCGCAGTCGTGCAGTGCGTTTTACCAAGTCAATTTCTTTCCATTTCATGGACAACAGCTCCGATTGACGGCCTGCTGTTTCGAGTGCCAAACAGACGGCAGCATGGGGCCAAGGAGACTTGCAATCGAGCAGGGCGGTTAGCAGTAGCGTCTCTTCGTATGCTTGGAGGCGACGAGTGCGTTCATTGGCAACTGCAGGTTTTCGTACCAAGATGGCTGGGTTGCCATGTGGAAGTGCGATGCCCCAGTCCATGGCACAGGCCTTGAAAATCCTTGAGATCATGCCCAACTCATGAACCACTGTTTGTGGCGATACGACTTTTAGCCTTTCATCACGGTATGCCGCTACCATGGCCGAACTGATCGAAGCCAGCGAGTATTTGCCAAATTTCTCGACCAGCCGCTTTACACGCATCGTGTCTTGAGCGACGCCTCGCTTTGACGGCAACACTTCCGCTGCATAGCGACCAGCTGCCGCTTCAAACGTAGTGCGTTCAGCGTCATCACGATTGATGAAGGCGCCTCTATCCATCTCACGCTCGACGGCTGTCGCCCACGCATCGGCGTCTTTTTTCAACCGAAAGGTTTTGCTTTGGCCTGGCCAACCGACCCGTTCAATCTTTGCCTGCCACTTGCCGTTGTCGCGCTGCGTGATCCGAGCCATAAATATTCCTTACCGTCCCCAAAACGTCCCCAAAGGAGAAATAATTAGCATCATTGTCAGCTGTAAGCCGCATGGGCGCTAGCTATTGGGATGGTAGCATTTTGAGCCTGTCACGCCGGGGGTCGCGGGTTCGAGTCCCGTCCACTCCGCCAGATACAAGGGTTTGCTGCTATGAAAATAGAAGCAAACCCTTTTTTCTTTCCGGCTCCGGCATTCGCGCGGAGGCCCCGCCTGTCCTGCTGTGCGCCGCGCAAGGGTGCCCACACGCGTGCTTGCGCATGGTCTTGCGGTCAGCGCCCGGTCGGGCAATAGCTGTTTTTCGGTTCTTCACCGCGCAGGTACTGCCGTTCCTCTTCGTCGGTCGCCTTGCGCACCGTCGCCAGCGTGGCGCGGTCGCCGTACAGGTCTTTCAGGGTGTCCGTCATTTTCTGGAGCGGATCGTCGTTGGGGCCGAAGGCCTTGAACCAGCGGCGCGCACGACCTTCGTAGTGAAAGTCCACGACCCAGATGACGGATGTTTTGAAAAATTCAGCCATGTAATCCGGTGGTGATGAGCGCCCTGGGAGGGTGCCGCCTTGCGGCCTGGTGAGCTGCCATTGTAGGCAACTGCCGGTGGCGGGGCGTTGGGAGGTCGGCTCGGCCTGACTTGTCAGCCCTCGTCGATCTGTTTTTTCAGCGCCATCTTCTCGGCGCGCCGCGTGGCGGCCTGCGGTTTGCGGTGCGAGCCGGCCTTGCGCTGCAGCGCCGGCGCAACCAGCGGGTTGCGCGGCTTGGGCGCCGGCAGCTTGAACTTTGTTTTGCGGACGGCGCTCATCGCCCGATTTTAAGCAATCCAGTGGACAAGGCCGTGCCGCAGATGATCACCACGGCGCACAGCAGCATCCACAGCGTGACCGCCTCGCCGAGAAACATCACGCCGTAGAGCACCGCAAACACCGGCACCACAAAGGTCACGGCCAGCGCGCGGGCCGGGCCGGCGCTTTCGATCAGCCGGAAGTACAGCACGTAGGCAATGCCGGTGCAGAGCACACCGACCACCCCCAGCGACAGCCAGGCCCGGCTGCCCGGCGCCTGCGCCGGCCACAGCCAGGCGGCCGGCAGGGCCAAACCCAGGGTCGCGCCGATCTGGCTGCCGGCGGCGGTGACCAGCGGCGGCAGGCCGGTCAGGTGGCGCTTGGCATAACTGGCCGACAGCGCGTAACAAACGCAGGCGAACAGGCAGGCCATCACCGCCCAGCCCGGCGCCACACCCGAGGCGTCGGGCTTGAAGGTCGCCTTGTCCCAGGCCAGCATGGCCACACCGGCAAAACCGATCAACAGGCCCAGCACGCGTGAGCCGGTGGGCCGGTCTTTCAGCCAGAACCAGGCGACGATGGCGCCGAACATCGGCACGGTGGCGTTCAGGATGGCCGACAGCCCGGTGGTGATGGACAGCAACGCGAACGCAAAACACGCAAACGGGATGCCCGAGTTGAACAGGCCCACCAGGAACACGCGGCGCCAGTTCTTTTTCAGCGCCGGGCCGTGGCCGCGCAGCAGCACCAGCGGCAGCAGGAAGGCTGCGGCAATCGCCACGCGCACCGCGGCGGTGGGCAGCGGACCGAAATCCAGCACCGCAAAACGCGTGAACAGAAAGGACGAGCCCCAGATGGCGGCCAGCAACATGAAGTCGACCAGCCAGCTTCGGCTTTTCAGGGAAGCTGCTGCGGCCGTCACCGGGCCCCCTCGAGGTCCACGCCCTCCAGCCTGAGCAGCGCACTTTTGCGTTCCAGGCCGCCGGCATACCCGGTCAGCGCGCCGCCCGCCCCCATCACGCGGTGGCAGGGCACGATGATGCTGACCGGATTCCGGCCGACGGCTGCGCCCACGGCGCGCACCGCAGCCGGTTTACCAATACGCTGGCTGACTTCGCCATAACTGGCCGTGCCGCCCTGGGGGATCTTCAGCAAGGCCTGCCAGACCGATTGCTGGAAAGCCGTGCCGTAGCTCAGGTCCAGCGGCACATCGAACTCGGTGCGGTCGCCGCAGAAGTAGTCGCTGAGCTGCCTGACAACTTCCCGCAGTACCGGATGCGCCGGGTCGGTGGGCCAGACAGCGGGTCCGGTCAACTCCGCGGGGAGGTGCTTTTGGCCGTCAAACCAGAGCCCGGCCAGGCCCTTGTCGGTGGCAGCGATGATGATGGCGCCCAGCGGGCTGGCGTAGCGTGTCTGGACGATGGGTGTCGTGAATTTCATGATGATCTCCTGGGAGTGTCTCTCATTCGGGGGAAGGTCTGGCGGCAGCACTGCGGCGTTCCGCAGGTTTTCAAGGTTTCGGGGGTTCAGCCCTTTGTGGACGAGCGTGAACAGCTATCAATTCAGTAGCATCCGGGACTTCAGGCGGTGGATCCATCGCACCGCTCCAGGCGCGTATCACCGCGTAGCTGCGCCAGGGTTTCCAGGCCAGCGAGGCCTGCTCGGCTTCCTTCGCCGGGTGCTTCAGGCCCGACACGCCCAGCGCCTTGTGCAGCGCCACGTCGCCGGCCGGAAAGGCATCGGGCCAGCGCAACGCACGCATCGCGATGTATTGCGCGGTCCAGTCGCCGATGCCGGGCAATTCCTTCAGCGCTGCAATCGTCGCGTTGACGTCGGCGCCGCCGTGCAACTGCACGCGTTTTTCGGCGACGGCCTGGGCGATGCCGACAATTGCCGCCTGGCGCTGGCGCACGATGCCCAGCTGGCCGAGCGCATCGCCACCGGCCTGCGCCAGCACCGTGGCCGACGGGAACAGGCGCGTCAGCCCAGGCCAGGGCGTTTCTATCGTCTCGCCGAGTTTGTCGACCAGACGTTGCGCCAGCGTGCGCGCCGCCGCCACCGTGATCTGCTGGCCCAGCACGGCGCGCACCGCCAGCTCGTAGCCGTCCATGGCGCCGGGCACGCGCAGGCCGTCGGCGCCGGGAAAGCTGCCCCCCAGCACCGCATTGATGGCCTGCGGGTCGGCGTCCAGGTCCAGCATGGCGCGCACCCGGCGTATCACCAGCGGCAGCACCTCGCGCAGCGAGTCACTGATGCGCAGCGCCACATGGCAACGGCTTTCGTCGAAGCTGGCCAGCAGCCAGCCGGCATGCACCTTGCCGCCGGCTTCCACACGAAAAGTGCGTCCCAGCCTCGCCCCACCTGCGTCGTCAGCTACAAATTCGATAGCGTTGATCTGGCGCTTCTTGAAGAAGGCGGTCATCGCGGCCACGTCATACGGCGGCCGGTAACCCAGCTTCACGGTGATGCCCTGCTCGGTCGGCGTGCCGCCCTGGCGCCGCAACTGCGTCGGGTTCAGGCCGTAATGCCCGACAAAAGCGGCATTGAAGCGGCGCACGCTGGCATAACCGCTGATCAGCGCCACCTGCGTGATGGGCAGCGCCGTGTCGGCCAGCAACTGCTTGGCCGTCAGCAAACGGCGGGTCTGCAGGTACTGCATGGGCGAGACGCCGAATTGCGCCTCGAAAATGCGCCGGACATGGCGGTCGCTGACGCCGAGTTTGGCCGCCAAACCTGCCACCGTGGGTTCGGATGTCACGGGCGTGCGCCGCGAAGGGCCGCCCCGAGCAAGCACAGCCCCCTCGGGGGGCAGCGAGGACACGCCAGTGCCGAGCGTGGGGGCCCAAGCCTCGGGTTCGTCGAGCAACCTGGCCGCCTGGTGCGCCAAAATATACGAGGCGTCCTGGATGGACCAGACCACCGAATGCGGCGCCAGCTCGGGCCGGCAGCGCAGGCAGGGCCGGAAACCCGCGTCTTCCGCCTGCGCCGCATGGCCGAAAAAGCGGCAGTTCTCGCGCCTGGGCGTCTTCACGCTGCAGACCGGCCGGCAATAAATGCCGGTAGAGGTCACGCCGGTGAAAAAGCTGCCGTCGAAACGTGCGTCCCGCGTTTTCAGCGCGAGGTAACAGGCATCGTCGGCCAGCAGGGTGTTGTCGGTGCTCATGGGCTGAATCATACGGCTGGGGCCTACATCCGCTAGCCGTTTTCGGACATCTTCCCCGCCCACCCCGCGCCTACAATCCTTGTACTGCGACCCGGAAGTATCGAAACATGAAAGCGCGTCTTTGCACCCATGGCGGCGTTGCCATCCTTGTGAAGGCGGTCGGCCTTCGCTGCGGCTGGCGCCTTGCCCTGGGCACAAAGCCATCCCTTTCATTTTGTTCCGCTACTCCCGGGTTGCAGTACTGCCAGCAACTCTGGAGACCCGACCCATGCAGGTGAACCCCTCGATTTTCAAGGCTTACGACATCCGCGGTGTCGTGCCGTCCACCGTCAACGAGTCCGTGGCCGAAGCCCTGGGGCTGGCGTTCGGCACCCGTGCGCTGGCACTGGGCGAGACCGTGGTCGCCGTGGGTCGCGACGGCCGGGTCAGCGGGCCGGCGCTCTCGGCGGCCCTGATCCGCGGCCTGGTTGCCAGCGGCGTCGATGTGGTCGATGTCGGCATGGTCACCACGCCCATGTTGTATTTCGCCGCCTGTACGCTGGCGAACTCCGGCATCCAGATCACCGGCAGCCACAATCCCAAGGACTACAACGGCTTCAAGATGGTGATGGCCGGCCGCGCGATTTACGGCGACGAGATCCAGGGCTTGCGCCAGCGCATGGAAGCGGGCGACAGCCCCGCGCCGGCCCGCAGCGGGAAAATCACCCACGTCAACGTGCTCGCGCCTTACCGCGACCGCATCGTGTCCGACATCAAGCTGGCGCGGCCCATGAAGGTGGTGATCGATTCCGGCAACGGCATTGCCGGCGCTTCGGCCCCGGGCATCTTCCGCGCACTCGGTTGTGAGGTGACCGAACTGTTCAGCGAGGTCGACGGTGACTTCCCCAACCACCACCCGGACCCGAGCAAACCCGAGAACCTGAAAGATCTGATCGCCGCGCTGCAGGCCGGCGACGCCGAAATCGGCCTGGCGTTCGACGGCGACGGCGACCGCCTGGGCATCGTCACGCGGGACGGCCAGAACATCTACCCCGACCGCCAGATGATGCTGTTTGCCCGCGATGTGCTGTCGCGCGTGCCGGGCGGCACCATTGTTTACGACGTGAAATGTTCGCAGCGGCTGGCGCCCGAGATCACTGCGGCCGGCGGCGTGCCCATGATGTACAGGACCGGCCATTCGCTGATCAAGGCGAAGATGAAGGAAGTCGATTCCCCGCTGGGCGGCGAGATGAGCGGCCACATCTTTTTCAAGGAGCGCTGGTTCGGTTTCGACGACGGCACCTATGCCGGCGCGCGCCTGCTGGAGATCCTGAGCCGGGTGGCCGACGTCGGCGCGCTGCTCAACGGCCTGCCGACCAGTTTCAGCACGCCCGAGCTCAACGTCGCCTGCAAGGAAGGCGAGCCGCACACGGTCGTCGAGCAGCTCATCAAGACCGCATCGTTTGCGGCCCCCGCCAAGATCAGCACCATCGACGGCGTGCGGGTCGACTGGCCGGACGGCTTCGGCCTGATCCGCGCGTCCAACACCACGCCGGTGCTGGTGCTGCGTTTTGAAGGCCACACCGAGGCCGCGCTCCAGCGCATCCAGAGCGACATGCTGAGCCTGCTGCACAGCGTCAAGCCGGACGCGAGTTTTGCCGCTTCGGCGCACTAGTCAAACCTGCGACGCGACAATCGACCGCATGAAGGTTTTGATCGTCAAACTCTCGTCACTGGGCGACGTGGTGCACACGCTGCCCGTGGTGCGGGACATCCTGGCCGCGCATCCGGGCGCACAAATCGACTGGGTGGTGGAAAAAGCCTTTGCGCCGCTGCTGAGCCCGCTGCTGGGCCGCGGCCTGCAGCGTGTCATTCCCTGCGAGCTGCGGCGCTGGCGCAAGGCGCCTTTCAGCGCGGCCACGCGCACTGCCTGGCGCGCCTTCCGGCGCGAGCTGCAAAGCCAGTCCTACGATGCCGTGATCGACCTGCAGGGCCTCGCCAAGTCGGCGCTGGTGGCCTGGCTGGCGCGGCTGGCGCCCGGTGGCCGGCGTTACGCCATGGCCAACCAGACCGAGGGTTCGGGCTACGAGGCGCCGACACGCTGGGTGGCCGATGTGGCGATCGACTTGCCGCCGCACAGCCATGCCGTGCTGCGCGGCCGCGCGCTGGCGGGGCGCGCGCTCGGCTACACCCCGGCTCCCCGCCCGGACTATGGCTTGAATCGCGTTGCGGACCGCACCGGAACTGCGCAAGCAGCTCCTGAAATGATAGCGTTTGTGCACGGCAGCTCGCGTGCCGACAAGCTCTGGCCGGTCGAGAACTGGGTGGCGCTGGGCCGTCAACTGAATGCCCCGGGCTACCTGATCGCGCTGCCGCATGGCAGCGACGCGGAGCTGGCCATCAGCCAGGCGATTGCCGAGGGCTTGAACACCAGCGAAAACAAAGCTGTCGTGTTGCCGCGGATGGCGCTGGACGAACTCACAGCGCAACTCGCGCAGTGCGCCGGTGTCATCGGCGTGGACAGCGGCCTCAGCCACATCGCGGTGGCGCTGGACCTGCCGCATGTGCAGATTTACAACTTCGACACGGCCTGGCGCACCGGGCCGCTGCCGGATGAGGCGAGCGCGCGCCAGCGCAGCGTGTTCGCACAACCGTGCCCCACGGTGGCGCAGGTCTGGCAGGCCTGGCTGGCCTGCCGGCCGCCGGAAACAGCACAAGGTGCCGCCTGATGGAAGCCATGCTGCGCACGCTGTATTCGCTGCTGATGTGGGCGGCCCAGCCCTTTCTGCGGCGCAAGCTGCGGCGCCGCGGCCAGGCCGAGGCCGGTTACCTCGAAGCGGTGGATGAGCGTTTTGGTTTTTACACCCACCCTGCGGAGCTGCGCTCCGAGCTGGTCTGGGTGCATGCGGTGTCGCTCGGTGAAACCCGTACCGCCGGCATTCTGCTGGCGGCCTTGCGCGAGCGCTGGCCCGGCCTGCGTGTGTTGCTGACGCATGGCACGGCCACCGGGCGCGCCGAGGGCGCCGGCCTGCTGCGCGAAGGGGATGTGCAGGTCTGGCAGCCCTGGGACAGCCAGGCCGCCGTGGCGCGTTTTTTTGCGCACTTCCAGCCGCGCCTGGGCCTGCTGCTGGAAACCGAGGTCTGGCCCAACAGCGTGGCCTGCGCGCAGGCGCGCGGCGTGCCGCTGGTCCTGGTGAACGCGCGCCTGTCCGACAAGTCGCTGCAGCGGGCGGCGCGCATGGCGCCGTTGTCACGGCCTGCCTATGCCGGCCTGGCGGCGGTGTATGCGCAGAGCGACAGCGACGCGCAGCGCCTGCGCGAGCTCGGCGCCACGGTACAGGGCGTGTTCGGCAACCTCAAGTTCGACGCCACGCCGGACGAGGCGCAGCAGGCCCAGGGCCGCGCCTGGCGCCTGGCGCTGGGCCGGCCGGTGCTGATGCTGGCCAGCTCGCGCGAAGGCGAGGAGGACGTATTTTTCAAACAAATAACGGCCCTGGCCCAATCCAGACGTGCGCAGGCAGCTATCAATACCGTAGCAAACCAGGAGCCGCAGATGCTCATCGTGCCGCGCCATCCGCAGCGCTTTGACGAGGTCCAGGCGCTGGCCGAAAAACACGGACTGTCGGTCGCGCGGCGTTCGGCCTGGAACGGCGCGCCGCAGGCCGCCGATGTCTGGCTCGGCGACTCCATCGGCGAGATGGCGCTGTAGTACGCGATGAGCGACGTGGCCCTGCTGGGTGGCAGCGTCGAGCCATTGGGCGGACAGAACCTGATCGAGGCCGCCGCCTGCGGCTGCCCCGTCATCATGGGCCCGCACACCTTCAACTTTGCCGAGGTGTCCGAACTGGCGGAGGCGGCCGGCGCGGCGCGCCGCGTGGCCGGCATGGACGAAGCCGTGCGCAGCGCCTGCGCCATGCTGGCCCGCCCGTCCACCCAGCAGCATGCGGCGCAGGCCAGCCTGGGCTTTGCGGCGCAGCACCGCGGCGCGGCCGCCAACACGGTGCAGGCGCTGGCGCATTTTCTGGAACGCTGAGTCGATGGCAGAACCCCTCGTCAATCAGTACGGCGCCGACGTGCCCAAGGCGATTGCCCGCATGATCTCGGCGGTGTTTCCGGCCTTTGCGTCGCGCAAGTTTGTGAACGATGCACTCGAGGGGTATGAGGCCCTGGCCCTGATGCCGCGTGGCAAACACATCGCGCAGGCGCTGCAGCGGCATTTGCCGGCCGATTACCCGAAGGCCATCGCCATCCTGCTGGCCTCGCTGGACCAGCCGCACGGCCGCGACCCGGGCCTGAGCCTGGGCTCCTTTTTGTATTTGCCGCACACGCTGTTTGTCGCGCAGTTCGGGCTTGGCCACTTCGAGGAATCCATGCGCGCGCAACATGCGCTGACGCAGCGTTTCACCGCCGAGTTCAGCATCCGCGCCTTTTTGCAGCACCACGAGGCGGCCACGCTGGCGCGTTTCAGGCAGTGGACCGGCGACACCAGCGAACATGTGCGGCGCCTGGTGTCCGAAGGCAGTCGCCCGCGCCTGCCCTGGGCCAGCCGCCTGCCGGCCTTCCAGAAAAATCCGGCGCCGGTGCTCGAACTGCTGGAGCTGCTCAGGGACGACCCGGCGCTGTATGTGCGCCGCTCGGTCGCCAACAACCTCAACGACATCGGCAAGGACCACCCGGAGCTGCTGGCGCAGACGGCGAAGCAGTGGCTCAAGGGCGCGAGTGACGAACGCCGTTGGATCGTGCAGCACGCGCTGCGTTCCGCCGTCAAACGCGGCGAAGCCGGTGCGCTGTCGGCGCTGGGTTTCGGCAAAAGTGCAGAGGTCGAAGTGGCGAACGCGCGCATCACTCCCAAGCGGGTGGTGATGGGTGAGAAGGTGACTATCGCTTTCGACATCACCAACACCAGCCACAAGGCGCAACGCCTGCTGGTGGACTTCTGCATCCACTACGTCAAGGCCAGCGGCAAGACCAGCGCCAAGGTGTTCAAGCTCAAGGTGCTGGACCTGGCGCCCAGGGACACCGCGCGCTTGAGCAAGACGGTGTCCACTGCCGAGATGACGACCCGCAAGCACCACGCCGGTAAACACCGCGTCGATGTGCTGCTCAACGGCCAGCCGCAGGCGCTGGGGGTGTTTGAGTTGGTGGATGGATAGAGACTGCTTCGAGAGGCAAGCCTTCTCCTGAAAAACCGGGGGATGCGTGTATCAATCAGGCGGGCGACTTGTCGGCGTTGGCATGCTCCGCCATCAAGCCCGCCACCCACTCGATAAACACCCGCAACTTTGCACTCACATGCCGGTTCGGCGGAAACGCAATGTACAGCGGCATGGCATCGAGACGCCAGTCTTCGAACAGCGGCACCAGCTCACCACTGGCGCGGTGCGGCCTGGCCATGTAATCGGGCAGCCAGAGAATGCCCAGGCCGGCCAGGCCGGCGGCGAGGTAGGCGTTGCCGTCGTCGACAGCAAGGGCGTGGCGGCCCTGCACCTTGAGGCTCTCGTCACCTGAGTGCATCGCATAGGGCACGGCCTTGCCGGTGCGTGCCCACAGAAAACCGACGATGCGGTGGTGCGTGTCCTCCAGTTCGCGCGGGTGCGCGGGCAGGCCAGCCAGCTTCAGGTAGGCGGGTGCGGCATACACACCGAGCTGCAGATCGCCGATGTGGCGGGCCATCAGCGACAGGTCGGTCAGTTCGCCACCGCGCACCACGCAGTCCACGTTTTCGCCAATGATGTCCACCATGCGGTCGCTGACGCCCATGTCGAGCTGGATGTCCGGATAGCGCGCATAAAACGCCGGCAGGGCGGGGATGAGGATCATGCGCGCCAGCGGACTGGGCACGTCCACCCGCAGCCGGCCGCGCGGCGAGGCCGAGGCGCCGGACAGGCTGGTCTCGGCGTCGTCCACGTCGGCCAGCACCCGCAGCACACGCTCGTAGTAGGCGGCGCCGTCGGCCGTCACGTTGACCTTGCGGGTGGTGCGGTTGAGCAGCCTGACGCGCAGCCGCGCCTCCAGTTGCTGCACCAGTTGCGTCACGCTGGTCCTGCTCATGTGCAGGGTGTCGGCCGCTTTGGTGAAGCTGCCGGTTTCCACAACGCGGGCAAAGGCCTGCATGGCATCGAAGCGGTCCATGGGAACTCCCGGCGTTGATGATTGTTTGGATTTTACGAATAGTGATGCGTGGGCTTGCCTGTTTATCCGCCAGACCTTGCGGCCTACAGTGACTTCATCTTTAACCCCCGGGGTCGCGTGGCCCCACTGATGGAGCACAGACATGAACAAACGTGACGTGGTTTTTCCGGCCGGGCGGCAGGCCCTTTATGAACACCACCGCTATTCGCCAGCCGTCAGGTCCAACGGCTTTCTGTTCGTCTCTGGGCAGGTGGGCAGCCGTGAAGACGGCTCACCCGAGCCGGACTTTGAGGCGCAGGTTCGCCTGGCATTCGCCAATCTGCAGGCGACGCTGAAAGCCGGTGGATGCGGGCTTGACGATATCGTCGACGTGATGACTCTTCACACCGATCCTGAAAAACAGTTCGGCACGGTCCTGAGCGTTAAAGATGAAATCTTCCCGGAAGCGCCTTATCCGAGCTGGACGGCGGTGGGCGTCAACTGGCTGGCGGGGTTCGACTTCGAGATCAAGGTGACCGCGAAGATCCCGGAACCGGTTGGCCCCTGACGGTGATGTGCTGCTCAGCGCTCAGGCGCGGCTGGGAGCATCCGAGCTGATCAAGGCCCGAGCGCGGCATCCGGCGAATCAGGCGATGTACTTCTGCTTGCGCAGCCAGCCGGCCAGGCGTTCGGCAAACACCTTGTAGCCTTCGCTGTTGGCATGGATCTGGTCCGAGCGCAGCTCGGCGCGCGACAACACATGCGACCAGCCGCCCTCGAACAGCGGCACGCCGGTCGCTTCGGCCACAGTGGCATATAGCGGGTGATCGTTTAGCGAGCCCAGGGCGGCGGCCATCAGCTCGGGCCGCGGCTGGGCGATCAGCACGACCTGCGTGCTCGCGGCAGCGGTCTGCACCAGCTGCGTGAGCGCCGCACGGGTGCGCTCCTCCGGCCATTTGCGCAGGAAGTCGTTGCCGCCTATGGACAGCAGCACCAGCCCCGGCGCATTGCCGGCCAGCAGCGCGGGCAGGCGGCCCAGCGCGCCCTCGCTGGTGTCGCCATTGATCCCGGCGTTCTGGACGGTGTAGCCGGTCAGTGCCTCGAGCTGCGCGGGGTAGGCCGTGCCGGCGGCGGCGCCATAACCGAAAGTCAGCGAGTCGCCGAGGCACAGCAGGGTCGCTTCCTTCGGCAGGGTCTTCGCCTTGGGCTTGCCCGGCCTGGAGCAGCCGGATGCCAGCAGGGCGGCGCCCAGGCCGGCCAGCAGCAGCCGGCGTCGTTCAGGGCAAGGGTGGGGGGACATGCACCAAGGATAAACCAGCCCCGCATCTGCCCCGGGCAGGTGTGTGAAATTGTTCGGCGCCGCAATGGCGCAGCACGGCTGTGGTAGGCTGAAAGCGACCCTGTGCAAACCCCATGAGTCCCCCTGACCACCGATTTTTTGCCGAGGAGTGACTGGTCTTGAAGCTAACCCGCCTTGCTGCAAACACCCTGGCCGGCCTGGGTGTGGGCCTGCTGCTGGCCGCCTGCGCGGCGCCGATCAAGCAGTTTCCGCTGCAGGAGCAATTTGGCTCCACCGCCACCTATTCGCGCCTGTTCGACGCCACCGCCGCGCAGACCTGCGAGGCCGCGCGCCGCGCGTTGCTGAGCCAGGGCTACATCATCAACACCGCGCGTGAAGACCTGGTGGACGGCCAGAAAAGTTTCCAGCCCGAGCCCGAGGCGCACCTTCAGATGTCGATCCGGGTGGTGTGCGCGCCCGAGATCGGCGACAAAACGGTCAGCCTGGGCTTTGTCACCGCGCTGCAGGACAGCTACACCCTCAAGAAAAGCAACAACTCCGCCAGCCTGGGCGTGGGCGCGATCGGCTCGGTGTCGCTGCCCTTCAGCTCGAGCAACGACGCGCTGGTCAAGGTCGGCAGCCAGACCATCACCGCCGACGCGTTTTACGACCGCTTCTTCGACCTGGTCAAGCGCTACCTGGTGATGGACGACAGCGCCGACCTGGCCAACAGCCTGGCGCCGGCGCGCTGAACCGATCCGACCGCGGCCACCACGCGCCGCACGCATCCGGATACCACTGCATCCATGAGGTAAATAGCGGGTAAATACACGCGGCGACACGCGGCGTTGACGCCTGCTTCACACAGCCGGCCCACCATGGGCGCATCGGATCCACCCCGCCTTTGAAAAGCAGCGATCCGGTAGCAGGCCGAGGGGCTTGCTGGCCCTTTGTCCGAAAGCAGGAGAACCGCATGAAATCGAAACTGTTGACCACTTCCTTGTTGGCATCCGCCTTGTTCGCCGGCCTGGGCATGTCCCCGGTCATGGCGCAAAACACCAGCACCCCCAATGTGGACCGCGCGCAGCAGGCGATCGGTGCCCGCATCCAGCAGGGCCTGAACTCCGGCCACATCACGCCGTCGGAAGCCCAGGCGCTGTACGCCCGCGACCGCGACATCGCGGCGAAAGAGGCCTTCTTCAAGTCCAACGGCCAGGCCACGCCGCAGGAGCGCCAGCAACTGCGCGCAGACCTCGATGCCCTGGGCGCCGATGTCGAACGCATGATGGCCAACAATGTCTACAACGCACCGCGGGACGTCGGCACGCCCGGGCTGGACCAGCAGGAATACCGCATCAGCCAGCGCATCGATGAAGGTGTGCGCGACGGCCGGATCACGCAGCGCGAGGCGCGCCGCCTGCACAGCCGTGAACGCGTGATCGCGCAGCACGAGGCCAGTTTCAAGGCCGACGGTGTGGTGACGCCGCAGGAGCGCCGCCAGCTGCGCACTGAACTCAAGGCCTTGCGTGCCGATGTCGACCGTGCCATGCGCAACGGCCGCGGCAACGGCAACGGCAACGGTTACGGCCGCAGTTAAGCGTCGGCAACGGCCTCGCGCCAGCTGCCTGGCGCGAGGCCGTCCAGCTGCCAGGGCCCGACGGCAGCGCGTATCAGCCGTAGCGTCGGGAAACCGGCGGCGGCCGTCATGCGCCGCACCTGCCGGTTGCGCCCTTCGCGGATGACCAGTTCCACCCAGGCGGTGGGAATGGCCTGGCGCACACGCACCGGCGGGTCGCGCGGCCACAAGGCTGGTGGTGCTTCCATCAGGGCGGCCCGGGCCGGGCGCGTGATGCCGTCATTGAGCATCACGCCTTCGCGCAGCGCCTGCAGCGCGGCTTCATCCGGCTCACCCTCGACCTGCACCCAGTAGGTTTTTTCCATCTTGAAGCGCGGGTCGCTGATGCGCGCCTGCAGCTTGCCGTCGCCGGTCAGCAGCAACAGGCCTTCGCTGTCGGCGTCGAGCCGCCCGGCCACATACACCTGCGGCACGTTGATGAAGTCCTTGAGTCCGCGCCAGCGCCCCTCGGGCGTGAACTGGCTCAGCACGCCATACGGCTTGTTGAAAACCATCAGGCGAGGCGGTGGTGCAGCCGGCATCAGCGGCCCGGCTGGCCGGCCAGCACCAGAAAGTCCTTGGGGTGCCGGACACGCCAGGGCAGGGGGCTTGGGGTCATCCCTGCATTATGCGCAGGCGCCACAGTGTCAACCCTGATGCCGCGGGCCGCGGAATGCCTGCCCGCAGGCGCTACACTGGTTTGGCGCTTTTACTGCTTGCCCGGACGCACGGGCCCCCACGAAAGAGCCTTCATGACGCCCCTGGCTGGAGATTGTTGTTGACTGGTTTGCGCATCCGGCTGCTTCTGGTGGCGCTGCTGGGCCTGCTGCCGCTGTTCGTGGCCGTGTTTTATCCCGCGCTGCTGCGCTCGCATGGCCGGGAAGCCGGCAGCGCGGTGCCGGCCGGACTGGTGTTTGCACTGGCGGCCCTCGGCATGGTGCTGGCCGCCTGGGCGGCCGACCGGCTGGTGCTGGCGCCCTTGCGCCGCCTGCAGCAACAGGCTGCCCGCCTGCAGGGCGCGCCATCGCCCGCGGGTGAAACGGGGTGCGAGCTGGCCGGCCTGTCCCGCAGCCTGGCGCAACTGTCCGATCTGCTCGCGGCGCGCGACCAGGAGTTGGCCAGCACCGAAGATGCGCTGCAAACGGCGCGCGGCCGGCTGCGCACTGCACAGCGCATAGGCCGCATCGGCAACTGGGACTTCGACATCGCCGGCAACCGGGTCTGGTGGTCGGAGGAGACCTCTGCCATTTATGGGCTGACGCCCGGCGCTCCGGCCCCCTCGGGCAGCAACTACGAGGGCAGCCTGTCTCACGTTTTCCCCGACGACCGCGAAAGCTACACCGCCGCCCAGAAACTTTTCTTCGCCGGCCAGGGCCCGCTCGACATCGAGTATCGCACCCTCCGGGCCGACGGCGAGCTGCGCTGGGTGCATGCGCTGGGCGAGGCGGTGCTGGATGCACAGGGCCGGCCGGTCACACTGTCGGGAACGGTGCAGGACATCACCGACCGCAAACTCGCCCGGGATGCCCTCACGGCCAGCGAGGCGCAGTTCCGCCGCCTGACCGACGCGATGCCGCACATCGTCTGGACCATGCATGCGGACGGCCGGCACAAATGGTTCAACCAGACCTGGCTGGACTACACCGGCCTGAGCATGGAGGCGAGCCTGCTGGAGGGCTGGAGCGTGTTGCTGCATCCCGACGACGCCGAACGCACCCACAGCCTCTGGTCTGCTGCGCTGGCACGGGGCGAGCCCTGCGAGATCGAACACCGCCTGCGGCGTGCCGACGGTGTGTACCGCTGGATGCTGGGCCGCGCGCTGCCACAGCTCGATGACGCCGGCCAGCGGGTGCAATGGCTGGGCACGCTGACGGACATCGACGACCTCAAGCGCGCCACCGAGCTGCTTGAAAAAAACATGTTCATGAACCGCATCGCCGGCCGCATGGCGCGTCTGGGCAGCTGGACCATCGACCTGCCGGAACGCAAGCTCACCTGGTCGGACGAGAACTGCGCCATCCATGATGTGCCGCCGGGTTATGTGCCGACGCTGGACGAAGGCATTGGCTACTTCCTGCCGGAAGACCGGCTCAAGGTGATCCGGCTGGTCGAGGCCTGCGCCGAACACGGCACGCCGTATGAATTCATCCTGCCCAAGATGACCGCCAGGGGGCGGCGCATCTGGGTGCGTTCGCTGGGCGAGGCGGTGCGTGACGCCGAGGGCAGGATCATCCGGCTGCAGGGGGCCTTCCAGGACATCACCGAGCAGAAGGCCGCGGAGGCGCGCACGCTGGCGCTGGAGGCGCGCATGATCTCCACGCTGGAAAGCATCACCGACGGCTTTACCCTGATGGACGCCAACTGGCGCTTCACCTTCCTCAACCGCCAGGCCGAGAACATGCTGCAGCGCCCGGCCGGCCAGTTGCTCGGCAAAAACCTGTGGCAGGAGTTTCCCGACATCCTCGGCACGCCGGTCGATCGCGGCTACCGCGCCGCCGTGGCCGAGCAGCGCACCGCACGCTTCGAGGCCTTTTACCGGCCGCTGCGGACCTGGTTCGTGTTCCACGTCTATCCGACGCAGGCCGGCACCGCGGTGTATTTCCAGGACATCACCGAGCGGCGCCAGCAACAGGCCCAGTTGCACCTGCTGGAGACCGCCGTCTCGCGCCTGAACGACATGGTGGTCATCACCGAAGTGCGCAGCCGTGACGCGGGCAGCCCGCGCGTGGTGTTTGTGAACGACGCTTTCGAGCGCCTGACCGGCTACAGCCGCGGCGAGGCCATGGGCCAGAGCGTGATGATGCTCTGGGGCACCACGCACCAGCAGGCCGAGCTGCAGCGCATACGCGGCGCGATGGACCGCAAACATGCGGTGCGCACCGAGATTTCCGTGCGCAGCAAAAGCGGCGCCCCGCTCTGGCTGGAACTCGACATTGCACCGATTGCCAGCGAGTCCGGCAAGTTCAGGCACTGGGTGGCGGTCGGGCGCGACGTCAGCGAGCGCAGGCAGCAGCAACAACAAATCCTCGGCCTCAACAGCGAGCTGGAAGAACGCGTGCTGCTGCGCACCGGCCAGCTCGCCGAAGTCAACCGGGAGCTGGAGTCCTTTGCCTATTCGGTGTCGCACGACCTGCGCTCGCCGCTGAACACGGTGGACGGCTTCAGCCAGTTGCTGCTCAAGAGCGATGCGGACCGGGTCAGCGACAAGGGCAAACATTACCTCGAGCGCATACGCGCCGGCGTCAAGCAGATGGGCGATCTGATCGAGGGCCTGCTGACTCTGGCCCACCTGTCACGCGAGGAAATGCGATCCGAGCTGGTGGACCTGTCGGCGCTGGCGCGCGCGATCGAGCAGCTGCAGCGCGAGCGCGAGCCGCAGCGCCAGGTGGTGTTCGATATCGACGAGGGTCTGTGCACCCACGGCGATCCGCGGCTGCTGACCGCGGTGCTGCAAAACCTGCTCGGCAATGCCTGGAAGTTCAGCGCGCACCAGCCGGTGGCGCATATCGCGCTGGCGCGGCAGCATAGCAGCGGCGGCGAAGACGTGTTTTTTGTGCGCGACAACGGCGCCGGCTTCGACATGGCGTTTGCCCACAAGCTGTTCGGCATCTTCGAGCGGCTGCACTCCCCCGGCGACTTTCCGGGCACCGGCATTGGCCTGGCCACCGTCAAGCGCGTGATCGAGCGCCACGGCGGCCGCATCTGGGCCGAAGGCAAGACCAACGAGGGCGCGACCTTTTATTTCACTTTGAAGCAGCCGCAGCGGCCGGGCGCTGAAACCGCCGGGTCATGAACCCGACGGTGGCGGCGCGGGCGTGGCCCGGCGCTGGCCGGACCGGTCCAGCATCAGCAAGGCCATGCCGCCCAGGATGGCGCAGGACGACAGCAGCAGCGCCAGGGTCAGCGCTTCGCCCAGAAACAACACGCCGCCCAGTGCCGCGATCACCGGAACGCTCAACTGCAGCGTCGCGGCATGGGTGGCTTGCAGGGCGGGCAGGGCCTGGTACCAGATCGCGTAGCCGATGCCCGAGGCCAGTGCGCCCGACGCCACGGCCAGGACCAGCCCGCTGCGGTCCAGCGACAGCCGGTCCAGCCCCCACACCAGCAGCACCAGCGCCAGCGCCATCGGCACCGTGCGCATGAAATTGCCGGCCGTGACCGCGGTCGGGTCGCCCGCGCCCTGTGGCGGCTGGCGTTTTCCGCGCAGCGAATACACGCCCCAGGCGACGCCCGCGCCCAGCATGGACAAGGCGCCGGCGAGGCTGGGCGTGGCCAGCCCCGGCAGCAGCAGGGCCACCAGCCCCGCCAGCGCCACGGCCAGGCCCAGCCACTGGCGCCCGTGCAGCCGCTCCCCCCTGGCGATGCCATAAAGAATCATGGTGGCCTGGACCGCGCCGAACAGCAGCAAGGCGCCGGTGGCGGCCGACATGCTGATGTAGGCGAAGGAAAACCCGGCGGCATAGGCGAACAGCGCGCCGGCGGACAGCCAGTCGCCCTGGCCCTGCACGCCGGGGCTGCCGCGCCGCAGCCGCACCAGCAGCCACAACATGCAGGCGCCCGACAGCAGCCGGATCGCGGTGAAGCTGGCGGCGTCGATGGCCGTGTGTTTGAGCGCCAGGCGGCACAGCAGCGAGTTGCCCGCAAAAGCCAGCATGGCCAGGCAGACACAGGCAAGCAGTCGCAAACGGCTCATGGGCAGGGGTGGTGAAGCGTCGGGAAGGGCGGGGTGTGGCCGGGCGGCGGGACCCGCGGGGCGCTTGCATCATGCCTGAAGCGGCGCCACGGCGTTGCCGGGCGGATGCCCGGGCGGTCGGTCGCAGGAGGTCTGGAAGGCTGGAAAGGGGGGGCGGTCCAGTGAGGCGGCCGCTGTCAGCGGCCACTCACTTTTCCGGGTGCTATCGCTTTGATAGCTGGTGACGCTTGCCCTGCATGGGCTGGCGCCACTTTTTACTTGCAGAAACCACTGGTTCAGGCGGCTTTGGCGCGGCGCTGGCTGAAGGCCGAGGCGCGTTTGGCGCTGACCGTGGTGACGTCGTCACCAGCGATCTTGCCGGCCAGGTCGGCGGTTTTCTGCTCGATCTGCGCGGCCAGCTTGCTCAGTGCCAGCGCGCCGGGGGCGGTGACCTGGGCAATCGTGGACAGGGTGTTGACGCCGGTTTTTTCCTCAAACAGCGCAGCGTTGGCGGAAGCGCGCTCGACGCCGGTTTCCATCACCTTGACGAGCTGGTTCACCACCTGCTGGGCGCCGTTGCTGGTCAGGCTCAGGCCCTTGGTGTAGGCCACGCTGAAGGCCAGCTGGGCGGCGCGGGCATTTTTGGCGGTTTCGGACGTCAGTTCAGGGCGCGACTCGCGCAGGGCCTTGTTCCAGCGCTGCTCCAGCAGGCTGACCACACGCTCGCCGCCGGCGCGGTAGGCATCGATCATGTTTTTGGCGGTGTTGCCGTAGGCTTCGATCAGGTCGGTGGCCACGGTGGACAGGTTTTTGGCAGTCATGGTGTTTCCTTGGGGTGGGTTGGAAGATGCACCATCATCAGGGTTTCCACTAGTGGCTGCAACCTAGCCGGGCGGGCTTTCTTAGGGGCGGCTGCCCAGAACCGGAGGGCCTTCGGGCTGCTGTTCGCTCTGATTTTGATAGCTGCTTACGCTTTTCCATCAAGCGTTACAGGTACTTTGGCTTGAAGTTCAGGCGAGAAACAGCGCCGGGTCCACCATAGTGCGGTTAAGCATCACGCCCCAGTGCAGGTGCGGGCCGGTCACGCGGCCGGTCGCGCCCACCGCGCCCAGGCGCGCGCCCGCGGGCAAGACCTCGCCGGGCTGCGCGTCCATGGCGCTCAGGTGGCAGTACATGCTGAGCAGCCCGCCGCCGTGGTCCAGCCAGACGGTGCCGCCGTTGAAAAAGTAGTCGCCCACGTCGATGACCCGGCCCGGCAGCGGCGCCAGCACCGGCGTCCCCGTGCCGGCGGCTATGTCCATCCCGCTGTGCGGATTGCGCGCCTGGCCGTTGAAGACGCGGCGCAGCCCGAAGGAACTCGACTTGCGCCCCGGCACCGGCACCCGCATGCGCAGGGATGGGGGAAGTGGCTGGCTGAAGGCCGCGATCACGGTCTCCTGGTGCGCACGCTCGCGTTCGTAACGCGCCAGGTCCTCGGGCGACAGGTCCACCGTGCGCGGCGAGACTTTCAGTTGTTGTTCGCTGTAGCGTTTGGGCGCGATGCTGTAGTTGAGCTGGCGCAGGCCGTCTTCCGGCGTGCGCACGCTGATGCTGGCCTCGCCGGGCGCCGCCGCCAGCGGGATGCCGACAATCGCCGTCCAGGCGATTTTGTCGCCCACCACCAGCAGCGGCAACTCGCCCTGGTGCGCCACCGGCCGCTGCGCCGACGGGCCCAGCGGCAGGCGCGCCACGCCGCCGGGCACCTGTGAAGCGCGCGGCCAGACAGCGGATGCATCGGAAGATGTGGCGGCGAAGCCCGCGCCGGGCAGTGCCAGCAGGCCCAGGGCGCCCAGCAGCGCCGTGCGGCGCGACAGCTCAGACGGGTGCCGGGTGTTCAGGTGGGCTGCAGAAGAAGACACGCTCACAGGCGGGGGTTTATGCCTTTTCCCAGACGATTTTGCCGTCGCGCATGTAGTCGTCGAACTGGGTCTTGGGAATCGCCGTCACGCCGGCCACGCCGTCGCCGGCGTCCCAGCTCAGGGTCGCGCTGTCCGGCTCCAGCGCCACTTCCACACGCCCGGGCGGGATCACGATGGGCGCGCCGTCACCGGGGGTGAAGGTCACTTCGCCGACGATGGTTGCGAATTGGGGCATGGAAGTCTCCTTGAGGGTTGCGGTTATCTTCATGCCATTAAGCCTGAGAGGCGTGCCGCCACGTGTCAGCCAACAGCGCTTTTCAACACCGCCAGCAGGGATGCTCTTATCCGCAGCTGGCAGCCGCGCTGCGCCGGAAGGTGGCGCCCTGGGCCAGCGCCATGTTGCCCTGCGCCGCGCTGATGCGCAAGGCATCGCCTTCTGCTTCCAGCACCAGCTCGCCGCTGCTGCCCGCGGGCGTGCGCAGCTCGCTGCCGCTGATGGTGCCGGCCAGTACGCGTGTGCGCTGGCGCCAGCCCAGCGTGCCGGTGAAGGTCTGGTAGCTCTGCGTCAGCGTGATGCTGGCGCCGCGCAGCAGCCCGCCCGCGCACCACAGGCCATCGACTTTGGCGGGCACGGTCCACAGGTGCACCTTGCTCGACTTCTGCAGGCCCACCGCCTTGTCGGGCACCTCCACCACCGTCGTGCGGTCCGGCTTCCAGTCGCCCATGTCCCAGTCGTGCGAAACGATGCGGGTGCCGGGTTTCAGCGCGAGCAAGGCAGGGCGCAACTGCAAATTAAATTCCGGCAGCAGATACATGGTGATCACGGTGGCCGGTGCCAGGTCGGTCTTGAACAAGTCCTCGACGCGAAACTCGACCTTGTCCGCCACACCGGCGTTGCGCGCGTTGGCCTTGCTTTTCTCGACCAGCGTCGGGTCGATCTCCACGCCCAGGCCAGTCGCCTCGAACTTCTTGGCCGCCAGGATCACGATGCGCCCGTCACCCGAACCCAGGTCAATCACATGGTCGCCGCGTTTGACGCCGGCGCTGCTGAGCATCTCGAGCGTGACCTTGTCGGGGGAGGTGATGAAGGGGACTTCTTCGAGGGGTTGGGCGTGGGTGGTGATTAACGAGCAGATAGCAATCGCAGCAATTAGCAGCGGCGATGGGGACATATTGAACGGCTTTAGATGAATCATCTGGCATTGTGCAACAGCTGGACATTCCGAATTTTTTTTCGGTTTATGCAGATATTTAGAACGCCGAATCTTGGGGCGACGATGCGATCAAATGGTGTGAATCACAGCAAGTTGAATAGTTGATACTCGGCCTCTAGTCCGGTCAGGAGCTGTTCGAACTGGCTTAGTGTCTCTTGACTAAACGGCAGCTTACGATTACCTGCCAGTAGTTCTTGAACGGCTTTATGCAAGAGTTTTTTAGACAAGTTCTTTTCTTGAGGGAAGATGCTTAATCTGATGAGGTCTAAGTCTGCAGGTAAAAAAACCTCCTCGATTCGGCTTTTTTTTGCGGTCTTAAGAAGTTCAGAAATTGTCTTTATTCTTCCTGAAACTAGAGATTCAAATTTATTCTCGTAACGCGCCTTCTCCTTAATTCCACTTTCGTCACCGTCCAACAAGATTAAAAAGTTTACAGCCCAACCGGACAGGAGTGAGATTAGAGGATCCAGAGTTCCGCTGCCCCCACCTGGAAAAAAAGTCACTTCAAACTGATCCTTGAAGTACACCCTTTTAAAGTACTCTAAACAGTAAAAATCGGTCTTGCCTTCAATAAGAATGGACGCAGTTTCCGGACTAATTTTTGCTGGCGTGTACTCGAGGGCATCCATTACAGGCTTGTAATAGAAGTACTGCTCTGCATGACTCCCGACGAATGTTCGATACGGCGTAATCGAAATATTCGACGTTGCCGGGTCTGTGTCGAAATTTATTTCCTCGGTCGCCTCGTTTTTCACAATAAATGTTGACTCTAGCCAAAGTGGATTGACCAGATAATGGCTGTGAGTGGAGAAAACAAATTGATGACTTTCAGACAACAAGGCAAAGCTGTTTAGTAGAAGTGCCTGCGCGCGTGGATGCAAGTTAGCTGCTGGTTCGTCAAACAAAAACAAGACTCGATCATTGCGATGAACTCGGTACTTGACGAGCATAATGAACGCGAAAAACCATCTAAAGCCGGCCGATCGTTCATTTAACGAGAACAAATTATTTCCGTCTAATAGTTTGATTTCTGCGTATACACAGCCCTTCTCGTCCTTTTTTACGTAAAACTTAAATCGCTTGCCTCCTAAAGTGGCTCCCAAAGTTCTCTGCCATTCCCCAAGTACGGTTTGATTCAAGTGAACTTCAACTTTTTGGACTAGAGCATCCAAATTTTGGGTATCTGCGTCGACCCGACTTCTGGCTCGCTCAAGTACATGTTTCTCAAGATCTAACTTCGGATCAATTGCGTGAAGGACGTCCGCGATTACTTGATAGTAGAAGCTAGTCTTATTTGGAGTTGCGGGGGCATTCTTGGAGTTGGAAGGGTTTTCAAGCTGAATCCGATCGGGAAATTCCAGCAGGGAAGACGGAAAGTACATGACTTTAGGAAGTAATTTTTCCAAAAAGCCGACTGCCTTCATCCAGTCTTCACCTTCGAGTTTCTTGAATGGGGTTCGGCCTTTTCTTTTACGTCCATGAAACTGAAGACCCCAGCTGTTATTTAGCTTTTTTAGCTGAGAGTCCTCGAACGTAACTCTGAAATCTATGTAGAAGCTCTTTGCATATTTGGATTCCACGAATTGAAATTCGGACTTCAAAAATTTATCGAACTCAGCAATGTCTTGCGGCTCAAATGAAAGCGTCGACTTTATGCTTACTACGCCGTTGAATAGGGCGCGCTCGCCAATGGGTAGCATTGCTTGGTAGTCCGACTGAACGCGTGGGTTCTGATTCGGGTCTTTACGTTTTAAATCAGGATTGGAACGAAAATGATTTATCGCCTCCAGAACAGTGGTCTTCCCGGATTCATTCAAACCGACCAAGACATTGACGGCCTCTTTCTGGGTTCTAGAAAGATCTAAAACCGCCCCACTAATCCCGCGAAAATTCTTAAACTCGAATTTCGAAAAGCGCATAGTCCCCCCCTTAGTTCTGTTACTCAGCTACCTCGTCTCTGCAAGGTCTTCGTGCCAGTACAGCATACATGCGGCCGGTTCTTGCTTGCCCAGGGAAGCTCAGGAGATTCGAAATCCGCTAAGGATTTCAACGGCTAGCACTGCGACGGCGCGTTGATGCCGTTTTGCACAATGCCCTCAGCTGCACTCAGAGGCAGTTCTCCTTCAATCCAGAGGGATCCCCTACCTGCCCCAACTATCCTTCATCCCCGTCACCCGATTGAACACAACTTTCCCCGCAGCTTGATCCTTCAAGTCAGTGACAAAGTACCCAGGCCGCTCGAAATGGAAGCGCTGGCCGGCATAGACCCTGGCCAGTCCGGGACTCTGTTTGTCCGCCGTCTGCCTGCAGGTCATCGCGCTTGTGCCCTGTTTTGCCAATACTGTGGCTTGCGGTGCTGATGGGCGACCGCGATGACCAGCAAGCCGCTCTCGTCTGCACTGTAGATGATGCTGTAGGGAAAACGATTCAGCCGGCAGCGCCTAAGGGTGGGCGACAGGGGATGCCACGCGTTCGGGAACTGGCTGATCAGCTTCAGGGCTTTCAGGGTTTCCAGCAAAAATGCCTCGCCCAAACCCGGCGCCTGGCTTGCATACCATTCGATGGCCTCATCGAGTTCGTTCTGTGCGGGCTCAAGAAGCCGGATGTTCATGCCGACCGGTTGGCGACCTGGTATTTGGCCAGCACATCGGACAGGGGGATGGCGCGGATCTCGCCGCGCCTGTAGGCCGCCAGGCGGTCATTGGCCTCTGCTGTCCACAACGCCTCCACCGATGTGTCAGGAACGTCAAGGCTGTCAAGAAGATGCTCGACCAGTGCCAGACGTTCATCCGGGGGCAATTGCAATGCTTGCGCGCTCAGGGCTTCTGCGGTTTGGCTCATGGTTCGCTCCTTGACAATCTCAGAGAAGGCATGACTCACTATAACGCCGCCCCGTTTGCATGTCGCTTGTTGGCGTGATGTCCTATTTGGCCCAGGAATCCTTCATCCCCGTCACCCGATTGAACACGACTTTGTTCGCAGCGTGATCCTTCAAGTCAGTGACAAAGTACCCATGCCGCTCGAACTGGAAGCGCTGGCCGGCTTCGACCTTGGCCAGTGAAGGCTCGACATAAGCCGTCACCACCGACAGGCTGGCCGGGTTCAGGTTTTCCAGAAAGTCCTTACCGTCCGCCTCGGGGTGTGCCTCGCTGAACAGGCGGTCGTACAGGCGCACTTCGGCCTGCACCGCGTCATAAACGCCGACCCAGGTGATCACGCCCTTGACCTTGACCGCGTCGGAGCCCGGCGTGCCGCTTTTGGTGTCGGGGATCAGCGTCGCCAAGACTTCGGTGACATTTCCGTTTGCATCTTTGGTCGCGCCTGTGCATTCAATGACGTGGCCGTATTTCAGGCGCACCTTGTTGCCCGGGAACAAACGGAAGAAACCTTTGGGCGGTGTTTCTTCGTAGTCGGTGCTTTCAATCCAGACTTCTTTTCCAATTTTGAATTCGCGTTTGCCCTGCTCGGGGTGGTGCGGGTGCACCGGCGCGCTGCAGTCGTCGAGCTTTCCTGCGCCCATGACCTCATCCCAGTTCGTCAGGACGAGTTTCACCGGGTCCAGCACGGCCATGGCGCGCGGGGCAATCGGGTCCAGCGTGTCGCGCAGTGCACCTTCGAGCGTGCTGTAGTCGATCCAGCTGTCGCTTTTGGTCACGCCTATGCGTTCGGCAAACAAATGAATTGCCTCGGGCGTGTAGCCGCGCCGGCGCAGGCCGACGATGGTGGGCATGCGCGGGTCGTCCCAGCCGCTGACGCGTTGCTCGTTGACAAGCTGGGCTAGTTTGCGTTTGCTGGTCAGCACATAGGTCAAATTGAGGCGCGCAAACTCGTACTGGCGCGGGTGCGGGCTGGCAATCAGGCCGCCTTCGGCGAGTTTGTCGAGCAGCCAGTCGTAGAAGGGGCGCTGGTCCTCGAACTCCAGCGTGCAGATGCTGTGGGTGATCTGCTCCAGCGCGTCCTCGATCGGGTGCGCATAGGTGTACATCGGGTAGATGCACCATTTGTCGCCGGTGTTGTGGTGGTGGGCGCGGCGGATGCGGTAAATCGCCGGGTCGCGCATGTTGATGTTGGGCGAGGCCATGTCGATCTTGGCGCGCAGCACGGCGGCGCCGTCGGCGAGCTTCCCATCGCGCATTTCGCGGAAACGCGCGATGTTCTCGGCCACCGTTCGGCTGCGAAAAGGGCTGTTCACGCCGGGTTTGACAAAATCGCCGCGGTGGATGCGCATCTCCTCGGCGCTTTGTTCGTCCACATAGGCGTTGCCGGATTCGATCAAATACTCGGCGGCGCGGTACATGAAGTCGAAGTAGTCGCTGGCCTGGTACAGGTTGGTCTCAGCGCCGTTGTGCCAGTCGAAGCCCAGCCACTGGACCGCGTCCTTGATGGCGTCGACGTATTCGCTGTCTTCCTTTTCCGGGTTGGTGTCGTCGAAACGCAGGTGGCAAACGCCCGCATAGTCGCGCGCCAGGCCGAAGTTCAGGCAGATGCTTTTGGCATGGCCGACGTGCAAATAACCGTTGGGTTCGGGCGGAAAACGCAGGCGGACTTTGGCCGGGTCGGGCTGGCCGGCGGCATGGTGGGCGGCGTCGCCCGGGCTGCCGCCCCATCGCCTGCCGGCATACGTGCCTTTGGCCAGGTCGTGTTCGATGATCTGGCGCAGGAAATTGCTGGGTTTGTGGATTTCTTTGTCGGCGGGGGAGGTCATGGCTTGATTCTAGGGGGTGGGCGTCCCCGCAGGGCTCAGGTGGGATGCGGGCAGAGGGTCCCCGGGGTTACGTTTGGCTACGGACTTCACAGAGCATCCGGTAAGCGCTTGACGTCCCGTCGCGTTTAATAGCCACAAGGGCACATGCCCATAACCAGGAGAAAGCCAAGATGATCCAATCCATCACCCGTTCCGTTTCGTCCACCCGGGCCCTGCTGATGGCGGGCGCTGCTGCGGTGTTGTCCGTGGCTGCCATGGGTTTTTCCACAGGCGCCCATGCCCGCAGCGACGTCAATTTCTCGGTCGGGGTGTCCACCCCGGGCGTGGTGATTGGCGTCAGCAACGCCTACCCGGTCTACACCACGCCGGTGTATGGCCAGCCGGTCTACGGTTACCAGCAGCAGCCGGTTTATGTGCAGCCCCAGCCGGTGTACGTGCAGCCACGCCCGGTCTACCGTCCGCGCCCGATTTATGTGCAGGCGCCGGTGTATGTGGCGCCGCCTCCCGTGTATTACCGCGGCGGGCATCACTACCGCCACCACGGTCACCGTGACCGCGGTCATCGCGGCCACGGCCACGGTCATCGCCACTGACCCGGATTCGCCGGATTCCAGCGGGGTGACCATCGCCCCGCAAAAAAGCCCGCAGGGTGCAAGCCTGCGGGCTTTTTTCATGGCTTGCGCGGTTCAGGAATTGGCCTGGCGCCAGAACACGTAGTCGGCCTCGTAGGGCACGCTGACCCGCATGCCGAGTTCGGCCGAACTGCAGTTGCGTATGGACGGCAGGCCGCCCAGGGTGCGGATGCGCTGGATGTAGCTGATGTTGTTCAGTGTGCCCGGCAGGCTGGCCGGCTCGACGCGCGCGCGCTGCAGCGGCAGGTTGGGCGGGCCGTTGTCCACCTCGACAAACTCGCGCACCGCCAGCTCCGAGCCGTCGCGGTGTATCCAGGCGCGCGCGCTGCGGGCCAGCACGATGCTGTTGTTGAAGCTGTCGCGCAGCTCGATGCTGCGGTCACGCGGCAGCCAGGCGTACTCCCAGGGCGAGCGGCTGGTGGCCTGGCATTCGTACTGGAGCTGGCCGACGCCGCGGGCTTCCAGCACCGCCTGGTGGCCGGCAGGCACGCGGATGTCGGCGGGCAGGGTGGGCTGCCGGGTCAGGTACTCGGTGAGCGGCCGGGGCGCCGAGCAGCCGGCCATCAGGACGAGTGCGCCGGCGGCCAGCACCAGGGTGGGCAGGCGGCTGGCGGGGGAGCGCGTGGCAGTGTGTGTGTTCAAGAGATTTCCCGGTGAAAAAGCCCGGCCTGTTGTCCCGCCGGCGTGAGGTTCACGATCGATGCCAGGACAGGCAAGCCCATAAGGAAAGTCCGCAGGCTTGAACCTGCGGACTGGTTGTCAGTGCTGCTGAACAGCCCTGACGCCGGACACACCGTTTCAAGCGGTGTGGCGGAAACTGAAAGATAGTGACGAATGATTGCTTTCTGCTCAGTCAAATCATCGTGTTGCAGGCAATGTCGTAGGCGCCGTAGGCAGAACGGCTGCAATGCGTCACCGGCTTGCTCAGGCCCGCAGGCTTGACCACCAGGGTGTAGCTGACGGTTTTAGCCGTGCCGGCATAAAGCGCTGAAGTGTTGTTGTTTGACGCCGTGACGGGCGCGTCACTGCGGAGTGCCAGCGTGGTCACGGGCTCGTCGACCAGCACCCACTGCACGCGTCCATCGGCCAGTACGACGCGTTCATACAACACGCTGTCGTGGCCGGTGGCCATCAGGGAGGCGGGCTCGGGCGCTGAGGAAATGCGGCGGTAGATGTCGGTGGCGGGAGGGGTCGAGGAGAAGGCGGCCATCATGGCGGCGGTGCCGGTGACGACCAGCAGGGTCAGGGCCAAGCCGATGGCGAATGCGCGAATTGTGTTGTGTCTGCTTCTCATGGCAATCACCCCTTTTCAATTTCTGCTCTTCTCGTGACTTCAGTAAACGCTTTACCGCACGCCGGCGGTGTAGGAGGCGGACCACAAACAAAGCAGGCGGGCTTCCTGGCCCGGCCTGCCTTCAAGGGTTAACCCCGGGGACTTCAGCCCTGGCGCCAGAAGATGTAGTCGGCCTGGTAAGGCAGGGTCAGCTTCTCGCCGTTATTGAGCGCTGCGCAGGGCTTGGTTTTTTCAACGCCGCCCTTGGTGTTGATGCGCTGGACGTAACTGATGTTCTGCAGGGCGCCGGTGCCGGTGGACTGCGCGGTCGAGAGCTGCAGCGGAATCGTGTATTCGCCGTTGGGCGCTACCGAGATCTGGGTGGCGACCACACTTGAACCGTCCACGTGTTTGAAGGTGGCGGGCGGGCCGGA
The DNA here is from genome assembly GCA_030683705.1 of Polaromonas sp. Lineage (GTDB taxonomy): Bacteria > Pseudomonadota > Gammaproteobacteria > Burkholderiales > Burkholderiaceae_C > Polaromonas. Next base: position 9,089 of record JAUXPP010000070.1, on the reverse strand, counting down.
ATAGGCGACCACGTCCTTGCCGGTGCGGTCCAGCAGGTTGGCCTGCGGACTCATCAGCACCCAGCCGTAAGGGCCGGTTGCGGTGGGTTTGCATTCGTAGTTGAGGATGCCGGTAGCGCGGGTTTCCAGCGCCACGCTGTGGCCTGCAGGCACCATCACGGCCTGCGGCAGGCGGTCCTGGCTGTAGACCTTGGGCAGCGGCGGTGCGCTGGAGCAAGCCGCCATGATCAGCGCGGTGCCGGTGACCAGCAGGGTGGTGCCCAGCAGGCTTTTGCCGGCGGTGCGAACGTGTGTGTTGGTGCTTCTCATTGCTTTTCCCCGGTTTGTTTTTGCCAGATGCCAGTAGAGCCGGGAACGATGTAAGCGTGTGTAGGACGCCTGACCGGCGCGCTGCAAGGCAACAGCGCTTCGTGCCGGCGTGCCGCCGGCTGCCCCTTGCCGGCCTTGCCCGGCGCCTTCTGGCGCCTACTGCCCGAAGCGCGGGCCGGTGCTCAGGAAGTCGAGTTCCAGCGCCGTGCCGCTGCGGTCCAGCACATGGTTGCGGTAGGGAAAGCGCCCGAAGCGGGCGATGATGTCACGGTGCTGTTCGGCAAAACGCAGGCTGCTGGTCAAGGTCGCGCGCAATTCTTCAGGGGCTTCGGCGGCCAGCTGGCGGAAGCGCCGCACGCCTTCTTCCTGCAGCGCCAGGTCTTCCGCGTGCATCAGCGGCATGTAAAGAAACACCCGGCCGACCCAGGGCAGCTTGCCGTCCATGCCCTGTGCCAGCGCGTCCCGCACCAGTTGCTGGGCCCGGGTATCGCCGGCAAAAGCCTGGGCCTTGCCGCGGTGGATGTTGCGCGGAAACTGGTCCAGCAGGATGACCAGCGCCAGCCGCTCCAGCGGGTCGGCCTCCCACCCGGCCAGGCCGCCGGCCAGCGCCTCGGCCACCCGCGCGCCGAAGCGGTCGGCGATCTGCCGGTCCAGTTCGGCACCGCCGCCGAACCACTGTTTTCCCATATCGCGGCTGGGCCAGCCCGAGGCGAAGCCCTCGCCCAGCCAGAAGTCGAGGATGGCGGCGGGGCTGGCGGCGTCGGTCATGGTGTCAGGAAGAAAAGATTACATCGCCCGGAACTGCTGGGCGTACAGCCGGCTGACGGCGAGTTTTTCCGGCCGGCCGCGCAGGCTCAGCGACAGCTTGCCGCTCTCGTCGCGGTGCACGCTGTCGATGGCCTCGGCCTGCACCACGGTGCCGCGGTGAATCTGCCAGAAGACCTGCGCGTCGAGCTGGGGCAGCAGTTCCTTGAGCGGCGTGCGGATCAAATACTCGTGGCTGGCGGTCAGCACGCGGATGTATTTGTCGGCCGCCTCGAAATACAACACCTCGGCCACCGGCACCATGCGGATGCTGCTGCCCACGCTGGCCTGGATCACCTTGAGCGGGGCGGCACCCGCCGGCGCCTGCCCGGCGGCCAGCAGCTGCCGCAACTGGCCCAGCGCCTGGTCCAGGCCGGGGCTGATGTCTGCTCCTGAACTGATAGCTGCCTGCGCACGTCCGGCAAGGGCCAGCTGCACTTTTGCGACTGTTTTTTCGAGCCGCGCCGGCTGCACCGGCTTGAGCAGGTAGTCGACCGCCTGGGCTTCGAAGGCCTGCACCGCGTACTGGTCGTAGGCGGTGACAAACACCAGGGCGGGAAAGGCCTTGTCCGCGGGCCACGCGTCGGCCAGCTCGGCCGCCGCCTCCAGCCCGCCCAAGCCGGGCATGCGGATGTCGAAGAACAACACCTCGGGCTGCAGCGCCAGCGCCTGCGCCACCGCGGAAGCGCCGTCGCCGACGGTCGCCAGCACCCGCAGCGCCGGCCAGGCCTGCGCCAGCTCGGCCTGCAACGCTTCAGCCAGCAGCGGCTCGTCTTCGGCGATCAGGGCGGTGGCGGGCTGGCGGCTGCTCATGCCTGATAGGGAAATCGGGTTGTAGCCCTTGTTCCACCTGCGTGAACAGCTACCAATTCGATAGCGCTCTCGGCGCCGTGGCTGCTGGTCAGGCGCTCGCGCACCTGCGCCATGCCGAAGCCGGTGCGTTGGCTTTCCGCTCCCGACAGGCCGACGCCGGTGTCGATGACGTCCAGCACGATGTGCCGGCCCTCGCGGCGCGCGCTGACGGTGATGTGGCCGCCGGCGACCTTGGGTTCCAGACCGTGCTTGATGCTGTTTTCAACCAGCGGCTGCAGCAGCAGCGTGGGCACCGGGTGCTGCGCCAGCGCTTCGGGCAGGTCCAGCGCGTAGCTCAGGCGCGGGCCCATGCGGATCGCCATCAGCTCGAGGTAGTCGCGCACCCGGTCGAACTCGGCCTGCAGGGTGTGGGTGGCCTGCAGCGAGGCGCCCAGCGTGGCGCGCAGGTAGGCGATCATGTGGTCCAGCATCACCTGGGCGCGTTGCGGGTCGCTGCCGATGAGGGCGCGCAGGTTGGCCAGGGTGTTGAACAGCATGTGCGGCTCGAGCTGGGTTTCCAGCAGCTTGAGCCGCGCCTCGCTGGCGTGCTGGCGCGCCTCGGTCATCTTGCGCTGCAGATAGGCGCTTTTGTTGACCGCGTAGAAGTAGAAGCTGCCGACGATGCCGGCGATCGCGGTGATCAGGATGGAGCTGCGGAGCTGGGACGGGTCCTGGTGGCCGGCGCCCGGCGGGTACCAGCCGTAGTACTGGCACAAGGTATCGGCGATGCCGGTGCCGCCCACGTAACCCAGCACAATCGCGCCCAGCACCAGCGCCAGGGCGGACCAGCCCTGGGGCCAGCCGGTCTCGGCGCTGGAAGGAAACAGTTCGCGGCCCAGGTCGATGACGGCCCAGGTGATGGTGGCGATCAGCAGCGAATACACCAGCGGCGGGCCATACGGCTTGTCCGGCACGAAGGCGTACTGCAGGGTGGCGATCGCCAGGGCAAACGCCATCACCTGCAGCATGTGCCTGAACTTCGCCAGCCAGTCGATGGTCCTCACAGCCGGCGGGGCTGCGGAGATAGGGCCGGGTTCAGGGCGCATCGTGCCCGCGCTGCAGACGCTCGCGTTCCTTTTGCACCAGATGTTCGCGCAGGCCGTTGCCGTTGCCCAGCACAAACACCGCCACGCCGTGCAAGGTCAGGCCGACACCCCAGCCGAAAAACGGGAACACCGACCAGGGCCGCTGGCCGAAACCGTGACGCGACAGCGCAAGAATCACCAGGTTGATGATCACGAAAACAAACGCGTGCACATACCAGCCGAGCTTGGCAGCGGCGCGTTTATGCGCCAGGCGTTCGAGGGCTTCCGGGCTGCGGGGCGGGATCATGCGGCTCATTCTAGGGGAGCAGGTGCCTGCGCATGAAGGCGGTGATCTTGCGGTAGACCGCGGGCAACTCGCCTCGATCAAAACCGGGCGGCCCGAGCAACAGGTCTCTGGCGATGGGCGACAGGTTCTCAAGCGGCGGCGGGGGCGACAGCACAGCGCCATGGCCACCGGTTGGCAGGTCGGCCAGCAGTTCGCAGGTCTTGCAGGCTTGCAGCACCTGCGCGCTGTGAAACTGGGGTATCAGCCATTGGTCTTGCTGCGCGGTCACCAGGCCGAGTGGCACACGGGGCGCCGCCAGCGAAGCCATGTCGAAGTCCGCGGCCAGCGGTACGGCGGCAACCACGGCGCGTATCCGTGGTTCGGCATGAACCTGCCAGGTGCTATCGCTGAATTTCTGGCGGATCACGAAAAGCGAGACGGTTTTTTTCAGGCCGTCGAACATGCCGCCCGTCAGCCGGGTGGTGAGTCCGACGCAGGTATGGAAGTCCTCGGCGATGTGCGCTTCGCAATGCCGGGCGAGCTGCGCCGGCGACCAGCGCCCGCCGGCCAGGCTCAGGGCCGTATGGCCGCCGGCCGACATGCCGTACATGCCGACCTTGTCCAGCGCCAGCAGCGGCGCAAAACGCGGGTCGCGCGCCACCGCGTCGATGGCGCGCGAGACCTCGGCCGGCCGCTGCCGCCAGCTGTCGGGCCCGGGGCTGGACGGGTCGGTGTAGTTGTCGCCGCGGTGCCGCGGCAGCGCGACCACAAAGCCGTCGTCGACCAGGCTGCGTGCCAGGTCGGTGTAGGTCCAGGGTGAACCGCCGGAGCCGTGCGACATGACAATCAGCCGGCCGTTGCCGCGCACCGGCGGGCCGTGGCGGTCGAGCTGAAGGGAATACGTGCCCATCTGGACGCGCTGGCCGTCGCCTGCGCTGGGGTAAAAGACCGTGACCGGGCCGTCGTCCTGCGGGCCGGCGAGTTCGGTGAAGCCCATGCCGGCCTGGGCCAGGCCGGCCAGCGCCAGGCACAGGCCGGCGGTGGTGATACGCAAGTGCTTGATGGACATGGCAATCTCCCTGGCAAACGATGATCAGGCGGCGACAAACTGCCCGTGCAGGCCCAGTGGCAGGCCGTAGGGCAGCGTGACACGGGCGACCGGGCCGGCGTTGACCGCAGCGGCATCGAACACCGACAGCGCGCTGCGCTCGCTGGGCCAATGGTAGGCCGTGCCCAGCACCCAGCCCTGGCCTTCGGGCGCGGTGCGCGAGGCCGGCACGTAGACATGCTCCTCCGCAATCCAGCCCGCGCCATAAACGTGGCGCTGCTGCCGGTCGCCGTGCAGCGTGGCGACGCTGTCGAACCCTTCCACCCGCGCGTCCATGCCGCGGCTGCGTGCTGCCAGGGTGGTGAAGCGTGTGGGCAGGCCGTTGCGCGCCGGGTGGATGCGCGGGAACTCCACACCGCTGGCGTCCAGCGCCTGCATCTGCGCCTGGCCGGTGGCCGGGTTCAGCGTGATCTGCGTCCAGCGCGGCTGGTGCGCGTAGCCGGCCTGCCGCGGCTGGTCCACCTGCATCTTCCGCATCGCGCCCAGGATGTCGGGCTGGGCCACAAAACGAATCTGCACCGTGCCGCCCTGTTCCCAGGCATTGGCCAGGTGAAAGACGCCGGTGGCCGGCAGCTCGAAGCGCTGCACCTTGAAGTCGGCCTTGTCCACCAGCAGCACCACCAGCGGCGATTTTTCTTCCCAGCGGTAGTGCGAGAGCCGGTCGCCCGTGCCGGACGCTGCGGAAAACAGCAGCGGCATCAGCAGGAACACCAGGTGGCGTTCGGTGATGGCAAAGTCATGCACCATGTCGGCTTGCGGCGCGGCCAGCACATGCCGGCGCCGCAATGTGCCGGCCGGGCTGATCTCGTACAGCAACAGGCTGCCGGTGCCGGGCATGTAGCCGAAGTTCCACACCGTCCCGTCGGGCGCCACCCGCGGGTGCGCCGAGAAGGGCGCACCCTGGGTATCGGGCGACCACACCTTGAAGCCTTTGGCCTGCAGGCTGTCGGGGTCTACCGCCAGCGCCGAACCGGCTTCCCACAAGGCGAACAATTCGCGGCTGGCCGGCAGCGACAGCAGGTTGATGTTGGCCGGGTTGACGCTGTCCGGCCCCAGCATGGGCCGCGCGTCGGGCAGCGCTTGTGCAAAGCCCGGGTACAACAGCCGGCCTGCCGCCTCCTCGGCCTGCAGCTTGGGCGTGGCCAGCAGTACGCCGCGGTGCGATACCCGGCCGCCTTCAAAGCGGAAGGCCTGCAACATGCCGTCACCGTCGAACCAGTGGTTCATGGACACGCCGCCGAGTTCGCGCCGCGCCGGGCCCACACGGTACAGCGTGCCGGTCAGCGCAGCCGGCCAGCGGCCTGCTATGCGCAAGGGCCCGCTGTCCAGCGGTGCTTTCAGGGGCCCGTTGTGCGGGGCGTAGCTGCTGCGCCAGGCGTCCTGTGGCGTGGCCGCACGGCCCCAGCCGGCGGCTCCGGCGGCAGCGGTGCCCAGGGCGGCCAACGCGGCGCGGCGGTTGATGCTGAAGTTCATGGCGGGCTCCGCTTATTTCAGGTCGAAGCTGTGTTGCGATGCGCCGCCCTCCACCCGAAAGGCGGCGTCTGCAAACGGCGGCGGGCCGGCCATGCCGCGCGCATTGCGGCTGAAGCCGTAGGGCTCGGTCGGCAAACCGAAGAGGTTGCTGTCCAGCTGGTTGTTGCTGTTTTCGTCGAGGTAGGCGGTCAGCGCGTAGTCGCCGGCAGGCAGGCCGGCGAACTGCAACGAGGCCTTGCCCTCGACCGCCTGGGCCACGGCCGTGCGCAGCGGCGTGCCGCGTGGGAAGCCCTCGGCCTTGTCGAATACCGCGGCGCGCACGGCGCCTTGCCGCTGGCCGGGAATGTTGACTTCGATGCTGAGGTCGCCCGCATGGACGCTGGCCGCTGCCAGCAGGACGGGCAAGGCGGACAGGAGGGGAAACAGGGTTCGGGTGGACATGGAAACCTCGCTGGAACAGTGGGTTGAAACGGATGAAGGGATTGAAAAATTCACCAGGGGTCGCGCTGCAGCGTGAGGCGTTCGCGCTCCTGCTGCACCAGGCGTTCGTGCAGGCCGGCGCCACCGGTGAGCAGAAACACCACGGCACCGTGGACCGCCAGGCCGAGGCCCCAGCCCAACAGCGGAAAGACGGCCCAGTGGCGCCCGCTGGACAGCGACAAGGCGAGCAGCAACAGGTTGACCAGCAGGTAGACCGTGGCGTGGATGTACCAGCCCAGCTTGGCGCCGGCGCGTTTGCGCGCCAGTTGTTCCAGGCGGGTGTCGGGCAGGGCCGTGCTTGTGTGGGGGGTGGTCATGGCGATTCCTTTCAGGTGGGGAGGAGCGGGGACGAAGACGGGGCGGCTGCGGGCTGCAGGGCCAGGCGCCAGAGACGGGCGGCGCGTCCGGCGAAGGCGCCGCTGAAGATGCCGTAGAGCGCGCCTACCACCAGGGGGTACTGGCTGTCGTGGGCCAGGCCGGGCTGCATGGCCAGATCCACGCCGACGATGTATTTGGTCAGGAAGATGCCGAGGATCAGCGCCAGCGGCAGCCAGCTGCCCGGGACCCGGAAGCTGCGGCTGGCCGCGTCATGACGTGTGCCGGCAGGCGCCGACGTCATGGCGACCAGGCCGCCCAGCAGCAGCGCGCCGGCAAGCCAGACCAGCACGACGTAGCCGAACAGCGGTGACTTGCCGAAGGCGGACACGGTGCCCCACAGTGACAGGCCGGTCATGGCTAGCGGCATGACGGCCATGCGCAACTGGCTGACCTGGCGATCGCGCGTCTGGCTCAGGCCCAGCGCCAGCAGGACGGCGAACAGGCCGCCGACCCACGGCGGGGTCCTGGTGAGGATGGCGCCCAGCGCCTCGGGGTGCTGCGCGACAAGCTGGATAAACATGGTGATCTCCTGGGTTAAGGCGGGTTTGTCTGTGGGACGGACTTTGCCCAGCCTGGCCAACCGGCGCCAGCGGCTTGCGACGAAATGCCGGCGGCGCGGCGCGAAATGCAGGGCGGGGGCGTGAGCGGCGAAGCGCAGGACGTCGTGAGCCCGCGGCGATAATCAGCGCTTATCTTTCTGGAGCGTGCGTGGACATCACATTGCTGATCAAGGCGGCCATCATGGGCATCGTCGAGGGGCTGACCGAGTTTTTGCCGATTTCCTCCACCGGCCACCTGATCCTCGCCGGGGCGCTGCTCGGTTTTGACGACGCCAAGGCCAAGGTCTTCGACATCGCCATCCAGACCGGCGCCATTTTTGCCGTGATCCTGGTGTACTGGCAGAAGATCCGCGATACGCTGGTGGCGCTGCCCACCGAAAAGCAGGCGCAGCAGTTTGCGCTCAACGTGTTCGTGGCTTTTGTACCGGCGGTGCTGCTGGGCCTGCTGTTCGGCAAGGCCATCAAGGCCAACCTGTTCACGCCGGTGGTGGTGGCGACCACTTTCATCATCGGCGGCTTCATCATCCTGTGGGCCGAGCGGCGCCAGCAGGCCAACCCGGCCATGGCGCGTGTCCAGGAGGTCGAGGCCATGACCCTGAAAGACGCGATCAAGGTCGGCCTGGTGCAATGCCTGGCCATGATTCCCGGCACCAGCCGCAGCGGCGCGACCATCATCGGCGGCATGTTGCTGGGCCTGTCGCGCAAGGCGGCCACCGATTTTTCGTTTTACCTGGCGATCCCGACGCTGATAGGCGCGGGGGTCTACAGCCTGTACAAGGACCGCGCGCTGCTGTCAGTGGCGGACCTGCCGATGTTCGGCGTCGGCCTGCTGTTTTCATTCATCAGCGCCTGGCTGTGCATACGCTGGCTGCTGCGTTACATCGCCACCCACAGCTTCGTGCCCTTTGCCTGGTACCGCATCGTGTTCGGTATCGTGGTGCTGGTCACGGCGCAGATGGGGTGGGTGCGCTGGGCGGGGTGACTCTGCTGGAGGGTCATCCCGGACTGGATCCGGGAGCCATCCCTTTGTTTCCTCGTGCCTTGATGCGTGCCCACGCCTGTTGGCCGGGGGTTGCCCGGCGGCAAGTAACTTTCTTTTGCTTCGCCAAAAGAAAGTCACCAAAGAAAAGGCGACCCTGCTGTCTGCGTCCCCTTCGCTTTGCTCAGGGGCAACCTGCGGTGCTCGGTCCAGCCGGGGTCGAGCTCGAACTCGCCTTCGGCTCAGACAATCGCTCGCCCTGATCCACTTTCGGCTGCGCTCCTCGGCGCATACAGAAGGGTGGGGAAGAAAACGAAAATCCAAACACCGGACCCCGTTCGGAGTCCTTGAAGCGCAAAGCGCTTCAAGGACGGGAATCCCAACGAACGGTCATGTTTGCACGCGAGCGCAGCGCACGCGGCCAAATGAGGCGCCCTTCCCTCGCCCAGCGGGGCGAGGGAAGGGCGGGGGGGTGGGAGTGGGGAATTAGACCTTCTGATTAAAGCAGACCCGGGTGCGCCGGGGCCCACCGCAGGGGCGTCAGGGGTGGGCCTGACGGTCAAACCAAATCGTACCGATTCAGATTCATCACCTTGTTCCACGCCGCCACAAAATCCCGCACGAACACCTCCTGAGCGTCGCTGCAGGCATACACCTCCGCGATGGCGCGGAGCTGGGCGTTCGAACCGAAGACGAGGTCGATTACGGTAGCGGTCCACTTGATCTCGCCCGTTGTCCGGTCGCGGCCTTCGAGCACGTCCCCGGAAGTTTCGGACTTGCGCCACTGGGTGCGCATGTCGAGCAGGTTGACGAAGAAGTCGTTGCTCAGGGTGCC
>JAUXPP010000171.1 GCA_030683705.1 Polaromonas sp. | reverse complement strand
GCGAAGCCGCCGTGCGCAACTACAAAAAGGGCCAGGAAGTCGAAGCCATCGTGCTGGCTGTGGACGTGGACCGCGAGCGCATCTCGCTGGGCATCAAGCAGCTCGATTCCGATCCGTTCACCACCTTCGTGTCGATCAACGACAAGGGTGCGATCGTGACCGGCAAGGTCAAGACCGTGGATGCCAAGGGCGCAGAGATTGATCTGGGCGAAGACATCATCGGGTACCTGCGTGCCAGCGAAATCAGCCGTGACCGCGTCGAAGACGCGCGCAACGTGCTGAAAGAAGGCGACGAAGTCTCCGCCGTGGTGGTGAACGTGGATCGCAAGACCCGCAACATCCAGCTGTCGGTCAAGGCCAAGGACAACGCCGACCAGCAGGAAGCCATGGCAACCCTGAGCCAGCAGTCCTCGCGTGAAAGCGCCGGCCTGACCAGCCTGGGCGCCCTGCTGCGCGCCAAGCTGGACAACACCGAGAAGTAAACGGACCCCGCGACCATGGCGTGCCGGCTCCCAGGAACGGCACGCCATTTCGCTGTCCCCCCATTTCCATGACCCGAAGCGATCTTGTCGAAGAACTGGCGGCCCGATTCAGCCAGCTGACACACCGCGACGCCGAATATGCCGTCAAGACGATTCTTGACGCCATGAGCGACGCGCTGGTGCGTGGGCACCGGATCGAGATCCGGGGCTTCGGCAGTTTCTCGATCAACCGGCGCCCGCCGCGCATGGGGCGCAATCCGCGCTCCGGCGAAAGCGTGGCGATCCCGGAAAAACGCGTGCCCCACTTCAAGCCAGGCAAGGCCTTGCGCGAAGCGGTGGACACCCGCACCGAGGAAATGCTGGTTTCCCGGTCCAAATAGGCTTGCGCTCCCCCGCGGCTGGCTACAATCGCCAGAGCTACTTTGGGGACGCCAAGTGAAATACCTGATGTGGCTGCTCAAGGCAGCCATTTTTTTTACGCTTTTTGCGTTCGCGCTGAACAACCAGCAAGTCGTTTCCGTGAATTTCTTTTTCGGAACACAGTGGCAGGCGCCGCTGGTGCTGGTGGTGCTGGTGACTTTTGCGTTCGGCCTGGGAGCCGGCATCCTGATGATGATGCCGCGCTGGTGGAAAAAGCGCCGGAGCACACGCCTGAGCCAGCAGAGCCAGCTCAGCGAGAACCCCTCCACCATGCACCATGGACTTTGACTTCACCTGGGTTCTGCTCGGCTTTCCCATCGCTTTCACCCTCGGCTGGCTGGCCTCCCGCCTTGACCTGAGGCAGATGCGCATCGAGAACCGGCAGGCGCCCAAGGCCTACTTCCGGGGCCTGAACTTCCTGCTCAACGAGCAGCAGGACCAGGCCATCGATGCCTTCATCGAGGCGGTGCAGAACGACCCCGACACCTCGGAGCTGCATTTCGCGCTCGGCAACCTGTTTCGCCGCCGCGGCGAATACGAACGCGCGGTGCGCGTGCACGAACACCTGATGTCGCGTGGCGACCTGACCCAGCCCGAGCGCGACCGCGCACAGCACGCGCTGGCGCTGGACTTCCTGAAGGCCGGCCTGCTGGACCGCGCCGAAGTCGCGCTGCGCAAGCTCGAGGGAACCAGTTACGAGGAAGAAGCCCGGTTGGCCCTGCTGTCGATCTACGAACGTTCGCGCGACTGGAGCCACGCCACCGATATCGCCGGCAAGCTCGACAGCGCCAGCCACGGCAGCTTCAGCGGCCGCCAGGCCCACTACCTGTGCGAGCAGGCGCAGACGGCGTCAGCCTCGGGAGACACGGCGCAGGCGCTGGACACGCTGCAAAAGGCCGTCGCGCTCGCGCCCGCCTCACCGCGCCCGCTGATCGACCTGGCCAAACTGCAAAACCAGCTGGGCCGGCACGCCGACGCCTTCGCCACCCTGCTCAAGCTCGATCAAACCGCGCCGCAGGCGCTGCCGCTGGCTGCCGGCCTGCTGGGCAACATCGCGCAGCAAGGCGGCCAGCAGCAGCCGGCGCGCGAGTTGCTGCAGGCCAGCTACGCCGCGATGCCATCCATCGATGTCATCGAAGCCATCATCAAGCTGGATACCGGGCCGGGCGAGCCGCGCGACCGCTATGTGCAGCACCTCGAGCGGGAAGCCTCGCTGGTGGCCGCAGCCAAGTGGATTGCCGGTGAAAAGCTCGGCGACGAGCGACAGCACGGCCTGGTGCAGCGCGCGCTCGACAAGGCCACCAAACCACTGATGCGCTACCGCTGCGCAGCCTGCGGCTTCGAGGCCACCCAGCATTTCTGGCACTGCCCCGGCTGCCAGGCCTGGGACAGCTATCCCGCTCGCCGAATCGAAGAACTATGACTACCCCCGTCGGAAATATGGCACACCCCCGTGGAGGCTTCGCCTCCCTCCCCCTTGCAGGGGGCGACGCCTGCGGCCCGGCAAAGCCGGTTCCGCGGCGTCCGCGTGAATAAGATTCTCTCAACATGACATCTTCAAATTTGTCCCGAGAACAACTCGCCAAGGCCCGTGTGCTGGTGGTCGGCGACGCCATGCTGGACCGTTACTGGTATGGCGCAGTGGACCGGATCTCGCCGGAGGCGCCGGTGCCGGTGGTGCGCGTGACGCGCCAGGAAGAACGCATGGGCGGCGCGGCCAACGTGGCGTTCAACATCGTGACTGTCGGCGCGCGGGCCTCGTTGCTGAGCGTGGTCGGCGACGACGAGGCCAGCCACCAGCTGGAAGCGCTGGTCGCCGCCTCCGGCATCACGCCCTGCTTCGGCCGCGATCCCAAGCTCAAGACCACGGTCAAACTGCGCGTGATCGGCCGCCAGCAGCAGCTGCTGCGGCTGGATTTTGAAAACATCCCCGAAAACGAGGTGCTGGCGTCGCAGTCCGCCGCCTTCGACCAGTTGCTGCCGCAGCATGACACCGTGCTGTTTTCCGACTATGGCAAGGGCGGACTGGCACACATTGCGCTCATGATCAACCAGGCCCGAGCCGCCGGCAAGGTGGTGCTGGTCGATCCCAAGGGTTCGGACTATTCCCGGTACAAAAACGCCACCGCCATCACGCCGAATCGCGCCGAACTCGAACAGGTCATCGGCCTCTGGCACGACGAGGCAGACCTGCAATCACGTGCCCAGAAGCTGCGTGAGGACCTGCAGTTGCAGGCGGTGCTGCTGACCCGCAGCGAGGAAGGCATGACGCTGTTCGACGCCCGGGGCCAGATGCATGTGCCGGCGCTGGCGCGCGAGGTGTTCGATGTCACCGGCGCCGGCGACACGGTGATCGGCGCCCTGGCGGCGATGCTGGCGGCCGGCCTCGGCATGCGCGACGCGGTGCCGGTGGCGAACCGCGCCGGCGGCATCGTGGTCGGCAAGTTCGGCACCGCCAGCGTCACTTACGAGGAACTTTTCCAATGAAAATCGTCGTCACCGGCGCCGCCGGGTTTATTGGCTCCAACATCATCCAGGGCCTGAATGCGCGCGGCATCGACGACATCATCGCGGTCGACGACCTGACCCAGGGTGACAAGTTCCGCAACCTGGCGGACCTGCAGATTGCCGAGTACATCGACGCCGACGATTTCTACGAGCTGTTTGCCGAAGCGGCTTTCGGCGATGTCGAGGCGGTGTTCCATGAAGGCGCTTGCAGCGACACCATGGAGACCAACGGCAAGTACATGATGGACAACAACTACAGCTTGTCCTGCGACCTGTTCGACGCCTGCCAGGCCCAGGAGACGCGCCTGATCTACGCCTCGTCAGCCGCCACCTACGGCGGATCCGACACCTTCCGCGAGTCGCGCGAATTCGAAAAGCCGCTCAATGTCTACGGCTACTCCAAGCTGCTGTTCGACCAGAAGCTCCGGCGTGAACTCGGAGCGCATTTTGAAGGGGCGCAGGCCCAGGTCGCCGGCTTTCGCTACTTCAACGTCTACGGTCCGCGCGAGCAGCACAAGGGCCGCATGGCCAGCGTCGCCTTCCATCAGTTCAGCCAGTTCCGCGCCGAAGGCAAGGTCAAGCTGTTCGGCGAGTATGGCGGCTATGGCCCCGGCGGGCAGATGCGCGACTTCGTTTTCATCGACGACGTGGTCGCCGTCAACCTCTGGTTCCTCGACCATCCCGAGGCCCGCGGCATTTTCAACCTCGGCACCGGCAAGGCCCAACCCTTCAACGACGTGGCGCTTGCCGTGGTCAACACCTTGCGCCAGCAGCAGGGCGAAAAAGCACTGACCCTGCAGGAAGCCACGCACGGCGGCCTGATCGACTACATCGGTTTCCCGGCGGCGCTGGTCGGCAAATACCAGAGTTACACCCAGGCGGACCTGACCGCGCTGCGCGCGGCCGGTTGCCAGCATGCCTTTGCGGATGTGCAGACCGGTGTGGCGGCCTATATGCGTGCCTTGACCCGGGGCGAAGCCACTCCCGCCTGATCGGCCGGCGCCGGGCGACCGTCAGCGGGGGTGTGCCGCTTCGGTCGCCTCCGCCGTCAGGGCGCCAGCGCCCCGCGGCTCGGGAAACCGGTAATACAGTGCGTTGAGGTAACGCGCCACCTCGGTCACGTCCTCCTCCCGCCAGCCAAGCCCCGAGGTTTTCTGCCAGCGTTCGACTTCGGCCTTGAGGCTGGCCCAGTCTTTCGCCGCCTTTTTGTCGCGCCAGTGAAGCTGGGCGTTGTGGCAGCCAATGCAATGTGTCGAATACAAAAGTTCGCCGCGCACGGCATCCTTTTTGATTTGGGCCACCACCGGCCCCGCGAGGCTGGCCAGAACCATCCATGGAACAACAAGCCAGGTCCTGGTCATCATGGGATCTCCTCAAGCGCGCTGCTCGAATTCCCTGTCCCTGGCACCGATCACCCCGGCAGCCAGGTCGGCCAGCTCCTGTGTCAGCACGGCCAGGATGTCCTCCAGCGTGACGACACCGGTCAGCCGGCCCGCCTCGTCAACAATGACAAGGCGGCGCAGCCGATGCCTGCGCATCAGTGCCACCGCGTCCATCGCGTCCATCCCGGGGCTCGCCTGGACAAGCTCGACGGACATGATGTCGCCGACGGTGAATACCTCGGGGTCCAGTCCCTCGGCCATCAGGGCCAGCACCAGATCCCGGTCGGTCAGGATGCCCACCGGGTGCTGCCTTTGCGCCGCATCAACAACGACAAGCGCGCCGACATGGTGCTTGCGCATCAGCTGGGCGGCCACAGATGCCGGCGTTTCGGGCTCGACCACGGTCACCATGGCGGTTGCAAAGTCTTTCAAACGAGTGGGCATTTTCTGCTCCTGGTCGCTGCCGGAAGGCCTGTTTGTGGCGATACTGCAGCTTATGCCTTGGCCTGCAGCTGCAGCCTTGATCCAGCGCAAACAGCCGACGGGTCAACCTGGGGGCTGCGACAGCCGTTACATCCAGGAGATCCTGCGCCGCAGCACGACTCACCGCTTTCCACAACCACGAGGAGCTTCCCGATGTTCAAGAAACTGCTGGCCTTTGTCGCCACCATGTATGTCGCCATGGCCTTTGCTGCCGTCGACGTCAACACCGCCACCACGGCCGAACTCGACAGCATCAAGGGCATCGGCCCGGTCAAATCGGCCCTGATCATGGCCGAGCGCAAAAAAGCGCCCTTCAAGGACTGGAATGATTTTGTGACTCGCGTCAAAGGCGTGGGCACCGACAGCGCCGTGAAATTCTCGGCCGAAGGCCTGACCGTCAACGGCGCCAGCTACCGGGCCGGCGGCAAAGCCGAGGTCAAGGCCGACAAACCCGTCACTGAAAAAGCCAAGGATGCGGCGGTCGCCACCAAAGACGCGGTCAAGGGTGCGGCCGTTGCCACCAAGGACGCCGTCAAGGAGACCGCCAAGGACGTCAAGGCTGCGGTCACCCCCAAAGCCGACGCCAAGGCCGAGGTCAAAGCCGGCGCCAAGACCGAACCCGCCAAGAAGTAAGCGCGCCGCGCTTGCGAATCAACCCGCCTGGTGCGGGTTTTTTCATGTGTTTTTGGCCTCCAGCCCTTATTCCACCAGCGCAGGCAGCTATCAAAAACAGAGCAGCCCGGCGACTGCTCCGGGTCAGGCTGGCGCAGAGTACCGGGCCACAAAGCCCCGGTCGATGCGGTCTTTCAGCTGCCACACCCAGCGCCCTTCAACGTGCAGCCGGCCCCAGGCGGCGATTGCATGGCGTTCGCCACAGGAAATCAGGTTGAGCGTGCGCGCAGCCGGCTGGTAAGGCTGCAAAGCCTGGCCCTGCCAGGCAGCGCGCAGGTTGGCCAGCAGCGGCGGCCCGGCACGTACCGCATAGACGCCGCTGCGCGGATGCGGCGCATCGACACGGCTGGCCACGTCGCCCGCCGCAAACACATGGGTGTGGCTGGTGCTTTGCTGAAAGCGGTTGACGGCCACGAACCCGGCCCCGTCCAGTGCCAGCCCACTGCCGGCCAGCCAGTCGGGCGCCTGGGCGCCTACGGCCAGCACCGGGGCGTCGCAGGCCAGGCGCGCGCCGCCGGCCAGCCGGACTTCCCCGGCCGACATGCCGACACAGGCATCGGGCAAGACCGTGATCTGCAGGCGCCGCAGGGCCTGCACCACGCGGCGCTGCACACCGGCCGGGTAGTTCCAGGCCGGTGGCGGGCCGCCGGTCACCAGGCTCACGCGGCCGCCCGGCGCGAAGCTGGCGCCGCCCAGCGCATGGGCTACAGCCATCGCCAGTTCCAGCCCGGCCGCGCCAGCGCCCACCACCACCAGGTGAATCGGCCGGCTGCGGCCCAAAGCGGCCACCTGGGGCCACAACTGGCCGAAGGCTTCGATGGGCCGCACAAACAGGGCGTGTTCGCGCGCGCCCGGCATGTCCGCCTCGATCCGTTCGCGGTCCATCACCGGCCCGGTGTTGAGGCTCAGCCAGTCCCAGGCCACGGTCTCACCGCTGGCCAGCGTCACGGTTTTTGCCCCGGCATCGAGGGCCACACCGCTGCCCTCGATGTAACGTGCACCGCAGCCCGCCAGCAGGCCGGCCAGCGGAATGACACACTGGTCGAGCGCGTAATGCCCGGCCACGAATCCCGGCACCATGCCGGAATACAGCTGGCGCGGATACGGAGCGATGACGGTGATGTCGAGGTCTGCTGGCCGGTTTTGCGCCAGGCTGTGCAGCACATGCACATGGGCATGGCCGGCGCCCAGCAGCACCAGGTGTTTCAAGCCCGGGCTTGCATTCAAAGTGGATGTCATGGAGACAGTGTGACATCCCCGACATGGGCCAGGCTGCGGCCACCGGTGTTGTCGGCATCGGCGCCCACCAGCACGGCCTGCAGCGGCGGCACGGTCTCACTTTCCGCGCCAAAGGCGCGGCGGAAGTCAGCGCCCAGATCGCGCGTGTGGCTCACCCACTGGCCCAGGCGCTGCTCGCCGCTGTCCAGCACGATGAAACGCACGCGCGCGGTGTAGGCATTGGGCAGCAGGCTGCCCGGCGCCAGCGTGCCGTCCCAGACGTAACACAGGGTGGCCGATGGCAATTTCTCGCCACTGGCTGCGCGCGCCAGGCGCAGCAGGTTGCGCTCGATCAGGCCGAGCCCGGCGAGCGGCATGTCGAACAGCGCACACACCTTGAGCGGGCTGTCGTCGCCCTCACGGCGGCGCAGGTCGCCACCGCGCAGCGCCTCGTCCAGCCGCCAGCGCCAGCGCAGTTGCAGCCCGGCCTCGGGCACCGCCGCTGGCAGGTCATGTACCAGGTTGCCATAGGACTTTGACGCCTCCACCCGCAGCACCTTGCGTCCGTCCAGTTCGACCAGGGCGTAGCGGGTCAGCGGGATTTTGCCGCCCGGCACACCCACCACGCGCCAGGGCGCCGGCGGTTCGGCGCCACTGGCCGACGAAAACGCGCTGAGGGCCGGGCCTGGCGCCTGCGCCTGAGCCAGGGGCAGCAGCAGCCCGGCGAACAACACAGCCAGCCAGGTCCTCATGTCAACCCCGCTTCCAGTCGTGGTAACGCCGCACCCCTTCGAGCAGGCGGTGCGGCTGGTGCGCGCGTTTCCATTCGCCGGCCGCGTATTTGTTGGCCTCGGCCAGTGTCGGGTAGGTGTGGATGGTCGAGAGAATCTTGTTGAGTCCCAGCCCATGCCGCATGGCCAGCACATACTCGGCCAGCAGGTCGCCCGCATGCGTGCCGACGATGGTCACGCCCAGAATCGTGTCCTTGCCGGGCATCGTCAGCACCTTGACAAAACCGCGCGCCTCGCCATCGGCAATGGCACGGTCCAGGTCGTCCATGCCGTAGCGGGTCACTTCAAAAGCGATGTTTTTCTCGCGCGCTTCCTGTTCGTTCAAGCCGACACGCGCCACCTCCGGGTCGATGAAGGTGGTCCAGGGAATCACCGAGTAATCGGCCTTGAACATCTTGAACTCGCCGAACAGCGCGTTGACTGCGGCGTACCAGGCCTGGTGCGCCGCCACATGGGTGAGCTGGTAGGGCCCGGCCACGTCGCCGGCCGCGTAGATGTTGGGGTAGATGGTCTGCAGGTACTCGTTGGTCTCCACGGTGCGCTGCACCGGGATGCCGAGCTCTTCCAACCCATAACCCTCCAGCCGCGCGACCCGCCCGACGGCGCAGATCAGCTGGTCGAAGTCCAGCCGCTGTTCGCTGCCGCCGTGTTCGACGACCAGTGTTTTGACCCCATCCGCTATTTCGCAGCGCAGCGCCTTGTGGCCGGTCAGCACCGACACACCATCCGCGGCCAGCGCCTGGCGCGCCAGTTCCGACACCTCCTCGTCCTCACGCAACATCAGGCGCGGCGCCATCTCGACCTGCGTGACCTGCGAGCCCAGCCGGGCAAACGCCTGCGCCAGTTCACAGCCTATCGGTCCGCCACCGAGAATCACCAGGCGCCGGGGTACCTCGTCGAGTTGCGCGAAGGCCTCCCACAGGGTGTCGCTGGTCACGTAGCCCGCCTCTTCCAGTCCCGGCAAGGGCGGCACCAGCGGCCGGGCACCGGCTGCGATCACGATGCTGCGTGTCGTCAGGGTCTGCGTGCCGCCGCCATTGAGCGTTATCTCGACAGTCCACGGGTTGAGGATGCGCGCATGGCCCTGCAGCACCTCCACCCCCAGGCCGGTATAACGCGCTATGCTGTCATGCGGTTCAATCGCGCGGATGACCGCCTGAATCCTCTGCATCACCGCCCTGAAACTGAACACCGGCGTGTTATTGCTCAGGCCATAACTGGCGCCATGATTCATCTGGTGCGCGAGTTTGGCGCTGCGGATCAGCGCCTTGGACGGCACACAGCCATAGTTCAGGCAGTCACCGCCCATCTTGTGGGCTTCCACCAGTGTGACCCTGGCCTTGACCACCGCGGCGATGTAGGCGGTGACCAGGCCGCCGGCGCCGGCGCCGATCACGATCAGGTTGCGGTCAAACCGAGCCGGGCGCACCTTGGCCCAGCGTGCGTAGACCCGGCGGCGCCTGAAAAACTGCAGCAGCTTGTTGACCGCCAGCGGCAACAGACCGAGCAGCACAAAGGAGCCGATCAGCGCCGGCGAGGCAATCGACTGCAGCGAATCGATCTTCGCGATCTGCGTGCCGGCATTCACATACACCACGGTACCGGCCAGCATGCCGAGCTGGCTGACCCAGAAGTAGGTCCAGGTCCGGATGTGTGTCAGCCCCATCAGCAGGTTGAGCGCAAAAAACGGCACGACCGGGATCAGCCGCAGCGAGAACAGGTAAAACGCACCTTCCTTTTCGATGCCCTTGTTGATCTCGTCCAGCCGTTTGCCAAAACGGGCCTGGATGCTGTCGCGCAACAGGTAACGCGCCGCCAGCATGGCCAGCGTCGCCCCCAGCGTCGAGGCGAAAGACACCACGAGGGTCCCGAGCACCAGGCCGAAGCCGGCGCCGGCCGCCAGCGTCATGATGACGGCCCCCGGCAGCGACAGGCCGGTGACGGCAACATAGACGGCAAAAAACACCAGCGTCACCCAGACCGGCTTCTGCTCAAAAGCCGCCTGGAAAGACGACTGGCTGTCCTTGAGGAAGGCCAGACTCAGATAACGGCCCAGATCCAGCGCAAAAAAGGCGCCTATGCCCGCCAGCAGCAGCACGGCGATGAAAAGTTTGCGTGAATTCACGGCCGTCCTCTCGGGTTGTTCTGCGGATTCAGTCGGGCGAAAACGCCAATTCTTACAGCACCAGACCCGCGCGGTGTAAGAAATCCCGCCCGGCGACGACCAAGCATGAAGCCGGGTTTAACGCGAGGCTAACACTGCTTGCTGCAAAATCCGCTCAAAATCCCGTCTGAGCTGACATCCACCCACCCCAAAGGAACCCGCGCATGACCCAGGCACTGGTAGGCATCATCGGAGGCAGCGGCCTCTACCAGATGGACGCACTCGACAACGCGCAGGAACAGGTGATGGACACGCCCTTCGGCGCGCCCTCCGACGTGCTGGTCACCGGCAGCGTCCACGGCGTTCCGGCCGTGTTTCTGGCGCGTCATGCGCGTGGCCACCGCCTGCTGCCCTTCGAAGTGCCTTACCGCGCCAACATCCACGCGATGAAGCAGCTGGGCGTGCGTTACATCGTCTCGGTGTCGGCCGTGGGCTCGTTGCGCGAGGATTTCAAGCCGCTGGACATGGTGCTGCCCGACCAGTTCATCGACCTGACCAAACGCCGCGACAGCACCTTCTTCGGCCAGGGCGCGGTGGCCCATGTGTCCATGGCGCAGCCGGTCTGCCCCGCCGCCGCCGGTCTGCTGGCGCGTGCGGTGCGCAGCGTGCTGGCCGCCGATGCCCCCGGCCACGGCGTCAATCTGCACGAAGGCGGCACCTATGTGTGTATCGAGGGCCCGCAGTTTTCCAGCCTGGCCGAGTCTCACTGGTACCGCAGCATGGGCGCGGGCGTGATCGGCATGACCAACATGCCCGAAGCCAAACTCGCGCGCGAGGCGCAAATCGCCTACACCACGCTGGCCATGGTGACGGATTTCGACTGCTGGCACCCGCGCGAGGCGCAGGTCAATGCCAACATGGCGCTGGCCAACCTGCTGAAAAACGCCGGCCGTGCCCAGCAGGTGGTGGCCGAGGTCATACGCCTGCTGGGAACCGAACAACCGGCCAGCGAAGCCCACACCGCCTTGCACAACGCGCTGGTCACCCAGCCTGACGCCATGGCCCCCGATGTGCGTGCGCGCCTGGCCGCGCTGCTGACCTGAACCCGAACGGACCCACCATGCATGACACCCTTCCCCTGCTGAAAAAAACGCCCTTCCCGGCATTGCGCCGCGCGAAACTCGACACCCTGCAGGTCAACCTCGGCTACAAGTGCAACCAGAGCTGCCTGCATTGCCATGTCAACGCCGGACCGAACCGCACCGAAATGATGGATGCCGAGACGATGGCGCTGATCCCCCGGGTGCTGGCCGCACGCGGCCTGGGCACGCTGGACCTGACCGGCGGCGCCCCCGAACTGCATGCGGGCTTTCGCGAGCTGGTGCGTGCCGCGCGCGCGCAGGGTGTGCGTGTGATCGACCGCTGCAACCTCACCATTCTGTTCGAGCCCGGGCAGGAGGGGCTGGCCGAATTCCTGGCAGAACAAGGCGTGGACATCGTGGCCTCCATGCCCTGTTACTCGGCCGCCAATGTGGACAAGCAGCGCGGCGAAGGCGTGTTCGACCTCAGCATCGCGGCCCTGCAAAAACTCAACAGCCTTGGTTATGGCCAGACCGGCTCCGGCCTGTCGTTGAACCTGGTCTACAACCCGCAGGGCCCGTCGCTGCCGCCCGAGCAGCAGGCGCTGCAGGCCGACTACAAACGCGAACTTCTCGAGCACTTCGGCATCGTCTTCAATGAGTTGTATGCGCTGACCAACATGCCGATCCAGCGCTTTGGCTCGACCCTGGTGTCCAAGGGCACGTTTGACAGCTATATGGAGCTGCTCAAGGGCAGCTTTCAGGAACAGAACCTGGGCGGCGTGATGTGCCGCAACACGGTCAGCGTGGACTGGCAGGGCTGGTTGTCGGACTGCGACTTCAACCAGCAGCTCGGCCTGCCGCTGGGCACCTCGGGGCTGCAGCGCCACCTGCGTGAGCTGCTGGTCAGCGGGATCGATGAGCAGCCGATCCGCGTGGCGGGCCACTGTTATGGCTGCACCGCCGGCCAGGGCAGCAGCTGCGGCGGCGCGCTGGAGCACTGAGCACGCCATGGCAGCGGCGCGACTGTCCGTGGTTTTGCCCGTTCTCAACGAAGCCGCCGGCCTGGGCGCGGCACTGCAGACACTGGCACCGCTGCTGGCACGCGGGGCAGAGATCATCGTGGCCGACGGCGGCAGCAGCGACCCCAGCGCCGCGCTGGCGCAGGCCGGCGGTGCGCAGGTCGTCAACGCGCCGCGCGGCCGCGCGCTGCAAATGAACGCGGGCGCGGCGCAGGCAAACGGCGATGTCTTGCTGTTTCTGCATGCCGATACCCGGTTGCCGGCCAACGCCGACGAACTGATCCGCGAAGCCCTGGCCGGCGGCGCGCGCGTCTGGGGCCGTTTTGATGTGGCCATCACCGGGCGGCCCCGCATGCTCAGGCTGATTGCCGCGCTGATGAACCTGCGCTCGCGGCTGACCGGCATCGCCACCGGCGACCAGGCCATGTTCATGACCCGCGCGGCCTTCGAGGCCGTGGGCGGCTTCCCGGCCCAGCCGCTGATGGAAGACATCGAGATGTCCCGCAGCCTGTTGCAGCTGTCGCGCCCGGCCTGCCTGAGGGCCAAAGTGCAGACATCGGGCCGGCGCTGGGAAAGCCGCGGCGTCTGGCGCACCGTGCTGCTGATGTGGCGGCTGCGGTTTGCCTACTGGCGCGGCGTTTCGCCACAGCACCTGGCGGAGTTGTACCGGTGACCCGCCTGGTGATTTTTGCCAAGGCACCGCAGCCCGGCGCCGTCAAGACCCGGCTGACTCCGGCGCTCGGTGCGGACGGCGCGGCGGCGCTGGCGCGTGCCATGCTGGACCACACGCTGCAGCAGGCCCTCGCTGCCGGACTGGACGCGGTGGAGCTGTGTATGAGCCCGGCGCCCGGTGACCCGGCCTGGCACGGTGCGGCGCCGCCTGCCGGGGTGACCTGCACCGCCCAGGGCGAGGGCGACCTCGGTGAACGCATGGACCGCGCGATGCGGCGCGCCCTGGCGTTTCCGTCCGGACCGGTGCTGCTGATCGGCACCGACTGCCCGGCACTGGACAGCGCGCAGCTGCGCGAGGCGGCCCGGCAACTGGCGCAGCACGACGCGGTGCTACAGCCCGTGGCCGACGGCGGTTATGTGCTGATCGGCCTGCAGGCACCCTGCCCCGAGATATTCACGGACATGGCGTGGAGCACCCCGGCGGTCACCGCCAACACACTGCAGCGCCTGGCCGCGCTGGGCCTGCGCGTCTGGCAGGGCCCGGTGCTGCACGACATCGACGAAGCGGCCGACCTGGCTCACCTGCCGGCCGGCTTCATGCGCCCGAAACATCAAGCCAAATCGGCCTCCAGCCCAATCACGACAAGCGTCAGCAGCTCCTGATTTCATAGCAGTTACTTCCGGAAGAACGCCCATGCGCAACGACAGCAACACCTACAACATCGTCACCGACTACTACGGCCGCCAGCTGCAGGGAACGGCAGACCTCAAGACCAGTGCCTGCTGCGACGTCAGCAGCATGCCCGAGTGGCTCAAGCCCTTGCTGGCGCGCATTCATCCCGAGGTGTTGTCGCGGTACTACGGCTGCGGCCTGGTTTGCCCGCCGCTGCTCGAAGGCTGCCGCGTGCTGGACCTCGGCTGCGGCTCGGGCCGCGACGTGTACGCGCTGGCCCAGCTGGTCGGGCCCACCGGCTCGGTGGTCGGCGTGGACATGACCGATGAACAGCTGGCCGTGGCGCGCACACACCAGGCCCACCATGCGGAGCTGTTCGGCTATGACAACGTGGCCTTCCTGCATGGCTACATCGAGCGGCTGGACGAACTCGGCCTGGCGCCCGGCAGCTTCGACGTGATCGTCTCCAACTGCGTGGTCAACCTCTCGCCCGACAAGGACGCGGTGCTGGCCGGCGTGCAGCGCCTGCTCAAGCCCGGGGGCGAGTTCTATTTTTCCGATGTGTATGCCGACCGCCGCGTGCCGGCCGCTGTGAAAAACGACCCGGTGCTGTACGGCGAATGCCTGGGGGGCGCGCTGTACTGGAAAGACTTCGAACGCCTGGCACACAGCCACGGTTTTGCCGACCCGCGTCTGGTGGAAGACCGGCCGCTGGACATCACCGACCCGCAACTCGCGGCGCGCACCGGCAACCTGCGTTTTTATTCGGCCACCTGGCGGCTGTTCAAGCTCGCCGCGCTGGAATCAGCCTGCGAGGACTATGGCCAGGCGGTGATTTACCAGGGCAGCATCCCGGGCCAGCCCGGCCGCTTTGTGCTCGACAAACACCACGACATCCAGACCGGCAAGGTGTTTCCGGTCTGCGGCAACACCTGGCACATGCTGCAGGGCACGCGGCTGGCGCCGCACTTCAGCTTCATCGGCAACTTCGACACGCACTACGGCATTTTTGAAGGCTGCGGCACCAGCCTGCCGTTTGACGGCGCGCCGGGCGGCAATGCCGGCGTGTGCGGACCCGCCGGCTGCTGCTGAGGCTCCCGGCTCAGCTCACAGCAACGCCACCAGATCTGTCACGCCGACGTCCACGCCGGCCTGCATGAGCAGCGTGGTCGCCTGCCCGCGGTGGTGCGTCTGGTGGTTGAAAAAATGGGTCATGGCCTGCCAGGCCGGGTGGGCGCGCTGCACACCTTTGGTATTCGCATACCGCATGGTGCTGGTCAGGAAGTCCGGTGTCATTTCAGCGACCCAGGACTCGATCCGCTGGTCCAGCGCGTCGCGCGCCTGCCGCAATTCGGCCCAGTCGGGAAACGCATCGACGCTGACGTAATCCACGCCGGGCGGCAAGGCCAGCGCTGTCGCATCCAGCGCGGCAAAGCGGGTCTGCTGCGAGGCAAAACGCTGCAGCCACAGCCTGTCGGCCAGCAGCACATGGGTCAGGGTGTGGTGGATGGAGCCGAAAAAAGCGCCACGCTGTCGCTTGCGCTCCTCGTCGCCCAACGGCTCGCAGGCGGCGTACAGGCGCTGGTTCATCCAGCGGTTGTAGCGGGCCAACAGCCGGTAATTGTCAGTGAAGGGATCGCTCATGCGCCCGATTGTCAGGACTTCCCGAAGACGCTGCAAGCTCCGGCACCAGGCCCTTGAACAGGGGCGTCAGCCGGCTAATCTCCTGCGCGGCGGCCTTCTGCCCCAGGTCCTGCGCCAGATACTGAAACATATCTGCGCGTATCAGCCACAGTTCCAAGGCAGAGCCCGCCAGCTCGATCTGCAGCGCCGCCCGCAGGCGATGGCTTTCGGTGCAGCGGGCCATGGCCAGTGTCATGGCGCCGCGAATCGGCCGCAGGTCGGGACCGGCCAGCGGCTTCTGACTGCCTGGCACGGCATCCGCCACAGAAGCGCCTGCGGTTCCAAACCAGCGCTGAATCCTTGAGCTTCTTTCCATGGCGTGTTATCTGCCGATCCCCGGCTCAGGGCGCGCCAAACCCACCGCCGCCCGGCGTGTGGATCTCGAAGATGTCGCCCGGCGCCATCTCGGCCTGGCCGATGTGGTCCAGGGTTTCAATGCGTCCGTCGGCGCGCACCACCACATTGCGCCCCACCTGCCCCGGCTGGCCGCCGGCCATGCCGAAGGCGCCGTGTTTGCGCCCGTTGGACAGGATGCTGGCGGTCATGGCCTCGAGGAAACGCACACGCCTGACGCCGCCGTTGCCGCCGTGCCAGCGCCCGGCGCCGCCCGAGCCCTGGCGGATCTCGTAACTCTCCAGCCGCACCGGAAAACGGAACTCCAGCACCTCGGGATCGGTCAGGCGCGAGTTGGTCATGTGCGCCTGCACCACCGACGTACCGTCGAAGCCCTTGACGATGTTGCCGCTGGCGTCGAACACACCGCCGGCGCCGGAGCCGCCCGAGATCGTCTCGTAATACTGGTGGCGCGCATTGCCGAAGGTGAAGTTGTTCATGGTGCACTGGCCGGCCGCCATCACGCCCAGCGCGCCGTACAGGGCGTTGGTGATGCAGGTGGAGGTTTCGACATTGCCCGCCACCACCGAGGCCGGCGGATTGGGGTTCAGCATGGACCCCGCCGGGATGATGACCTTGAGCGGCTTCAGGCAGCCGGCGTTGAGCGGGATGTCGTCGTCCACCAGCGTGCGGAACACGTAGAGCACCGCCGCCATGCACACCGCTGTCGGCGCGTTGAAGTTGTTGGTCTGCTGCGGCGAGGTGCCGGTGAAATCGATCTCGGCGCTGCGGCTGGCCACGTCGACGCGGATCGCCACGCTGATCTGGGCGCCGTTGTCCAGCGGCAGGTTGAACTGCCCGTCCTTGAGCTGCGTGATGACGCGGCGAACCGATTCCTCGGCGTTGTCCTGCACATGGCCCATGTAGGCCTGCACCACATCCAGGCTGAAGGTGTCCACCATCTTGCGCAGTTCCTGCACGCCCTTTTCATTGGCGGCGATCTGGGCTTTCAGGTCGGCCATGTTCTGCTGCGGGTTCCTCGACGGGTATTCGCCGCTTTTGAGCAGTGCCACCATCTCGGCCTCGCGCAGCACGCCGCGCTCGACCAGCTTGACGTTGTTGATCTGCACGCCCTCTTCCTCGATACGTGTGGAAAATGGCGGCATGGAGCCCGGCGTGGTGCCACCCACGTCGGCATGGTGGCCGCGGGAACCGACATAAAACGTCGGGGTTTCGCCGGTGCCGAGGTAAACCGGCGTGATCACGGTGATGTCGGGCAGGTGGGTGCCGCCGTGGTAGGGGTCATTGAGCACATAGACGTCGCCCGGCTGCATCTTGCCGGTGTTCTCGCGGATCACCGTCTTGATGCTTTCGCCCATGGAGCCCAGGTGCACCGGCATGTGCGGCGCGTTGGCGATCAGGTTGCCGGCGGTGTCGAACAGCGCGCAGCTGAAGTCCAGCCGCTCCTTGATGTTGACCGAATAGGCGGTGTTCTGCAACTGCAGGCCCATCTGCTCGGCGATGTTCATGAACAGGTTGTTGAAGACCTCCAGCAGCACCGGGTCTACCGTGGTGCCGGCCGCGAACTTGACGGCGCGCGCGGCGCGCCGGTCCAGCACCAGGTGGTCCAGCGCGGTCAGCGCGGCCTCCCAGCCGGGTTCGACCACCGTGGTCGCATTTTTCTCGGCAATGATGGCCGGGCCGCTGATGATGTCGCCCGGTTGCAGGTCTTCACGCACCACCAGCGCGGCATCGTGCCACTGGCCGCCGGAATACATGCGCACGGTCTCACGACGCGGCACCTCGCGCGGCTCGTGCGTGACATGGCGCGGTTCGGCCGGCGCGTCGCCTGCCACCACCGCTTCCACCGACACGGCCTCGACCACCAGGCCCTTGCCCTGCATCAGGAAGGAAAAGCGCTGGCGGTAGGCGGCTTCAAAACCGGCTTCGATTTTCGCCAGGCTGCCGAAGGGCACGATCAGCGCGGCATCGCTGCCTTCGTAACGCACATGCACGCGGCGGTGCGTGGTGATCGCGCCCGTGCTGACCTGCTGGCGCTGCAACTCGGCCTCGGCCGCATCGGCCAGGCCGTCCAGCTTGCCGGCGATCTGTGGCAAAGCCGCTTCCGTCAGTTTGAGTTCGACCGCCTGCTCGCGGATCACGTTCTGGTCGGCCAGGCCCATGCCGTAAGCCGACAACACACCGGCCAGCGGGTGCACAAACACTTTGGTCATGCCCAGCGCGTCGGCCACCAGGCAGGCATGCTGGCCGCCGGCGCCGCCGAAACACTGCAGGGTGTAACGCGTGACGTCGTAGCCGCGCGCCACCGATATTTTCTTGATGGCATTGGCCATCTGCTGCACTGCAATGTTGATGAAACCCTCGGCCACCACCTCGGCGCTGCGGCCGGTCTCGCCGGCCAGCTCGTTGAACTTCTGCTGCACCACCTCGTAGCTCAGCGCTTCGTCGGCTTTCGGGCCGAAAACCTTGGGGAAGTACCGCGGCTGTACCTTGCCGACCATCACGTTGGCATCGGTCACCGCCAGCGGCCCGCCACGGCGGTAGCTGGCCGGGCCGGGATTGGCGCCGGCGCTCTGCGGCCCGACGCGAAAACGTTCGCCGTCGAATTTCAGCAGGGAGCCGCCGCCCGCGGCGACCGTGTGGATGCTCATCATGGGCGCACGCATGCGCACCCCGGCCACCTGGGTCTCGAACTCACGCTCGAACTCCCCGGCGTAATGCGACACGTCGGTGGAGGTGCCGCCCATGTCGAAACCGATGACCTTGTCGATGCCGGCAATCGCGGCGGTGCGCGCCATGCCGACAATCCCGCCGGCCGGCCCGCTCAGGATCGCATCCTTGCCCTGGAACACATGGGCATCGGTCAGTCCGCCGGAAGACTGCATGAAAAACAGCTTGACGCCGGGCATCTCACCGGCCACCTGCTCGACATAACGGCGCAGGATGGGCGACAGGTAGGCATCGACCACGGTGGTGTCGCCACGGCTGACAAACTTCATCATGGGGCTGGTTTCATGCGAGGTGCTGATCTGGGTGAAGCCCAGCTGCTGCGCAATCCGCTTGGCCGCCTTTTCATGATCGGTGTAGCGGTAGCCGTGCATAAACACTATCGAAACGCTTCGCAGGCCTTTCTGGTATTGCGTGAGCAGCTCCTGTTTTAATAGCGCCTCGTCGAGCGCCTGCAGCACCTCGCCCTGTGCGCCTATGCGCTCCTGGGCTTCCACCACGGCGCTGTACAGCAGTTCGGGCAACACGATGTGGCGGTCGAACAGGCGCGGGCGGTTCTGGTAGGCGATGCGCAGCGCATCGCGGAAACCGCGTGTGGTTACCAGCAGCGTCGGCTCCCCCTTGCGCTCAAGCAGCGCGTTGGTCGCCACCGTGGTGCCCATCTTCACGCAGTCCACCACCTCGGCGCTGACCGCTTCCCCCGCCTTCAGGCCCAGCAGGTGCCGGATACCGGCCACCGCGGCATCCCGGTACTGCTCGGGATTTTCGGACAGCAGCTTGTGCGTCACCAGCGAGCCGTCGGGCTTCTTGGCCACGATGTCGGTGAAGGTGCCGCCACGGTCTATCCAGAACTGCCAGCGTCCTGCGCCGGTGTTGGAGGGGGTTTCCTGATTCATTTGTCGGTTATCTCTGGTCATGGTGAGGGCGCCTGGCCGCAAGCAGCAGCGCAGGCAGGTATCCGTGAGGTTTTACTGAATGTAGTAGGGCACAAAAATGTCATTGGCTTCGTTACCGACCGATCGTACCCATTCCCGTGAAAAGCGCTCGCCCATGCGCTTGATTTCCTGCTCCAGGTCGGCCGGGATACGCTCGATCTTGACGCCGTTGGTGCGCAACTCCTCGGTGGCGCTGACGGCCAGCGCCTGGCTGGCGGCCCAGCCGCGCGTTTCTGCCGATGCGGCGGCCGCCAGAACCTGGCTGCGCGCCTGGGGCGTCAGGGCGTCGAAGGCCTTGCTGCTGACAAACACCACGTTTTTCGGGAACCAGGCGTTGATTTCGTAGTAATACTTGATGGGGCCCCAGACCTTGTTCTCGACGCCCGTCAGCGCCGAGGTGATCATGTTGTCCATGCGGCCCTCGGCCAGCGCCTTGCCGACGTCCACCATGGCGACATCCACCGGTTTGGCGCCCAGCATCTCGGCGATCCGCTGGGTCGTGGAGTTGTAGGTGCGCATTTGCGTGCCCTTGAAATCACCAAGGCCGCGGATCGGCTTGCCCGAATGCAGGCCTTGCGGCGGCCACGGAACCGCGTACAGCAGCTTCAGCCCGCGCTGGGCAAAGTGCTTTTCGATGCCCGGACGCTGCAGCTTCCACATGCGCTGGGCATCGCTGTAGCTGCCGACCACAAAGGGGATGGAGTCAGCGCCGGCGATCGGGATGTCTTTGACCATGCTGGTCATGATGGTCTCACCAGCCTGGGCCTTGCCCTGCTGCACGGCCTGGCTGATGTCGTTGAGCTTGGCAATCGCATTGTTGGGGTGCACCTCGACCACCAGCTGCCCGCGCGTCGCCTGCTCGACGTCGCGCGAGAACTGCATGATGTTCTGCGTGTGGAAAGACTCCGCACGATAACCGGTGGCCAGCTTCCAGGTGGTCTGCGCCATCACGGTGGAGGCGTGACCCAGCGAAACTGCGCACAAGGCAGAGATCAAGAACTTTTTCATCGGGAACTCCTGAAAAGAAGTGGCGCTGGCTGTTGGACTACATATGACGCGGCAGCCACAGCACCACGTCGGGGAAGAAATAGGTGATCAGTACCGCGACCACCATGAGCACGAACAGCGGCATCGCGGTGCGCGCGATCCAGGTGACTTCCCGCCGCGTCAGGCCCTGGATGACAAACAGGTTGAAACCCACCGGCGGCGTGATCTGCGCCATCTCGACCACCAGCACGATGAAAATGCCGAACCAGATCAGGTCGAAACCGGCCGCTTCCACCGTCGGCAGCAGCACCGCAATCGTCAACACCACCACCGAAATGCCGTCGAGAAAGCAGCCCAGCACGATAAAAAACGCGATCAGGCCCAGCATCAGCATGAAAGGCGACAGCTGCAGCGCGCCTATGAACTCGGCCAGGTGCCGCGGCAGGCCGATGAAGCCCATGGACAGGGTCAGGAAGGCCGCGCCGGCGAGGATCAAGCCGATCATGCAGTAGATGCGGCAGGCAGCCACCAGCCCTTCGCGAAACTTCGCCCAGGTCAGCGAACGCTCGATGGCAGCCAGCGCCAGCGAGCCGGCCACGCCCAGCGCCGCGGCCTCGGTCGCCGTGGCGATGCCGCTGTAAATGCCACCCAGCACCACCACAATCAGCGAGACCACCGGGATCAGGTGCCGCGAGGCATACACCTTCTGGCCGAAACTCATGGCCGCGTCAGCCGCCGGGACCTTTTCCTTGTTCAGCAGCGCCCAGACCATGATGTAACCCATGAACAGCGCGGCAAGCATCAGGCCCGGGATCACGCCGGCCAGGAACAGCTTGGCAATCGACACATTGGCCGCCACGCCGTACACAATCATGATGATGGACGGCGGGATCAGCAGGCCCAGCGTGCCCGCGCCGGCCAGCGTGCCGATGGAAATCTCATCCGGGTAGCCGCGCTTTTTGAGCTCGGGCAGGGTGATCTTGCCGATGGTCGCGCAGGTGGCGGCCGATGAGCCGGAAATCGCGGCGAAGATGGTGCAACCGACCACGTTGATGTGCAGCAGCCGGCCCGGCAGGCGGTCCAGCCAGGGCGCCAGGCCCTTGAACATGCTGTCGGACAATTTGCTGCGAAACAGGATTTCACCCATCCACAGAAACAGCGGCAAGGCCGTCAGCGTCCAGCTCGAGGTCGAGCCCCAGATGGTCAGCATCATGCTGTCGCCGGCCGGTCGCGCCGTCAGCAGCTCCATGCCGAGCAGGGCCACCGCAAGCAGCGACAGGCCTATCCACAGGCCGGAGCCCAGCGCCGCAAACAGCAGCACGATCAGCCCGCAGGCAATGACAATATCCATGGTCTTCTTTCGGGAGTGGGGCTATTCGATGTGGGCAGCTTCACTGGACACGGCAATAAAACTCCGGCCCTGTCCGCGCTCCACCAGCGCCTGGACAAACGACAGGGCAAAGCCGAAGCAGCCCAGCACCATCGCAACCTGCGGAATCCACAGCGGCGACGCGTCGGCCCCGGGCGATATGTCGTGGGTCGTGTAAGACACCCAGGCGAGGCGTCCGGCATACCAGGCCATGTAGGCTGTCAGGGCCAGGCCGGCGCCCAGTGACCACCATTCGAGGAGGTTGCGCACCCGCGGCGACACCCGGTCCAGCAACAAGGTCACCCGGATGTGGTCACCGTGCTGCAGCGTGCCCGGCAGGGCCAGAAACAGGGCTGCGGCAATCGCATAACCGGCATAGGCGTCGAGGCCGGCGATGTCCCAGTTGGCCTCGCGCGCCAGCACCCCCAGCATCACGCTGCCGAAGGCCGCCAGCATGGCCAGGCAGGACAGCGCCATCAGCAGTTTGTAAAAATTCCGGACGAGTTTGCCCATGGCATGCTCCTGCAGGGATGCAAAAAAAGGAGGAAAGGTGGAAAGGTGGCGGGCCGTCTGCCGCTGACGAGCCCGCCTGGCCGCTACGCAGCGACCAATGCTTACTTCTTGCGGTAGGCGTCGACCACGGCCTGGCCTTCAGGACCCGCTGTCTTGAGCCATTCGGCGGTCATGGTGTCACCGATCGCGGCGAGTTCCTTCTTGACGCTGTCAGAGGGCGCAGCGATGGTCATGCCCTTGGCACCGAGTTCCTTGATGTATTCGCCATCGAGCTTCTCGCTGGTGGCCCAGCCGCGTTCCTCGGCGGCGGCCGCGGCCTTGAGCAAGGCATCCTGCGTGGGCTTGTCCAGCGCATCGAACGCCTTCTGGCTGACCACCGTGGCGTTGCGCGGCAGCCATGCGCTGACCGGATAAAAATACTTGACCTGCTCATGCAACTTGCTCTCCACGCCGCTGGCGCTGGAGGTCAGGAAGTTCTGCACGCCGCCGGTCGCCAGCGCCTGGCCGAGTTCGGCCAGCTGGATGGTCACGGGCTGGGCCTTCAGTAGTTGCGCGATACGTGTGGTGGCCGGGTTGTAGGCGCGCATCTTGGTGCCGGCAAAGTCAGCGGGCGTGTTCACCGGCTTGAGCGAATACAACGACTGGCCGGGCCAGGGCACGGTGAACAGCACCTTCATGCCTTGCGACGCGAGCAGCTTGTCCTGGGCCGGCTTGGCCGCCAGGTACAGGCGTTTGGCATCGGCGTAGCTGGTGGCGAGGAAGGGAATCGAGTCCACGCCGAACAGCGGGTTCTCGTTGGCCGCGCCGGACAGGATGAACTCGGCCGCCTGGACCTGGCCGGTTTGCACCGCGCGCTTGATCTCGTTCGCCTTGTACAGCGAACCGCCCGGATGCAGCGTGAGCTTGAGCTTGCCGCCGGTGAGCTGGTCCACCTCGTTGGCGAACTGCTGCACGTTCTGCGTCTGGAAACTGTTGGCCGAATAGCCGGTGGGCAAATCCCACTTGGTCTGGGCCTGGGCGTAGACCTGGAACAGGCTGGCGCAGGCCAGGGTCACACCGAAAATAGCTGTCTTCATGAAAGGCTCCTTGTTAGAAACTGGCAAGTTGATGGTTCAAAAGATCGGTGACCAGCATGGCCCCGGGCGCGTGGGTAATGCAAAACGCGGGACGCGCCTGCGCAACGGCGGCCTGAGGCGTGACGCCGCAGGCCCAGAACACGGGAATCTCGTCGGGCATGACCTCAACCGCGTCGCCGTAGTCGGGCTGGCCCAGATCCCCGATGCCGATCTGTGCCGGATCACCGATATGGACCGGCGCACCGTGGACGTTCGGGAAGCGCGAGGTGATCTGGATGGCCCGGATGGCATCGGCGGCCTTGAAGGGTCGCATGGACACCACCATGGGGCCATGAAAAATACCTGCACGCTCGGTGGCGATGTTGCTGCGGTACATGGCCACATTGCGCTGCTGCGCGATGTGACGCAGCGGCAGGCCCGCTTGCAGCAGCGCTTCCTCGAAAGAAAAGGAGCAGCCGATGACAAAGGTCACCAGGTCCTTGCGCCATAGCGCGCTGATGTCGGTTGGCATGTCTGCCAACTCGCCGCC
>JAUXPP010000165.1 GCA_030683705.1 Polaromonas sp. | reverse complement strand
CGGGGACGCGCAAAGCGCGTCCCCGCCGGAGTCCGATCCCGTACCCGAACCCGCTCCCGATTTCATCTCCACACCCTTCTGTATGCGCCGAGGAGCGGAGGTCCAGACGGATCAGGGATCGCGATTGTTTGAGCCGAAGGCGAGTTCGAGCGAGACCCCGGCTGGACCGAGCACCGCAGGTTGCCCTCCGCAGCGTTAGCGAAGGAGGGACGCAGACAGCAGGGTCGCCTTTTTCTTTGCTTACTTTCTTTTTGGCGACGCAAAAAGAAAGTGAGTTGCCGCCGGGCAACCCCCGGCCAGCAGGCGCACGCAAGTCGCTAGGACTGAAAACACCAAGAAGCTCAGACCCTCCGACCTCAGAGCGATCGGAAATGAGTAGTTATGATTTTAAGAAAAAAGGCCTCCAGACCATAGCTGGCGTGCGTAAGCAGCTATTTATTTAATAGCATCCTGGCGCAACCGCGCCACCGCCGCCGGCAGATCCTCCCAGGCCGCCCGGCCCGGTGCATACCGGCTGCGCATGTAAGCCGCCAGTTCGGCGATCTGTGTATCGCTCAGGCTGTGGCGGAAGGCCGGCATGAAACCGATGGCGGGTGAAGCCGGTTCGCGGATACCGTCCAGGATCACCCGCACGAGGTTGTCCGGCCGCGCGCTGTGCAGTTTGCTGTTGAGCGCCAGCGGCACATTGGCCCCCAGCAGGGTCGGACCGTCGCCGTCGTGATGGCAGGACGCGCAGGCGCCGCTGAACAGGCGCTGGCCGGCGCCCGGCAGGGCCAGCGTGGTCTGCTGCGCGGCCAGCACGGCCTGGCTGGCGCGCAAGGCACTGTCCGGCTCGGTCAGCGGCTGGTTGTAACTGGCCAGGTAGGCCGCCATGGCGCGGATGTCGGCATCCGGCAGCGCGGCCAGTTCCCTGATCACAGGCGCCATCGGCCCGGCAGCGGTGCCATGCTGCGGCGAATGGCCGGTGCGCAAATAGCTGTAGAGCTGCTCACTCGTCCACGACACCGGCGCGCGCGACAGCGCGGTCAGCGCCGGCGCCTCCCAGCCATCGATCATCGCGCCGCTCAAAAAGGCCTTTCCGCTGCGTTCGGCGCCGAAAGCATTGCGCGGCGTGTGGCAGGCGCCGCAATGCCCCAGGCCGTTGACCAGGTAGGCGCCCCGGTTCCATTCGACGGTCTGCGTCGGGTCGGGCTGGAACGGCGCGGGATCATGGAACAGCGCGTTCCAGCCAACCATCAGCGGCCGCACGCTGAACGGAAAGGCCAGTTGCGTGGCGGGCGCTTCGGCACGCACTGCCGGCTGCGCCATCAAATACGCATACAACGCGGTCAGGTCCTCATCGCTGGTTTTGGCAAACGCGGTGTACGGGAAGGCCGGGTACAAATGGTGGCCGTCGCGCGAGATGCCTTCACGCATGGCGCGCTGGAAAGCGCTAAAGGACCAGAGGCCGATGCCGGTCTCCGCGTCGGGTGTGATGTTGGTGGTCACTACCTTGCCGAAGGGCGTGTCCATGGCGAGTCCACCAGCGTTCGCAAGCCCGCCGGGCGCCGTGTGGCAGACCACGCAGTCGCCCGCAGCGGCGAGCTGTCGGCCGCGTTCAATGGTGGCGGCGGTGTAAATGCCCGCGCTGCTGGCGGCCACAGGCGCGATGGCCGGGCGCCAGCCGAGCAGCGCCGCGGCGATGCCGAACACGCTGGCAAAAACGGCTCCACCGCGCGCCCAGGCTTTGCGTCTTCGCGGCCAGACCGCGGTGTCGGGCAGCGGATTGCCTGCGGGTTCAAGGACAGGCTGCAAGCGCGCGGGTTCGCTGTCGGGCGCCGGATTCAGCGCCGCACGAATCACTTCGGGCGTGAACGGCGGCTGGCGGAAACGCACACCGGTGGCGTCAAAAATCGCATTGGCAATCGCCGCCGTGCCGGGCACCGAGGCCGACTCGCCGGCGCCCAGCGGCGGCTCGCCGGGCCGCGCCATGGTCACCACCTCGATCACCGGCACATCGCGGAAGTTCAGGATGGGGTAGCTGCCCCATTCGAGGCTGGCCACGGTGTTGTTGACCGGGTTCAGCGCCACCTGCTCGGTCAGCGCGCGGCTGGTGGTCTGCACCACATTGCCATGGATCTGGTGCTGCACGCCGGCCGGGTTGATCAGTGTGCCGGCGTCATGGCCCACCACCACGCGCCGCACATGGACTTCGCCGGTCTTGCGATTCACTTCCACATCCGCCACCCAGGCGGCCCAGGCCGCGCCGAAGCCGGGCCATTTGCTGTGCACATAACGCGCATAGGCCACGCCCTGGCCCAGCACGATGTCTGACGCTCCTTGCGTGTCCGGCGTCTGCTGCGGCTGCGTGTGGGCTTTCCAGCCGGCGCGTTCTGCCGTCGCGCGCACCAGCTCGGCGGCGCGCGGCTCGCTGAGGTAACGCAGGCGGAACTCGACCGGATCGACACCGGCCGCGGTCGCCAGTTCGTCGATGTAGGACTCGTGTGCAAAGGAGTTGGGCAGGGCCGACACACCGCGCAGCCAGGACGCGCGCAGCATCGGCGCCATGTCGTTGACACTGATGCGCAGGTTGTCGTAATCGTAGGGCGGCCGCGCGCTGCGGTCACCCATCTCGTAGGCCTGCGCGACCGGTTCGATGCTGCGTGTCAGCAGCAGCGCCAGCGTCGGTGAACCGTTCGAGGGATAGGAGGTCTGGAAATCGTAGGCAGCCACCGAGCCGTCGGCATTGAGGCCCCCGCGCACCTGCATCAGCTGCGCCGCGCCCTTGGGCTCCCACGCATGCTCCTGCTCGCGCGTGAGCTGCACCCGCACCGGCGCGCCGACGGCGCGCGACAGCAGGGCCGCGTCAGCCGCCACATCGTCGGCGCAGTTGCGGCCATAACAGCCGGCCGCTTCCATGCGGATCACGTTGATGGCCAGGTCAGGCAAACCCATTAGCCGGGACAGGTCGGCACGCAACACATGGGGGTTTTGCGTGCCGGCCCAGACGGTCAGGGATTCGCCCTGCAAGGAGGCTAACGCGCAGGACGGGCCGATGGAGCCGTGCATCTGGTAAGGCCAGACATAGTTGCGCGCCATGGCTTGGGCTGCGCCGGCAATCGCGACATCCACGTCGCCTTCATCGACCAGCCGGCGCTGCGTCGAGGGGTTGCCCTTGATCGCCTGCTCCAGGTCGTCCAGCTTCTGCAGGCCGGGCCAGTCCTTCCAGCTCACCTTGAGTTCGCGCAGCGCCTGCTCGGCAAACTCTTCGCGTTCGGCGACGATGCCGACAAAATCGCGGATCACCACCACCGCGCGTATGCCGGGGATGTGCGCGATCGAGGACTCGTCGACCGCCTGCAGGGTGTTGCCGATGAAGTCGCCGTGGTCCGCGCCCGCATAAGGCGGGCGCACGACGCGGCCGTGCAACATGCCGGGCACCCGCATGTCATGCACAAAGGTCAATTCACCCGTGGCCTTGGCCGGGATGTCGACACGCGGCTGGGGGGTACCGACGAGGCGGTAGTCTTGCGGCGGCTTGAGCGCGACGTCCGGGGCGAGTGTCAATTCGACATGCTGGCCCCCGATCAGGCTGCCATAGGCCAGCGACCGGGCAGCGTCATCACCCAGACTGACGACGCCGTCGCGGACATCCAGCGAACGGGAATCGGCACCGAGCTGCAGCGCTGCGCGTTCCAGCAGCCAGGCGCGTGCCTGCGCCGCCGCGGCGCGCAGCGGTGCGGCATGGATCTGGATCGAGGTGCTGGCAATCGTGGCACCCTGGTTCGGCACGCTGGCCGTGTGGCCCAACACCACATGCACGCGGTCCAGCGCCACGTCGAGTTCTTCGGCCACGATCTGGCCCAGCGCCGTGCGTATGCCGGTACCCAGGTCCACGTGGCCGTTCAATGCCGTGACACTGCCGTCGTCCCAGACCGCCAGCAGGATCTCCACGCCCTCTAGCGGGTTCGCCGACACCAGTGCCGGCTGGCCGGGCGCAGGCGGCGGCGCAGGCGGCGGCTCACGCGTGACCAGCAGCACGCCGGTTGCCGCGCGCAAGCCCGCGCGTGTCAGCGGAATGTCCGCGCGACGTGTCATGAGGAAATGCCGCCCGCGTCGCGCATCAACCCGGCAGCGCGCCTGACGGCCTTGAGGATTTCCAGATGGGTTCCGCAGCGGCACAGGTTGCCCGACAACTCGCGGCGTATCTCCTCATCGGTCGGATCGGGTGTGCGCGCCAGCAGCGCCACGGTCATCAGCATCATGCCGTTCAGGCAGTAGCCGCACTGCGCTGCCTGCTCGTCGATGAAGGCCTGCTGCACCGGATGCAGCCGACCCGCAGCGCCCAGCCCTTCCAGCGTGGTGATGGCCCGGCCGCCCGCGTGGACCGCCGGGATCACGCAGGAGCGTGCCGCCACGCCATCGACCAGCACCGTGCAGGCGCCGCATTCACCGAGACCGCAACCGTACTTGGGACTGTTCAGGCACAGGTCATTGCGCAACACATGGAGCAGGCTGGCCTGCGCCGCCACAGGCAGCTCCCGCCCCACTCCGTTGACGTGCAAGGTGACGACCTGCCAGCTCATGGATACACGTGCAAGCCGGGTCCTGCAAGGCCTCAGGCCAGGTCGGCCGACTGGATGCGTTTGACGCCACGCGCCCCCATCTGCTTCCAGGCAGCGGCCAGCGAGCCGTTCAGGTCGATCGCGCGGGTGGCGTCCTCGATCACATAGACCTCGAAGCCGGCCTTGCGCGCATCCATGGCGGTCCATGCGACGCAGAAGTCGGTGGCCAGGCCGGTCACAAACACTTTTTTGATGCCGCGCTGCTTGAGGTAGCCGCCCAGCCCGGTCGGCGTCTTGCCGTCGGCTTCGGTAAACGCCGAATAACTGTCGACCCCCTGGTGATAGCCCTTGCGCACAATCACCTGCGCGGTCGGCAGGGCCAGGTCCTTGTGCAGGGCCGCGTCCTCGGTGCCCTGCACGCAGTGGTCGGGCCAGAGCACCTGGTTGCCGTAGGCGAGCTTCTTGGTCTCAAACGGCTTTTTGCCGGCGTGGGTGCTGGCAAACGAGGCATGGCCCTTGGTGTGCCAGTCCTGGGTCACGACGATATTCTCGAAGGCGGCAGCCAGCTTGTTGATCACCGGCACCACCTCTTCACCGCCCTTGACCGGCAGCGTGCCGCCGGTCACGAAACAGTTCTGCACGTCGACCACGATCAGCGCGCTTTTGCCGTCGGGTTTGACCTTGCCCGCGGCAAAGGACAGGGAGGCGGTCGCCGCCACCAGGCCGGCGCCGTACAGGGCTTTCAACAGGGTTCTGCGATGGGCTGTCTGCATGATGTGATCTCCTGAAGTGAGTGAAATGACAACACGGAAAATTAAACGCTGAGGTAGGCGCGCCTGACCTCTTCATTGGCCGCCAGTTCGGTCATGGCCCCCTCATAACGGATCTGGCCTTTTTCGAGCACATAGGCCCGGTCCGACACCAGCTCCGCAAAATGCATGTTCTGCTCGGACAGCAGGATGCTGACGCCCTGCGACTTGAGCTCGAGGATCATCAGCGCCATCTGCTCGACGATCACCGGCGCCACCCCTTCGGAGGGTTCGTCCAGCAGCACCAGGTAAGGGTTGCCCATCAGGGTGCGGGCCACCGTCAGCATCTGCTGTTCGCCCCCGCTCATGCGGCCGCCGGGCCGGTCCGGCATTTCGCCGAGGTTGGGAAACAGCTTGAACAGCCGCTCCGGCGTCCACACCGGCGCAGCGGCGCCGTCGGGCCAATGCCGCGCCGGCTGCTTGCCGACCTCGAGGTTTTCCAGCACCGTGAGGTCGGTGAACACACGCCTGTCCTCCGGCACAAAACCCAGGCCCAGCCGCGCTGCCACATGCGGCTCGCTCCTGGAAATGTCTTTGCCGAGGAAGCTCACCGCGCCCTTGCGCTTGGCCAGCATGCCGATCAGGGTCTTGAGCGTGGTGGATTTGCCCGCACCGTTGCGGCCCATCAAGGCCACCACTTCACCGCGCCGTACCTGCAGGTCCACGTCATACAGAATCTGGGCCGCGCCGTACCAGGCACACAGCGCTTTGGCATCCAGCAAAATGTCAGCGCTCATGCTGTGCCTCCTGTCACGCCACTGATCTCCGACGATTTCTGTGCAATTTTTTCAAAGGTCTTGCCGCTGCCGAAGTACACCTCCTGCACTTTCGGGTCGTCGCGAATTTCCAGCGGCTTGCCCTGGGCGATCAGCCTGCCGCGCGCCAGCACGATCATGCGATCGGCATAGGCAAACACCACGTCCATGCTGTGTTCGGTGAACAGCACCGCCATGCCACGGTCCACCACCAGCTGCTTGGTCAGCGCCATCAGCGCATTGCGCTCGCGCGGCGCCATGCCGGCCGTGGGCTCGTCCATCAGCAGCAGCTTGGGGCTGTTGGCCATGGCGATCGCCAGCTCGACACGCTTGACATCGCCATAAGCCAGCTCGCTGCAGGGACGGTCGGCCTGCGGCGCCATGCCAACCTGTTCCAGCAGGGACAGCGCTTCACCGCGCTTGTAAGCGGCCGCGCTGCGCCACATCGAGAACAGCTTGCCGTCGTGCGACAGCAAGGCCATCTGCACGTTCTCGACCACCGTCAGCGAGGCAAAGGTCTCGGCGATCTGGAAGGTGCGGCCCACGCCCTTGTGCCAGATGTCGCGCGGCTTGCGGCCGATGAGCTCGACGCCGTCGAGCACCACCGAGCCGGTGTCGGCGCGCAGCTGGCCGTTGACCATGTTGAAGGTGGTCGTCTTGCCGGCGCCGTTCGGGCCGATCAGCGCGAGCAGTTCGCCGGCCGCCACTTCGAAGCTCACGCCGTCGACAGCGCGGTTGCCGCCGAAAGACTTGCCGAGGTCTTTGACCTTGAGCAGGCTCATGCTTTGGCTTCCTTGCGGCGATTGAACAAGCCACCCACGAACCCGGCGATGCCCTGCGGGAATACCAGCACGAGCAACAAGATGATGCCGCCGAGCAGCGCACGCCAGTAGTCGGTGTTGCGCGCCACCGCGTCCTGCAGCCAGGTGAAGGTGACCGCACCGACGATCGGGCCGGCGAGCGTTTGCAGGCCACCGAGCAGCACCATCACGAGGCCGTCGACCGAGCGGCCGACGTAGACCGCATCCGGCGAGATGCTGCCTTTCGAGAACGCGTACAGCGCACCGGCCAAGCCCGCGAACACCGCGGCGATCACGAACGCGGCCCACTGGATGTGTTTCACGTCGATGCCGATCGCGTCGGCGCGCAGCGGCGAATCGCGCCCGGCGCGCATCGCGTAGCCGAAGGGTGCGAACAGCGCGCGGCGGATCAGCAACACCCCGGCAACCACGAGCGCGAGCGTGAGGTAGTAGTAGGTCTGCTTGTCGGCCAGCCATTCGGCCGGCCACACGCCGGTGAGGCCGTTGCTGCCGCCGGTGAAGTCGTCCCACTGGAACACGACTGACCAGACGATCTGCGAGAACGCGAGCGTCAGCATCGCGAGGTACACGCCCGACAGGCGCACGCAGAACCAGCCGAACACCAGCGCGCCGGCGGCCGCGACCACGGGCGAGAGCGCGAGTGCCAGTTCCATCGGCAGGCCCAGCGAACGCACCAGCAGCGCCGCGCCGTAAGCGCCGAGCCCGAAGTACGCGGCGTGGCCGAAGGAATGCATGCCGGCCGGGCCCATGATGAAGTGCAGGCTCGCAGCGAACAGCGCGGCGGTGAGCAGGTCGATCGCGAGCACGGTCAGGTACGGCGAGCCGGCGGTCGCCACCGGCCACGCGAGCAACGCAATCAGC
The DNA here is from genome assembly GCA_030683705.1 of Polaromonas sp. Taxonomy (GTDB): domain Bacteria; phylum Pseudomonadota; class Gammaproteobacteria; order Burkholderiales; family Burkholderiaceae_C; genus Polaromonas. The sequence continues at coordinate 9 of JAUXPP010000165.1, read as the reverse complement.
AACGCCGCG
>JAUXPP010000143.1 GCA_030683705.1 Polaromonas sp. | reverse complement strand
CCGACAAGGCGATCGATTTGATCGACGAGGCCGCGGCCAAGATCAAGATCGAGATGGACTCCAAGCCCGAGGTCATGGACAAGCTGGACCGCCGGCTGATCCAGCTGCAGATCGAGCGCGAAGCCGTGCGCCGCGAAAAGGACGAGTCCTCGCAGAAGCGGTTTGCGCTGATCGAGGAAGAGATCACCAAGCTGCAAAAGGAAATTTCCGACCTCGACGAAATCTGGCAGGCCGAAAAAGCCCAGGCGCTCGGCTCCAAGGACGTCATGGAAGAAATCGACCGCATGCGTTTCCAGATCGAGGAGTTCACGCGCAAGGGCGACTTCAACAAGGTTGCCGAGCTGCAGTACGGCAAGCTGCCCGAACTCGAAAAACGCCTGAAGGAAGCGCAGGATCTAGAGGCCAGCAAGGGCAAAACCAATGCGCCCACGCTGCTGCGCACCCAGGTCGGCGCCGAAGAGATCGCCGAGGTGGTGGCGCGCGCCACCGGCATCCCGGTCAGCAAACTGATGCAGGGCGAGCGTGACAAGCTGTTGCTGATGGAAGGCAAGCTGCATGAACGGGTGGTCGGCCAGGACGAGGCCATAGGCGCGGTCGCCAATGCGATCCGTCGCTCGCGCTCGGGCCTCTCCGACCCGAACCGCCCGACCGGTTCTTTCCTGTTCCTCGGCCCCACCGGCGTCGGCAAGACCGAACTGTGCAAGGCGCTGGCCGGCTTTTTGTTCGACAGCGAAGACCACCTGATCCGCGTCGACATGAGCGAGTTCATGGAAAAACACTCGGTGGCCCGCCTGATCGGCGCGCCTCCGGGTTATGTGGGTTACGAGGAGGGTGGTTACCTGACCGAAGCCGTGCGCCGCAAGCCCTACAGCGTGCTGCTGCTCGACGAGGTGGAAAAAGCCCACCCCGATGTGTTCAACGTGCTGCTGCAGGTGCTGGACGACGGCCGCCTGACCGACGGCCAGGGCCGCACCGTGGACTTCAAAAACACCGTGATCGTGATGACCAGCAACATCGGCTCACCCATCATCCAGTCCATGGTCGGCCAGCCCTATGAAGACGTCAAGGAAGCGGTGGAGGGCGAACTGAAGAACTATTTCCGGCCCGAGTTCCTGAACCGCATCGACGAGACCGTGGTGTTCCATTCGCTCGACGCGAAAAACATCGAGTCCATCGCACGCATCCAGTTGCGCACGCTGATCGAACGCCTGCAGAAGATGGACCTGAACATGGAGGTGTCGGAAGCGGCGATTGCCGAACTCGCCAAGGTCGGCTTCGACCCGGTGTTCGGCGCCCGGCCCCTGAAGCGTGCGATCCAGCAGCGGATTGAAAACCCGCTGTCCAAGTTGCTGCTCGAAGGGCGCTTCCTGCCCAAGAGCACGATCCCGGTGGACGTGGACCCGGTGCGCGAGCCCGGCGTGTTCAAGTTCGACCGCGCCACGCACTGAGCCAGCACTGAAGCCCGGAGGCGGCGCGGCTTGCTATTGAATCGATAGCTGCCTGCGCTCGTCCCTCTGGGGCTACAGGCACTTTTTATTCAGTTGCACCGCATCTCGCAGGCCTGCCGGGCCGCGTGCCTGACAGCCTCCCTACTGCGCCGTCCAGCCGCCATCGACCGGCAGGGACACGCCGGTCAGGTTGTGCGCAGCCGGTTCGCATAGCCAGCTGACCACCCGGGCGATTTCTTCCGGCAGCGAGGTGCGCTGGCTGGGTTGTTTTTCCTTCAGCAAGTCGCGGATGGCGGCTTCCCGGCCGCTGCCCAGCTGCAGCGCCCGTGCATCGATTTGCGGCTGGATGATGGCGGTCTCGGTCCAGCCCGGACAGATGCAGTTGACGGTGACACCGCCGCTTTCGCGGCTGCCGGCGCTGGCGTATTCCAGCGCAGCCACCCGGCTCATGCCGACCATGCCGAACTTGGCCGCCACATAGGGTGCCTTGTGGACCGACGCCACCAGGCCGTGCACCGAGGCGATGTTGATCACCCGGCCGTAGCCGCGGCTGGCCATCTGCGGCAGCGCCAGGCGCATGGTGTCGAAGGCGGCCGACAGGTTGATGGCAATGATGTCGTCCCAGCTGGCGCGTGGCATGTCGGCCAGCGGGGCCGTGTGCTGGATGCCGGCGTTGTTGACCAGGATGTCGAGCGGGCCCGTGGCCAGCGCGGCCTCCATCATCAGCTGCACCTGGCTGGCGTCGCGCAGGTTGTGCGTGAGCACCTCGACCGTGGGTGCGCCCGCCTCGAGCACGTCGGCGCAGGCATCCCGGCTCAGTGTCCCGGTGGCCAGGCCATGTATCACCAGCGTGCAGCCCTGGCGGCCCAACTCGCAGGCGATGGCCAGGCCTATGCCCTGGAGCGAGCCGGTCACCAGGGCGCGGCGGCCTCTCAGCTTGTTTTCACTCACGCGGTTTTCTCCTTGATCTGCTCGCGCAGCGCGGTCTTCAGCACCTTGCCGTAGTTGTTTTTGGGCAGGCTGCTGACGATTTCGTAACGTTTGGGCCGCTTGAAGCGTGCGATGTGGGCCAGGCACACCGCGTCGAGCGCGTCGGTGCTGAGCGTGGCGCCGGGGTCAGGCACCACAAAGGCCACCACCACCTCGCCCCATTCCGGGTCCGGCGCGCCGACCACCGCCACCTCGGCCACGCCGGGCGCCAGCAGCAGCACCTCTTCGACCTCGCGCGGATAGATGTTGGAGCCGCCGCTGATCAACACATCCTTGCTGCGGTCCTTCAGGGTCAGGAAACCGTCTGCGTCCATGGCCCCCATGTCGCCGGTGAAGAGCCAGCCGTCCTGCAGGGCAGCGGCGCTGGCGTCCGCGTCCCGCCAGTAGCCGCTCATGACGGTGTCGCCGCGCACCAGCACTTCACCCACCTCACCGAGCGGCAGGGTCTGGCCGGACGGGTCGGCCACGCGAACCTCGACCGGCGTCTGCGCCATGCCGACCGAGGCCAGGCGCTGCGCATGCCGGGGATGGCGGGTGTCTGCCAGCTGGGCACGCGAAAGGGCGGTGATCACCATCGGGCTTTCGCCCTGGCCATAAATCTGGACGAAGCGCGGCCCCATGACTGCGATGGCGCGTTCAATGTCGGCCGCGTACATGGGCGCGCCGCCATAAACAATGGTCTTGAAGCCGCTGCTGTCGGCGCCGGTGGCGCTGGCATGGTCCACCAGCCGCTTGACGATGGTGGGTGCCGCAAACATGGACAGTCGGCCGATCGACGCCGCGAGATCAAAAAGCTCGGCCGGATCGAAGTTGCCGAAGGCCGGCACCACATGGCGCGCACCGGCGATGACATGGGGGATGGCGTAGATGCCGGCGCCGTGCGACATGGGCGCGGCATACACAATCGCGTCGCGTGGCTCGATAGCGTCCACGTCGACAAAATAGCCCATACCCATGGTCAGCAGGTTGCGGTGGCTCAGCATCACGCCCTTGGGCTTGCCGGTGGTGCCGCTGGTGTAGAACAGCCACGCCAGGTCGGTGGCAGTGCGCGCTGTCACTGGCGACGGTGGTGCGGTGAAGAGTTCTTCGTAGGCAGCGGCGGTAACGTCCACGGTACGGCCGGGTGCCTGCAGCCCGGCGCCCACGTCGGGGGTGATGAAAGCCCAGCTGGCCTGGGCGTGGTCCACGATCCACTGGGCCTCGCGCAGGTGCAGCTTCGCATTCATCGGAACCACCGCGAGGCCGGCCCACCACGCACCGTAAAGCACCTCCAGGTAAGCCGGGTGGTTGTGCATGAACAGCGCCACACGATCGCCCGGTGCCAGCCCGGCGGCGGCGAAGGCCGAGGCCAGGCGGGCAGCCCGGTCGGCCAGGCCGCCGTAGTCGCGCACTTGCCGGTTGCCTTCGAACAGGGCGGGGCGTTGCGGATCGGCCAGGGCGATGCGCCTCAGGGTGAGCGCGAGGTTCATGGCCGCAGCAGGCGGCGCCTGCCGGTGAGCGGGAGGTGTGGCAAAAACTGCTCCGGAATGTTGTGCAAGGCCGCAAGGATAGGCCGTGCGGCGGGCGGCGGCCATAGCGTAGAAACACCTCATGGTATGCCCCATGGAGTAACACTACGTCTGGCGCACCGGTTGCCCGCCACCTACGCTTGCCCTCCTTGATAGCGGACTAAAAACAAAGGAGACACGCATGAACAAGGCATCGACAAGGGCCCTGGGCCGAACGGTTTGCGCGCTGGCGCTGGCGCTGCTGCAAACCACCGCCATGGCGGCCGACATCGTCATCAGCCAGCTCGCGCCGCTGACCGGGGTGCTGGCCAGCACCGGCAAGCAGATGGTGCTGGGCGGGCAGATCTACTTCAGCCACATCAACGACACCGGCGGCGTGCACGGCCAGAAAATCCGGGTGCTGGTCACCGACGACGGCTACAAGGTGGAAGAAACCGTGCGCCTGACCCGAGAGGCGCTGGCCAATCCCGAGGTGGTGGCGCTTTACGGTTTTGCCGGGACATCGAATGTCGGCAAGCTGCTGACCGACGGCGTGCTCGAGCAGGGTGGTGCGGCCCTGGTGGCGCCGTACACCGGCGGCGAGCCACTGCGCAGCCCGTTCAACCCCTGGATCTTCCATGTGCGTGCCGGTTATGCCGACGAGACCGAACACATGGTGCAGCAGGTCACCACCCTGGGCATGACGCGGATTGCGGTGATGTACCAGGACGACGGCTTCGGCAAGGCCGGGCTCGAGGGCGTGCAGAAGGCGCTGGCCAAACGCAAGCTCACGCTCTCGGTCGCCGCGCCTTATGAACGCAACACCGACAAGGTGGAGGAGGCCGTGCGGCAGGTGAAGGCCTCGGACGCCCAGGCGGTGATCATGATCTCGGTGAACAAGTCCACGTCGGCCTTCATCAAGCGTTACCGGGAGGCCGGCGGCGGCGCCCAGCTCTACAACATCTCGGTGGTGGACCCGGCCGAAATCGTTAGGCTGGCCGGGCTGAAAAATGCGCATGGACTCGGGGTCAGCCAGGTCGTGCCTTACCCCTTCATGCCCAGCCTGCCGGTGGTCAGGGAGTACCAGACCCTGCTCAAAAAGTATGCGCCGAATGAGCTGGTCAACTACACCAGCTTCGAGCAGTTCCTCGGTGCCAAGGTGCTGGTCGAAGGCCTGCGGCGTGCCGGCCCCAAACCGACCCGCGCGAAAGTGGTGAAGGCGCTCGAGAGCATGGGGAACTTCGACCTCGGCGGCACCTCGGTGGGCTACTCCGCAGACAACCGGGTGGGCTCGCGTTATGTGGAGGTCACCGTGATCGGCAGCAGCGGCAAGCTGCTGAAATAAGGCAGCGCGTCAGGCGCCACCGACCAGGCGCGCCACCAGTTCGCCATGGCTGGCCGCCTCGTATTTCTTCATCAGCCGGCCACGGTGGGCCTCCACGGTACGCGGGCTGATGCCCAGCACCCGCGCGATCTGCTTGCTGGTCGAGCCGGTCACCAGGTGCTGGGCGATCTCGCGCTCGCGCAGGGTCAGGCTGGTGGTGACCGGGCGGCGTTCCGAAATATCCTCGAACATCCACACCGCGCAGGCAAAGGGGTCGGAGCGGTCCAGCGCACGCCCGGCCACATGGCACCAGAACAGCGAACCATCGCGGCGCCGCATGATGCGCTCGTCGTTGTAAGTGCCTTTTTCCCGCATCACAGGCAGGCCGAGGTTGCCGACATGGGTGAATTCGTCCATCGACGGGTACAGCGGTGCCAGCGGCTTGCCCAGCAATTCGTCGACCTCGTAGCCGAACTGGCGCGCGAAGGTTTCGTTGCAGAGTTCCACCACCCGCTGGCGCGAAACGCACATGCCGACCGGTGCCAGGTTGAAGGCCAGCTGCAGGGTGTGCAGGGTTTCCAGGTGATCTTCGGGGCTGCTCATGCGAACCGATTGTGGGGTAAGGTTCGCCGCCAGCCATTAGCGAATACGTGTAGTGAGGCGGCCCGAAGCGGCGATCCGGCAAGGCGCTGAAGAAACCCCGTCTTGCCCGCGCGGGGGGCGGGTTCGCTATCATGGGTATCCACCTGCCGAGATGACCATGACCACCCTGATTTACACCCACGAAGCCTGCTTTGACCACCGGCCCGGCCCGCACCACCCCGAGTCGCCCGAGCGCCTTGAAGCCGTACTGCAGGCACTGAAGACGCCGGAATTTTCGGGCGCGTCCTGGCGTGATGCGCCGCTGGGCTCCTTCGAGCAGGTGCTGCATGTGCACACGCCCGCTTATGTGGACCAGGTGCAGGCGGTGTCGCCGACCGAGGGTTACCGCGCGCTCGACGCCGGGGACACCATCCTGTCGCCGGGCTCGCTGGAGGCCGTGATGCGTTGCGTGGGCGCGGCCTGTGCCGGGGTCGACGATGTGGTGTCCGGGGAGGCGGCCAATGTGTTTTGCGCCACACGCCCCTGCGGCCACCACGCCGAGGCCGACCAGGCCATGGGTTTTTGCGTGTTCAACCAGGCGGCGATTGCGGCGCTCCATGCGCGCGAGAAACACGGCATCCAGCGGGTGGCGGTGGTGGATTTCGATGTGCACCACGGCAACGGCACGCAGAATTCGTTTTACGACGACCCCGACCTGTTCTACGGCTCCTGCCACCAGTCGGAGTTTTACCCCGGTACCGGCGCGCGCCATGAAACCGGCGTGGCCGGCAACATCCTCAATGTGCCCTTTCCGCGCGGCACCGGTTCCGCCGCCTTCCGCGCGGCCATGACCACCCAGTTGCTGCCGGCCCTGCGCAAGTTCGCGCCCGGGCTGCTGATCATCTCGGCTGGTTTCGACGCCCACCACCTGGACCCGCTGGGCGGGCTGCAGTTCACCGACGAGGACTACCACTGGATCACCCGCGAGCTGATGAAGGTGGCGGATGAAAGCGCCGGTGGCCGTGTGGTTTCCGTGCTGGAGGGTGGCTACAGCCTGGAAGGCCTGGCCAGCGGCACGGCCGCGCATGTGCGCGCGCTGATGGGCGACTGAAGCATGGAACGCAAACTGCGGGTCGGCCAACCCATCACTCCTGAAGAATTCGACGAACTCTCGGACGCGCAGCTCGAGCGCCTGGTACCCAAGGCCTATCGGGAATTTTTCCCCGGCAAGGATGACTGCGCCGACGGGTATTTCTATTTGCACGACGGCACCGCATGGAGTTTTTACAAGGGAGGATTCCTCGATGACTGAGCTGGCCAATCTGGTGAAAGAGTTTGCGCCTACAGGCAGGCTGCGCGCTTCGCTGAACATGGGCAACCCGGTGCTGGCGCACAGCCACACCGCGATTGAGAAACCCGCGGGCGTCACCATCGACCTGTCGCGCGAATTCGCGCGTGAGCTGGGTGTGGCGGTGGATTTCCTGCAGTTCGACACCGCCGCCAAATCCGTCGCGGCGCTGGCTGCCGGCGACGCCGACATCGGCTTCATGGCGATTGACCCGCTGCGTGCAGAAACCACACATTTCACGCCGGCGTATGTGCAGATCGAGGGCTATTACCTGGTGCGCGAGGACTCACCGATCCGCACCAATGCCGAGGTGGACCGCGACGGCATACGCATCGTGGTGGGTGCCGGCAGCGCTTACGGCCTCTACCTGCAGCGGCACATCCAGCACGCCACGCTGGTGCCCGTGCCGACCTCGGAGGCCGTGGTCGATGCGATGCTGCAGGACGGCCTGGACGTGTCGGCCGGCGTGAAGCAGGGGCTGGAAGCAGACGCGCGCCGCATCGGCGGCCTGCGCCTGCTGGGCGAGCGCTTCATGGTGATCAACCAGGCGATGGCCATGCCGAAAACGCGCAGCGCCGCAGCGGCGGCCTTCCTCGATGACTTTGTCGCCCGCATGAAACGCAGCGGCTTTGTTGCCGCTTCGCTCGCACGTCATGCGATTGTGGGCGCGGCCGTCGCCGACAGCTGACCTGCTGGTCGGCGCTCTGTTTTTGATAGCTGCTGACGCACGCCAAACAAAGGCTGGAGGCTTTTCGACCGTCAGGTCCAGGGGTCAGTCGGCGCTGGCTTGCGGCCAGTCGTCCGCGATGGGAAACCACGGCACGCGCGATGCCACATGGATATGTTTCTGCCGGGGTGGGAGATAAGGCGTGTCCAGTGCTGCCAGCGGAAACGACACCCAGGCCGCAAAATCCCCCTGGCTGTGCCACAGCAGGGGCGAGCCGCAGGCTGAGCAAAAGCTGCGCGTCACCTGGGCCGAGGACCGGTAAGTCTTCACCAGTGCAGCGCCAGCGGTGAACACATGGTTTTCTTTCAGGACGCTGGCATAGGTGGCAAAGGCCGCGCCGTGGGCCTTGCGGCACATGCTGCAATGGCAGTGCGAGGTGGAGGTGATGTGCGACACCTCGTACCTGACCTGTCCGCACAGGCAGGAGCCGCTGTAGGTGGGTGTGCTCATGGTGGATGTGCGCGCATGGCGTGGGCGGCGAAGTGCGTGAAAACGACCGATGGGCCGGCAGGCTGATGCCGCACGGCTTCCAGACGGCTTATTTGTAAAACGCCTCGACCTTGCCCTTGAGCTTGATCATCAAGGGATGGCCCTTGCGGTCCAGCGCCTTGCCGGCGGGGACCTTGATCCAGCGTTCGCTGATGCAGTATTCCTCGACGTCGCTGCGCTCTTTGTCGTTGAAGCGGATGCCGATGTCGTGCTCGAACACGGCGGCAACGTGGTGCGGGCTGCGCGGGTCGGCGGACAGGTGATCGGGCAGGGGAGGACGCTGGGTCGCGTCGTTGGCGGTAGTGTCGTTCATGCTTGTTTGGGTGGGAAGTGGAAGGGTCGGACAGCTTCAGCTGCCCAGGCCCGCATAAATGGTTTGCACGTCGTCGTTGGCGTCGATGGCCGCCAGGAAGGCTTCGACTTCCTCAAGTTCGGCGGCGCTCAGCGTCGCCGGATCGACCGGGTTTTTCGGTTTGTAGCCGAGTTTGGCCGACAGCACGGTGAAACCCTGGGCCGGCAGCGCGCGGCTGACGATGTCGAGGTCGGCGGCATCGGTGAGGAACAAGGTGTTGCCGTCTTCCTCACCGGCTTCGAAATCCTGCGCGCCAGCCTCGATCGCGGCGAGTTCCGGGTCGGCGCCAGCCGCAGCCGGTTCCGCCTCGATCATGCCCACATGGTCGAAGTCCCAGGCCACCGAGCCCGAGGTGCCGAGTTGCCCCTTGCGGAACAACACCCGCATTTCGGGCGCGGTGCGGTTCAGGTTGTCGGTCAGGCATTCGACCATGACCGGCACGCGGTGTGGCGCAAAACCTTCGTAGATCACGTGCTCGAAATGCACCGCGTCACCGGTCAGGCCCGCGCCTTTCTTGATGGCGCGTTCCAGCGTGTCCTTGGGCATGGAGACCTTGCGGGCCTGCTCGACCACCAGCCGCAGCCGCGCGTTGAGCGCCGGGTCGGCGCCGCTGCGCGCCGCGACCATGATTTCCTTGGCGAGTTTGCCGAAGACCTTGCCTTTGGCATTGGCCGCCAGTTCCTTGCCTTTTGCTTTCCACTGCGCGCCCATGCTGGATTTTCCTTGAGGTGTGTCAGGGGTCCTGCGCAGCTGACAGCTGTGCGCGGGACCGGGGGCCCTGTTTATACACCCTGTGAAGCTGGGGGAAGCCGATTTGCGGGACCGACCGGGGCGCAGGCCGGCGGCGGCATGGCCTAGCCGCGCGCCGGAATGGCCAGGCCTTTGATCACAGCAGGCCGGGCGACAAAGCTTTCCAGCACGCGCCTGACGTTGCCAAAGCTGTCGAAATCAACCAGGTCCCCAGCGCCGTAAAAGCCGATCAGGTTGCGCACCCAGCCGAAGGTGGCGATGTCGGCGATGGTGTAGTCGTCGCCCATGATCCAGGCGCGGCCTTCGAGGCGCTTGTCCAGCACGCCGAGCAGCCGTTTTGCTTCGGCCACGTAGCGGTCGCGCGGGCGCTTGTCTTCATACTCTTTGCCGGCGAACTTGTGGAAGAAACCGAGCTGGCCAAACATGGGGCCGATACCGCCCATCTGGAACATCAGCCACTCAATGGTTTCGTAACGGCCGGCCGCGTCCTGCGGCAGGAATTGGCCGGTTTTTTCGGCCAGGTAAATCAGGATGGCGCCGGACTCGGCCAGGCCCAGCGGCTGGCCGCCGGGGCCGTCGGGGTCGATGATGGCCGGAATCTTGTTGTTGGCGCTCAGCGAGATGAATTCCGGCGTGAGCTGGTCGTTGCTGGCAAAGTCGACCAGGTGCGGCTCGTAGGCCAGGCCGGTTTCCTCCAGCATGATGGACACCTTGACGCCGTTGGGCGTGGGCAGTGAATACAGCTGGATCCGCTCAGGGTGCCTGGCGGGCCATTTGCGGGTGATGGGGAAGTCGGCGGGGAAGGTGGAAGGTGGGCTCATGGTGAGCCGGATTGTGTGGCCAAGCCAGGACAGGCTGTTATCGCGTCCTGGCTAGCCCGGCCACGGCGTGGGGCTATTTTGCAGGCTGGCGGCCCGCGAGGAGCGGGAATGCGTTGGCGCGCCGCCGCTCAGAAGCAGCCGCGGGCCCGGGCGCCGTGCAACTCGACCATCAGCAACTGCACATCGTCCAGGCTGGTGATGGGGCGCGCGAGTTGGGCCAGCAAGGGCACGGGCAACGCCACCTCGTCCGGCCTTGGCTCCCGCAGGCGCGAGGACAGCGGCAGGGTGTCGAGGAAACGGTGGTAGCCGGTGGGCTTGGTGGTGGCAGTGGACATGGTGGGCATCCGTTCATGCGTTGCAGAGGTGATTCCATGATGCCCAGGCCTGCCGGACACGCAGGTAGGGGATCACGGATTTCCCTGTCAGCCGCAGATTGCCAAGGCTTGCAGGCCTGAGCCTGCAGCGTTCCGGTGCTTTCCTACACCCCGGATGCAACTGCTTACGATTGGGGCGGAGAGCGCTTCGCTGATAATTTCCAACCTGCTCACAGGATGCTTCCATGACCCTGGCTACCGACACCCACACCATTACCCATGCCGACCAGCTGCTGGCACTGTTCGGCGAGGTGGGCGATGCCTCCTTGCGCAAGGAAGTCGATTTTGTGCATCCGTCCTACCGGGCCATGATCGAAGCCTCGCCGTTTGCCGTGCTGGCCACGGCCGGCCCGGACGTGCTGGATGCCTCGCCGCGCGGCGATGCGCCGGGTTTTGTGCAGGTGCAGGACGAATACACCTTGCTGCTGCCCGAGCGCCGCGGCAACAACCGCGTGGACAGCCTGCGCAACATCCTGCAGGACCCGCGCGTGGCGCTGCTGTTCCTGATCCCCGGTGTCGGCGAGACCCTGCGTGTCAACGGCAGCGCCAGCATCACCACGGCGCCGGACATGCTGGCGCGGTTTACCGTTCAGGGCCAGTTGCCCAAATGTGTGGTCGTGGTCCGTGTGGTGTCGGTGTTTTTCCAGTGCGCCCGGGCGATCCAGCGCTCCGGCCTGTGGCAGACCCCGGCAGCGGACCTGCGGGGACGGGTCCCCACACCCGGCGCCATCCTGCAGGCGCTGACCGGTGCCGCGGTCGATGGCGAGGCTTATGACCGCGAACTGCCGGCGCGCCAGCGCGCCACGCTGTACTGAGCGCAGCGCTCCCGTTTGCTATCAAAAAAGGAGCTGCTCGCGCTTGACGGGCGGGCGCCAGGGGCTGAATTAGCCTGGAGTCAGACGGCTGCCGGGAGCAGGCCGGCGGCGCGCTGCACCTCGATGCGGATCTCTTCGGTCAGGCGCGCCTTGAGCTCCATGAACACCGGCGTGGTCTTGACCGAGTAGTGGCGCGGGTGCGTTATGTCGACCTTCAGGTCGCACTTGATGCGGCCGGGGCGGGCGCTCATCACCACCACACGGTTGCCCATGAAAATGGCCTCGTCGATGTCGTGGGTCACAAACAGCACGGTCTTGCGTTCGGCTTCCCAAATGCCCTGCAGCAGTTCCTGCATCAGCTCGCGGGTCTGGTGGTCCAGCGCGCCAAAGGGCTCGTCCATCAGCAGCATGCGCGGGTTGTTGGCCAGCGCGCGCGCCAGTGCAGTGCGCTGCAGCATGCCGCCCGAAAGCTGCTTGGGAAAATGGTTCTCGAAACCGGTCAGGCCCACTTTCTGGATGAAAGGTTGCGCAATCGCATGCTGCTCGGCCAGCGGCAGGCCTTTTTCGCGCAGGCCGAAGCAGACGTTCTCGAGGATGCTGAGCCAGGGAAACAGGGTGTAGCTCTGGAACACCATGCCGCGGTCGGCGCCGGGGCCGGTGACCGGCTTGCCGTCCAGTGTGATGCTGCCGGTGCTCGGTGTGTCCAGCCCGGCCACCATGCGCAGCAAGGTGCTTTTGCCGCAGCCCGAGGGGCCGAGGATGGTGATGAAGTCGTTCTCGGCCACGCTGAGGTCGGTGGCCTGCAAGGCGACCGTGCCGCCCTTGGCGCCGGCGAAGGTTTTGGAGACCTGGGAGATGTCGAGGATATTCATGGTCACAGTCTTGCCCAGGGAAACAGCTTGCGGTTCAGCGCCTTGAAGGCAAAGTCGGTCACGAGCCCGATCACGCCGATCACGATGATGCCGAAGATGATCTGGTCGGTCGCCAGCAGCGCCTGGCTGTCGGTGATCATGTGGCCGATGCCGCTGGATGCGCCTATCAGCTCGGCGACGATCACATAGGTCCAGGCCCAGCCCAGCACCATGCGCAGCGTCTCGGCGATCTCGGGCGCGCTGCTGGGCAGCAGCACCCGCGTGACGATGCCGCGGTCGCCCGCGCCCAGGGTGTAGGCGGCTTCGACCAAATCCCGCCGCGTGTTGCCCACGCTGACGGCCATCATCAGCACCAGCTGGAAAAACGAGCCGATAAAAATGACCGCGAGCTTTTGCGCCTCGCCGATGCCGGCCCAGAGGATCAGCAGCGGGATGAAGGCCGAGGCCGGCAGGTAACGCGCAAAACTCACAAAGGGTTCAAAAAAAGCCTCGATCGGTTTGTAGGCACCCATCAGCACACCCAGCGGCACGGCCAGCACCGCGGCGATCAAAAAGCCGCCGAGCACGCGCCACACCGTCATGCCGATGTCCTTGATGAAACCCTGGTTGACCAGCAGGTCGTAACCCGAGCGCACCATGGTCACCGGGTCGGCCAGAAAGGTTTTGGAGACGTAGCCGCCGAAGGTGGCGAAGGCCCAGACCGCGAAGAACAGGACGAAGAAGGAAATGCCCAGCGCGATGCGTACACCGGGGGCGACAGCTTGGAGAGGGCGCATCGTTGTGTGTGTTTGGGCCTGTCATCCCGGACTCGATCCGGGATCCACGGCCTGAGCGCCGGCAAGCCAGCGCTCAGGAATGGATTGCGGCGGATCCGGAGGAGACCTCTGGTCCGGCCCGCAATGACAAGTTTGTTATTTCAGGAAGCGTGTATCCGCCAGCTTGCTCATGTCGGGCAGGGCCTTGATCACACCGGCTTCGAGCAGCAGGTCGGCGGCTTCCTTGCTGAAGGCGGCGTGTTCGCCGGCAAAAAACTTCTGGTTGGCGGCACGGTCCTGCCAGCGCAGGTACTTCTGGCTGGCCTCGAACTTGTCGGCCGGCTGCTTGACGTCGGCGCCCATGATTTCAAAACTCTTCTGCGGGTCCTTCTTGATCATCTCGAGCGCTTCGAAATAACTGTCGGCCAGGGCCTTGGCGGCTTTCGGGTTGTCGGTCAGGAACTTGGGCGTGCAGCCCACGGTGTCCATGATCATCGGGTAGTCGAGCGTGGTGGCGATGATCTTGCCGGCTTCCGGCTTGGCACGCACGGCGCCGAGGTAGGGCTCGTAAGTCATGGCGGCGTCGATGCCGTCGGTCCCGGCAATCATGGCATTGGCGGCGGCCTGTGGCTCGAGGTTGACGATCTTCACGTCTTTCGGGCTCAGGCCGTTTTTCTTGAGCATCCAGGCCAGCGTGAACCAGGGCGCGGTGCCGGGTGCGCTGGCAGCCACGGTTTTGCCCTTGAGGTCGCTGATCTTGGCGATGTTGGGCTTGACCACCATGCCGTCGGCGCCGTAACTCTTGTCGAGCTGGAAGATCTGCGTGGTCGCGACGCCGTTGGCGTTCCAGACGATCCAGGTTTCCACCGTGGTGGCGGCACACTGCACGTCACCCGAGGCAATCGCGAGGTGGCGGTCTTTTTGCGGGATCTTCTTGATCGTCACGTCCAGGCCGTTTTTCTTGAAAATGCCGGCTTCCTTGGCCAGGGTCAGCGGCGCAAAGCCGGTCCAGCCCGACATGCCCAGCGTGATTTTGGTTTCCTGGGCCTGCGCCGACAGGCAGGCGAGGGCGACGAGGGACAGGGTGAGCAGCTTTTTCATGGGAACTCCTGGTGTTGACGGTTGAAGGGAAGGGTGAGCGGAAGGTATGCAGTGTTCATGCCAGCATCGCTGCCGGCGCTGTATTGGCCAGCTTCAAGGCGTGCAACTCGGGCAGGTCGGCGTCGAGTGCCGCCGCCATGTCGCCACTGGCCACCAGGTGTTGCACCGCCTCGATGTCGCGCGCCAGGCTGCGGTCTTCCATCATGGCCGGTGAAACGATGCGGATCAGGCGCAACACACGCTCCAGCGCTGTCGAGCTTTTGAGCGGGCGCAGGAATTCGATGCCCTGGGCGGCGGCCAGCAACTCGATGCCGACGATGTAGCTGGTATTGCGCAGCATGGGCTGCAGGCGGCGCGCCGCAAAGGTGGCCATGCTGACATGGTCCTCCTGATTCGCCGAGGTCGGCAGGCTGTCCACGCTGGCCGGGTGCGCCAGCGACTTGTTTTCCGAGGCCAGCGCGGCGGCCGTGACATGCACGATCATGAAGCCCGAGTTGAGCCCGGCGTCGGGCGTGAGGAAAGGCGGCAGGCGCGAGACCACGGTATCGACCAGCATGGCGATACGGCGTTCGGTGATGGCGCCGATTTCGGCAATGACGACGGCCAGCGCGTCGCAAGCCAGTGCCACCGGTTCGGCGTGAAAGTTGCCTCCGGAGAGCAGGCTGCCCTCGTCGGCAAACACCAGCGGGTTGTCGGTTACCGCATTGGCTTCGATCATCAACACCTGGGCGGCGTAACGCATCTGGTCCAGGCAGGCGCCCATGACCTGCGGCTGGCAGCGCAGGCAGTAGGGGTCCTGCACCCGGTCGTCGTTGTCCAGGTGCGAGCGGCGGATCTCGCTGCCCACCATCAGCGAGCGGTAGGCCGCGGCACAGGCGATCTGTCCCGGCTGGCCGCGCACCGCATGGATGCGCGGGTCGAAGGGGCCGTCGCTGCCGCGCGCCGCGTCCAGTGTCAGCGCGCCCGAAATCACCGCGGTCTCGAACAGGCGCTCGGTGGCGAACAACGCGTCGAGCGCCAGCGCGGTCGAGACCTGGGTACCGTTGATCAGCGCCAGGCCCTCCTTGGCCGACAGGGCCAGCGGCTGCAGGCCGGCCAGCGCCAGCGCTTTCGCCGCGGGCAGGCGCTGCTCCTGGTAAAACACCTCGCCTTCACCCACCAGCGGCAGGCACAAATGCGCCAGCGGCGCGAGGTCGCCCGAGGCGCCGACCGACCCCTGGCAGGGAATCACCGGGCAGATGCCGTGGTTGTGCAGGGCTAGCAGCGCATCGATGACTTCTTCACGCACACCGGAGTAGCCGCGCGCCAGGCTGGCCGCCTTGAGCAGCAGGATCAGGTGCACCACACGCGTTGGCAGCGGCTCGCCGACACCGACGGCATGGGAGCGCAGCAGCTTGAGCTGCAGGATGGCCAGGTCTTTTTTGGCGATGCGGGTGTTGGCGAGTTTGCCGAAGCCGGTATTGACACCGTAGACGGCGGCGCCGCCGCTGGCCGCCTGGTGCACCAGCGCCGCACTCGCGCGCACGCCGGCACGGCAGGCAGCATCGAGCCGGACTGTCGGCGGGACGCGCGCGCAGAGCCGGCGCAATTGCGCCAGCGACAACTGGCCGGGGATAAGCAGTTCTTTGGCGGGCATGTTGATCAGGAAAACCGGGTCAGCCGATCATCGGCAGGTTCAACCCGTTGTCTCTGGCGCTGGTTTTGGCAATGTCGTAACCCGCGTCAGCGTGGCGCATCACGCCAGTCGCCGGGTCGTTGAAGAGCACGCGTTCGATACGCTCTGCTGCTTCGGCGGTGCCGTCGCAGACGATGACCACGCCCGAGTGTTGCGAATAACCCATGCCGACGCCACCGCCGTGGTGCAGGCTGACCCAGGTCGCGCCGCTGGCGGTGTTGAGCAGCGCGTTGAGCAGCGGCCAGTCGCTGACCGCGTCGCTGCCGTCTTTCATGGCTTCGGTTTCGCGGTTGGGCGAAGCCACCGACCCGGAATCCAGGTGGTCGCGGCCGATCACGATGGGCGCCTTGAGCTCGCCCGACTTGACCATGGCGTTGAAGGCCAGGCCGGCCAGGTGCCGCTCGCCCAGGCCGATCCAGCAGATGCGCGCCGGCAGACCCTGGAAGCTGATGCGTTCTTCGGCCATGTCCAGCCAGCGGTGCAGCGGCTTGTTGTCGGGAAACAGTTCTTTCATCTTCGCGTCGGTCTTGCGGATGTCTTCCGGGTCACCGGAAAGCGCCACCCAGCGGAAGGGTCCGACGCCGCGGCAGAACAGCGGCCGGATGTAGGCCGGCACAAAACCCGGGTAGTCGAAGGCGTTGGCGACGCCGAAGTCCTTGGCCACCTGACGCAGGTTGTTGCCGTAGTCCACCGTCGGAATGCCCATGGCGTGAAATTCGAGCATGGCCTTCACGTGTGCGGCGCAGGATTCGCCGGCGGCTTTTGTCAGGGCCGCATGCTGCGCCGGGTCCTTTTGCGCGGCCTGCCATTGCGCCACGCTCCAGCCTGCCGGCAGGTAGCCGTTGATGATGTCGTGTGCCGAGGTCTGGTCGGTCACCAGGTCGGGTCGCATGCCACCGGCGGCGGCGCGGCGCGCCAGTTCGGGCACGATCTCGGCCGCATTGCCGCACAGCGCAATCGACACCGCTTCCTTGCGGCTGGTGTGCTGCCTGATCATCTCCAGCGCTTCATCGAGGTCTTTGGCCTGTTTGTCCACGTATCTGGTGCGCAGGCGGAAGTCGATGCGCGACTGCTGGCATTCGATGTTGAGCGAACAGGCGCCGGCAAAAGTGGCGGCCAGCGGCTGCGCGCCGCCCATGCCGCCCAGGCCGGCAGTCAGCACCCAGCGGCCCGTCAGGTCGCCATTGAAATGCTGGCGCCCGGCTTCGACAAAAGTCTCGTAAGTGCCCTGCACGATGCCCTGGGTGCCGATGTAGATCCAGCTGCCCGCCGTCATCTGGCCGTACATCATGAGACCGGCGCGGTCCAGTTCGTTGAAGTGTTCCCAGGTCGCCCACTTGGGCACCAGGTTGGAGTTGGCGATCAGCACGCGCGGTGCGCCGGCATGGGTGCGGAACACGCCCACCGGTTTGCCCGATTGCACCAGCAGGGTTTCGTCGGCCTTGAGCTTGCGCAGCGAGTCGAGGATGGCGTCGAAGGCCGGCCAGTTGCGCGCCGCCTTGCCGATGCCGCCGTAGACCACCAGCTCGTCGGGGTTCTCGGCGACTTCGGGGTCCAGGTTGTTCTGGATCATGCGGTAGGCGCCCTCGATCTGCCAGTTGGCGCAGGACAGGGTATTGCCGCGCGGCGCGCGCACCGGCCTGGCCTTGCTGTCGAGGAATGGGGTGTGTGAAAGGTCTGACATGGTGCTTCCTTGGCTGCCGCGTTTCCGGGTCCATCCCGGCTTGCAAGATTCATTCCGGCAAATGCTAGTTGTCTATACAACTTGTGTCAACTGGGGTAATCTACGTCCATGGCAAAAGATTTATTGCCTGCCTATGAGCAGGTCAAGGCCTTCATCAAGACCCATATCAGTGCAGGAAGCTGGAAGCCGGGCGACCCGGTGCCCAGCGAGGCCGCCCTGGCGGCGCAGTTCGGCATCAGCCGCATGACCGTCAACCGCGCCCTGCGCGAGCTCACGGCCGAGGGCCTGGTCACGCGCATCCAGGGATCCGGCACGCGGGTGGCAGAGCTGCACCGCATCTCGTCCCGCCTGACGATCCGCGACATCCATGAAGAGGTGGCCGAGCGCGGCCATGTGCACACCACGCGGGTGCTCAAGGTCCAGGCCGAAAAAGCCAGCGCCGACCTGGCGAAGGCGCTGGGGCTGCGCACCGGCGCGAGGATTTTCCACACCGTGCTGGTGCATCTGGAAAACGGCGTGCCTATCCAGCACGAAGACCGCTACGTCAACCCGGCCGCTGCGCCGGATTTCCTGGACACCGATTTCACCCAGACCACGCCGACCCACCATTTGCTGCAGCACGCGCCGCTGACCGAGGCCAGTTATTCGATCGAGGCCTGCCTGCCGAGCGTGCAGGAGGCGAAGGAACTGGGCATACGCCGCACCGAGCCCTGCCTGGCCATGATGCGGCGCACCGTCAGCGGCGCCAACGTCGCCAGCGTGGCGCGGCTGGTTTACCCTGGCACGCGCTACAGCTTTGCGGGACAATTCCAGGCATGACGACAGCCCACAGTGCGGAGGTGACCCGATGAGCTGGCAAATGATTCCCCTCGAAGACGTCGCGCCCACGCCCTGGCGCAACGGCGGCGGTGTGACGCGTGAACTGATCGCCTGGCCGACGCCGCAGGACTGGGACTGGCGCATCTCGGTGGCTGAGGTCGAAAAGGGCGGACCTTTCTCGCGCTTCGAAGGCGTGGAACGCTGGTTCGCCGTGCTGGGCGGCGCCGGTGTGCGGCTGACGCTGGACGGCCGCACCCACGAGCTGACCGCGCAAAGCGCGCCTATACGTTTCGACGGTGCGCAAGACTGCGAGTGCGAACTCATCGCCGGGCTGACCGAAGATTTCAACCTGATGCTCAAGCACGGCCACACGCGGGCGCGGCTGCAGCGCGTGCTGGGCGCGCTCGATGTCGAGGTCGAGCCCGGCACACGCGTGGCGGTGTATGCCTGGGACGAGCCGGTGCAGGTGCAGGTGGACCGGCAGTTCGTCACCGTGCCGCCGCACACCCTGGCCTGGCGCGCACTGGCCGACGGTGCCTCGGTGCGTATCGAGGCGCCAACGGCGCTGTGGATGGAAATGGCCCGATGACGGTACAGCTCTGGGTTCATTGCGACATCGCCACGCTGCAGGCCGGTCATGCCCAGCCTTATGGCCTGATCCCAGACGCCGCACTGGCCGTCGAGGACGGAACCATCGCCTGGGCCGGGCCGCGCAGTGAACTGCCTGCAGCCCTGGCCGCGCGGGTCACGCGTGAACACGATGCCGGCGGCGCGCTGATCACGCCGGGCCTGATCGACTGCCACACCCACCTGGTCTACGGCGGGGACCGCGCGCAGGAGTTCGAGCTGCGCCTGCAGGGCGCCAGCTACGAAGATATCGCGCGTGCCGGCGGCGGCATCGCCTCGACCGTAAAAGCCACTCGCGCGGCGAGCGAGGCGGAGCTCGAAACGCAAAGCCGAAAACGCCTGTTGGCGCTGGTGACCGAAGGGGTGACCACGCTGGAGATCAAGTCGGGTTATGGCCTGGCGCT
Organism: Polaromonas sp.; assembly: GCA_030683705.1. Classification (GTDB taxonomy): domain Bacteria; phylum Pseudomonadota; class Gammaproteobacteria; order Burkholderiales; family Burkholderiaceae_C; genus Polaromonas. The sequence goes on along the minus strand of JAUXPP010000143.1, from coordinate 21,062 downwards.
GGAACACGAACGCAAGACCCTGCGTGTGGCGCGTGCGCTGGGCAGCAAGCACCCGGTCGATGTGCGCACCACCTTCCTCGGCGCCCACGCCTTGCCGCCAGAATTCGCCGGCCGCCAGGACGCCTATGTGGACGAGGTGATACGCATGTTGCCGCTGCTCCACGCAGAAGGCCTGGTCGACGCGGTGGACGCGTTTTGTGAACGTATTGCCTTCAGCACCGTGCAGACCGAGCGTGTGTTCCAGGCGGCGCAGGCGCTGGGCCTGCGGGTCAAGCTCCATGCCGAGCAGCTCAGCGACAGCGGCGGCGCCCAGCTTGCCGCGCGTTACGGCGCGCTGAGTTGCGACCACCTCGAGTGGCTTAGCGACGAAGGCGCGGCAGCCATGGCCCGGGCCGGCAGCGTCGCGGTGCTGCTGCCGGGCGCGTTTTATTTTTTGCGCGAAACCAAATTGCCGCCGGTGGAACTGCTGCGTACGCATCACGTGCCGATGGCAATTTCGACCGACTGCAATCCGGGCAGTTCGCCCTGCACGTCGCTGCTGCTGATGCTCAACATGGCCTGTACGCTGTTCCGCCTGACACCGGAAGAGGCGCTGGCCGGCGTCACGCGCCATGCGGCCCAGGCGCTGGGACTGAGCGACCGCGGTGTGATCGCTGCAGGTCAGCGTGCCGACTTCGTGCTCTGGGATGTGGCGCATCCCGCGCAACTGGCTTATGCCTTGGGCGCGAATCCGCGCCTGCAGACGGTTTTCAAGGGTGAACCTGTATGAGTTTCAGTTTGCACCAGGGGACGGTGCCGCTGCTGGTCAGCATGCCGCACACCGGCACCGACATCCCGGCCGAGCTGCAGGGCAACTACGCTGAGCGCGCGCTGGGCCTGGAAGACACCGACTGGCATTTGCACCGCCTCTATGACTTTCTGCCGGCGCTCGGCGCCAGCGTGATCCGGCCCCGGTATTCGCGGTATGTGATCGACCTGAACCGGCCGCCCGACGATGCGCCCATGTACCCGGGCGCGTCCAACACCGAGTTGTGCCCCACGCATTTTTTCAACGGCGACGCGTTGTACAAAGAGGGCAGGGCGCCGGATCTGGCCGAGCGCCTGCGCCGCCGCGAGGCTTACTGGCAGCCTTACCATTCGGCGCTGGCCGCTGAACTCGCGCGCCTGAAAGCGCAGCACGGCTTTGCGCTGCTGTGGGACGCCCACAGCATCCGCTCCGAAATCCCCTGGCTGTTCGAAGGCCGCCTGCCCGACCTCAACATCGGCACGGCCAATGGTGCGGCCGCGCATGCGTCCATCACCGACGCCGCTGCCGCCGCCTGTGCCGGCGTGCCCGGCGTCAGCAGCATCGTCAACGGCCGCTTCAAGGGGGGCTACATCACGCGCCACTACGGCCGACCTGCAGAGGATGTTCATGCGGTCCAGCTCGAAAAATGCCAGAGCCTGTACATGCAGGAAGTGGCACCGTTTGCGTATGACGACACCCTGGCGAAAAAAATCCAGCCGGTGCTCAACAGGATGGTGACGGCCAGCCTGGCCGCCGCCCACACGCTGTATGCGCGCTGAAGCCAAAAGATATGCCGCGCCGCAGGCCTGGGTGAACGGCGCCTGGGCGCAGGACGTGTTGCTGACGGCAGGTGCCGATGGCCACTGGCTGAACATTGAAGCGAACGCCACGCCGGAAGCCTTGCGCGGCGCCGAACGCCTGAACGGCCCGGTGCTGCCGGGGATCGTCAACGCCCACAGCCACGCCTTCCAGCGCGCCATCGCCGGGCTGACCGAGCGCGCCGGGGCCGGCCAGGACGACTTCTGGCGCTGGCGTGACCGCATGTACAGCGCTGCGCTGCGCATCACGCCGGACCAGCTCGAGGCCGTCGCGGCGCTGCTGTATGCCGAGCTGCTGCAGGCTGGCTACACCCAGGTCTGCGAGTTCCACTACTTGCACAAGGCCACCGACGGCAAGCCGTATGCCGACCCGCTGGAGATGTCGCTGGCGCTGGCGCGCGCGGCGCAGCGCACCGGCATGGGCCTGACTCTGCTGCCCACGCTGTACATGCGTTCGGGCTTCGGCGCGGCGGGTTTGCGCGAAGACCAGCGGCGTTTTGCCTCCACGCCGGATTCCGTGCTGCGTCTGGCCGAAGGTGTGCCGGCCGGGGCTGAGGGCTGCGTGAATGCCGGTCTGGCGCTCCATTCGCTGCGCGCCGTCGATGCAGCGGCCCTGCAGGAGGTGGCTGTGGCTTCGCAGGCCCGCGGCATGGCGGTCCACATCCACATCGCCGAACAGACGCAGGAAGTCGATGACTGCCTGGCTGCCACGGGCCAGCGTCCGATCGACTGGCTGCTGAGCCATGCGCCTGTCGATGCACGCTGGAACCTGGTGCACGCGACCCAGTCCACACCGGCCGAGCTGCAGGGCGTGTCTCGCAGCGGCGCATCCGTCGTGATCTGCCCCAGCACCGAGGCGAATCTGGGCGACGGCGTGTTCGACCTGCCGGCCTATGCGGCGGCGGGCGGCCGCTGGTCCATCGGTTCCGACAGCCACGTCACGCGCAGCTGGCAGGAAGAATTGCGCCTGCTCGAATATTCGCAGCGCCTCGCCCTGCGCCAGCGCAACATCGCGGCGCGTGTGCTGGGCGGGCCGTCCAGCGCCGACATGCTGTTCTCAAAGGCGCTGGCCGGTGGTTCGGCGGCAACCTCGCTGCCGCTGGGCGGGCTCAGCGTGGGCCAGCGCGCCGACTTCATGGTTCTGGATACGGCCTCGGCAGCGCTGCTCGGCGTGCCGGCCGACCATGTGCTCGATGCCATGGTGTTCTCCAGCCCGGATGCGCGACTGGACGCGGTGTTTGTGGCCGGACAGCGGGTGGTCAGCGGCGGGCAGGTGCCCGGCTGGCCACGGCTGGCGGCGGATTTCTCGCGGGCGATGAAGACCCTGTGGGGCTGATCGGTTCCTGTCATCCCGGACTCGATCCGGGATCCATGTAGGCAAGCCACCACAGCAGGTGCGCCGCCATGGATTGCGGGTCAGGCCCGCAATGACAAATTCCGTCGTGGTGGCCGGATTATGCTATTAACGTTATAGCTGCTTACGCTTGTCAGATAAGGGCTGCAGGCCGATTTTATTCTCAAACCGCCGATGACTGCAGCAGGGCTTCCACCGCGGCACCCAGCGCCAGCAACTCGCGGTCGGCGCCGCGTTTGCCGACCAGCATCAGGCCGACGGCCAGGCCGCTCTGGCGCGGCAGCGGCAGCGACAGCGCCGGCAAATCGAAGAAGTTGAAGACCGAGGGGTTGCGCAGCAGCAGGGCGTTGGTGCGCAAAAAAGCCTCTTCGTTCATGACGTCGTCGATGCGCGGCGCCAGCAGCGGCACGGTCGGCAGCACCAGCGCATCGAGTTTTGCCATGCGGGCGTCGAGCGCGGGCAGCAGCGCGGCGCGTGCCTGCTGGATGCCGACATAAGTCGCGGCGTCCAGCGTCTGGCCGCGGCGTATGCGGCCCAGCACGATGGGGTCGTAGGCCTCGGGGCGGGCCGCGACGCCCTCCCTGTGAATCCAGGCGGCTTCGGCGGCCACCAGGGTGCCGCGCTCCTGCAGGCGGAAGGGTTCGCCGAGCAGCTCATCGAGCGATTCATTGCTGACGCCGGCGCCGGCGTGCAGCAGCGTGCCGAGCGCGTGTTCCACCGCCGCCAGCACCGCCTCGTCGGCCTGGCTGAACAGCAGGCCGCGCGGCACGCCGAACTTCAGGCCGCGCAACTCGCGCTGCGGCAGCGGCTGGTGGACCATGCCGGCCAGCACACAGTCGGCGGCAGCGGCATCCGCCACGCTGCGGCACAGCGGGCCCAGCGTGTCCAGCGTGAAGCTCAGCGGGTAGGCACCGTCGCGCGGTACCCGCGCCTGCGTCGGCTTGAAGCCGACCAGACCGTTGAGCGCCGACGGGATGCGCACCGATCCGCCGGTGTCGGAGCCGATGGCGATCTCGGCCATGCCGTGCGCGACCGAGACGCCGGCGCCCGACGATGAGCCGCCGGGAATGCGGCCGGGGTCCAGCGCGTTGCCGGGTGTGCCGTAGTGCGGGTTGATGCCCACGCCGGAAAACGCGAACTCGGTCATGTTGGTTTTGCCGATGATCACCGCGCCGGCGGCGCGCAGGCGGCTGAGCACCGGCGCATCCTGCGCCGCCGGTGCGGCATCACGCAGCAGGACCGATCCGGCGGTGGTGGGCTCGCCGGCCACGTCGAACAAGTCCTTGATGGAGACGATGCGGCCGTCCAGCGGGCCGACCGGCTTGCCGGCGCCGGCGCGCCGGTCGGCGGCGTGCGCCGCGGCGCGGGCGCTGTCGGCATACAGGCGCGTGAAGATGCGCCGGCCTTCGTCGCCGGCGGCAGTGATGGCCGACAGCGCGGTTTCCAGCCGCTCGATCGCGGGAAGGGAGGTGGGGGGCAATGTCATGCCGCAATTATCGGCAGATTCACGGCCGCCCCGGCCGCAGCGGCGGGTTTCAGTGGCCGGAATCTTCCAGCAGTTGCAGGCGGGCGCGCAGGGCGTCGAGTTCTTCCAGCAACTGCAGCGCCAGCGCCGCACCGGCGATGTTCACGCCCAGGTCTTTCTGCAGGCGCACCGCTACACGGGCGCGCTGCATGTGCACGCCGGTGAAGCGCCATTCGCCGGGCGCCGCGCCGCTGGGCGCGACCAGGCCTTCCTCGACCAGCGCCATCACCATCTCGGGCTCGGCCGCGCAGGCGCGGCAGACCTCGACCAGGGTCAGGCCGTCCTGGTCTTCCAGCACGAAGCCGGTCAGTTGCAAACGTGTGGCATCGGGTGTCATGCTTGTCCTCCCAGGTGGGCGCGTGGCTTGAAGCCGGTGAAGGCCTCGGCCATGGCGGCGTAAGCGGCCTTGGCGGCGGGTGTGTCGCCGGGCGGCTGCGTGAGCTGCAGCACAAAATAAAAGTCGCCCGGTACCTTGCCCGGCAGGCCGCGGCCCTTGAGCCGCAGCTTGCGCCCGGCCGCCGATCCAGCGGGAATGGTCAGTTCGACCGCGCCGGTGGGCGTGGGCGCTTCGACTTCGGCACCCAGCGCCACTTCCCAGGGCGCCACCGGCAAATCCATGTAGACATCATGACCCTGCACCCGGTACAGCCGGTGCGGCAAAAATTCGACGTCCAGGTACAGGTCGCCCGGGCTGCCCTGGCCTATGCCCGGCGAACCCTGGCCCGCCAGCCGGATGTGTTGTCCCGCGCGTATGCCTTTGGGAACCACGAATTCGATGGTCTTGTCCTGCGTGCGCATGCCGCCGCCAGCATCGGCTGACGGCATGCGCAGCTGCAGCGTGCGGGTGGCGCCCTGGTAGGAATCCTCGATGCTGATCTGGATGCGCGCATGCTGGTCCTGGCCGTGCATGTCGAAGGAGCCGCTGCGTCCGCCCGCCCGCGCGCCGCCGCCCATGCCGCGGAACAGCGACTCGAAGAAATCGCTGTGGTCGCCACCGGCGCCGAAGTCCGCGCCACCCGCCTGTGCGCCATCCCATCCGGGCGGCGGGCGGAACTCCTGGCCGGCCCGGTAGTTGGCGCCCAGCCGGTCGTAGGCCGCGCGTTTTTCGGGGTCGTTCAGCGCTTCGTAGGCCTCGGACACCTGCTTGAACTGCGCCTCGGCGTTTTTTTCCTTGCTGACGTCCGGGTGGAATTTGCGCGCCAGCTTGCGGTAGGCACGCTTGATCTCTTCCGGTGTGGCGTCACGCGCCACCCCCAGGGTTTCGTAGTAGTCCTTGAATTCCATGAATACCTTCCACAGGGATTGGGAGCCCGTGGCTCACTCTAGCGGCCCGCGCGCCCGGCGTGTGTAAGAAATGGGAGCGAGATGCGCTGGATCAAGACAGCGCCGGCGCGGACCGGGCGCGGGCACCCCCGCTGGAGTCCCGCCCCTACCGCGGGGGCGGTCCGCGGCCTATCATCGCGGCATGACCGCCACCCCCGACACCCTCCGCACCCTGTTCGATGACCAGCACCGCGCCAGCCGCGCCCAGGTCGATGTGCCGCTGGCCCTGCGCCGCGACCGGCTGCAGCGCATGGACCGCCTGCTCGATGAACATGGCGGCGCGCTGGCGCAGGCGGTGCAGCAGGACTTCGGCGTGCGTTCGCCGCAGCTCACCGAGATCGCCGACCTGCTGACCCTGCGCCTGATGCTGGCTGGCGCGCTCAAACACCTGGCGACGTGGATGAAGCCGGTGCGGGTGCGCACGCCGATCTACCTGCAGCCCTCGCGCGCCTTTTTGCAGCGCCAGCCGCTGGGCGTGGTCGGCGTGATTTCGCCCTGGAACTACCCGGTGCAGCTGGCGCTGGGCCCGGTCATCACCGCACTGGCCGCCGGTAACCGGGTGATGCTCAAGCCCAGCGAACTGACGCCAGCGACCTCGGCGCTGATGGAAAAGTTGCTCGGTGAGGCCTTTGCGCCCGACGAAGTCTGCGTGGTGCAGGGCGACGGCGAGGTGGCCGCGGCGTTTGCGGCGCTGCCCTTCGACCATTTGTTTTTCACCGGCTCGACCGCGGTGGGCCGCAAGGTCGCCGAGGCCGCGGCCGCCAACCTGACACCGACCACGCTGGAACTGGGCGGCAAGTCGCCCTGCATCGTGGATGCGTCCTGCGACCTCGACAGCGCCGCCATCAAGATCGCCCACGGCAAGCTCCTCAATGCCGGGCAGACCTGCATCGCCCCCGACTACGTGCTGCTGCCCGCGGGGCGGGAGGCGGCGTTCGGCGAGGCCTTTGCACGCGCGGTGGCGAAGCTGTTCCCGACCCTCAGCGGCAACCCCGACTATGCGTCCATCATCAGCCCGCGCCACCATGAGCGCCTGCAGGCGCTGCTGGCCCAGGCCGAAGCCGGCGGCGCGCGCCTGCAGGTGATCAACCCCGGTGATGGGGCGGCAGCCCAGGGTTCACGGCAGATGGCGCCGGTGCTGGTGTTCGACACCGCGGCCGATGCCAAACTGCTCAGCGAAGAAATTTTCGGCCCCATCCTGCCGGTGCTGGCCTATGCGTCCATCGATGAAGCCATCGGCTACATCAACGCCCGCCCGCGGCCGCTGGCGCTCTACTGGTTTGGCACCGACACGGCGGCGCGCGACGACGTGCTGGCCCGCACCGTCAGCGGCGGTGTCACGGTCAACGAAACCCTGATGCACGTCGCGCACGAGAACCTGCCCTTCGGCGGCGTCGGCGAAAGCGGCTGGGGCAGCTACCACGGCGAAGCGGGCTTCCTGCGCCTGACCCAGCAAAAGCCGGTGCTGCTGCAGTCGAAGTGGGCGAGGGGGGATTTGTTTTACCCGCCGTATGGCAAGCGCTTCGATCAGGTGATGGGCTTGCTCAAACGCCTGATTTAAGCTCACTGGGGCGCCGTGGGACTCTGGCAAGCCGCGGGTTTGGCTTGTCATCCCGGACGCGATCCGGGATCCAGGGATTGCGGGTCAAGCCCGCAATGACAAACAGGTTCGGCAACTTGGCGTGCCGTTACCGCGCCGCCCCAAACACCTGCACCCAGTACACCCCCGACCGGCTCCGCGGGTTCACCTCAAACGCCGCTCCCGTTTCCTGGAAGCTGGGCGCCATGATGCTGGCGCAATGCCCCGGGCTGTTGAGCCAGCCTTGCACCGCGAGGTCGGCCGTCATCTGGCCGGCGGCGATGTTTTCGCCGATGCTGCGCCAGCGGTAGCCGGCGCGCGTGGCGCGCACGTCCACCGTGCTGCCGTCGCGCGCGGTGTGGCTGAAGTAGTTGTGGCGTGCCATGTCGGCGGCGTGGCCGGCGGCGACTTCGCTCAGCCGTGGGTGGCGCCGCAGCGGCGGCACCGCTGGAAAGGCCTCGTCGCCGCAGCGCCGCGGCTGGGCGCGTGCGGCGTTGACGAGTGTGAGGATGCGCGCTTCGATCTGTTGACCGTCGGAGGCCTGCGGCGCCACGAAAGGTTCGGCCAGCACCACCCAGGTCTGGTTGCCGCGCTGGTGGAAGCCGGCGTCGACCAGGTTGGGCGCCATCACCGTGGCGCAGGACGTCGTCAGGACCCTGGGCGTCAGTGCCGCGGGACCGGTGATGCCGCCCACCGTGATTTTGACGGCACGCATCCGGCGGTAACCGGCCGCCTGGAGCGCGTCCTCGAGTTTGGCACCGCCGGAGATCATCATGGCCGCGCGCGTCAGGGCCGGGTCTTCGCGCAGCGCCGGCGCCCGCGCGGGGCCGGCGCCGCAGCCCTGTAGCCGGATGCTGTTGATCGCGCGCAGCAGGGCGGGGTGGTCCGGCAGGGGCGGCGTTTGTGCATGGGCGGGCAGGCAAAGCGCCAGCAGGCCGGCGGCGGTGAGGGCCGCCAGGCGGCGCGCCATGGGGTTTGCCCGTGGGGGGCGAGCTAAGTTCATTGGCCCATGATAGCCAGCCTGCAATGCCGGCCTGGCGCAGTCCGCCGCCAGCCGCGCATACTCCTGATTTGATAGCTGCCCACGCTTGCCGGACAAGGGCGTGAGGCCTTTTTTGCCCTGAACAGGCAGCGCGATGCCGGCGTTCAATTCACTTCGTACCGGCGGACCAGCGGCCCGAAGCGGCACAGACGGTGGCCGGCGCGCCATGCAAGCGGAGCTGACTCTCATCCAGCAGCGCGGCGCTTGCCGGATCGGTGTCGAAGCGGATGCCCAGCGCGTGGGCGATCTGCGTATCCTCGATGGGCAATTCCCAGCTCAGGAAGACCTGGCTGCAGTCGCGCCCGGGGCCGAAGGATGCCGCATCGAAACCACTGCCGCCGCGTTCGATCACGGCGTGCGGCTGGCCGGTATCGAAAATCACCACCGTGCCGCGGCGGATCGGGATGCGCCTGCCCGCCGCCGGGAAATGTATGTCCAGGCCCTTGTCCTCGCTCAGGAACAGGTTGCAAAACGCCATGCCGCCGTACTGATCGCCGTCATGGTGGTAGTTCGCGCCGCGGCAGGCCATCAGCGCGACATCCGCGCCGGCCAGCAGCTCCTGCAGGCCCATGCTGCGCGTCCAGTCCGCCACGGCCTGCACGCACTGCGTGTAGGCCGGCCAGCGCATGCGCGAACGTGGCAGCGACAGGGGCTCGACCTCGCCGGCTTCGAGTTGCAACTGCTGCGCGATCTCGCGCTCCCAGTCGGCGGTCAGCGGGGCAGGGGGTGCGGGCACATCCACCGTGCTGGACAGGATGTGGTCACTGACGCTGCGGCTGCGGAGGACGTCCCCGCTCCAGAAAAAGCAGGCCAGCTCGTCTGGCGCGTGCGGCAGTGAGGGCAGGGGGCTCATGGCGCCAGTGTAGTCAGGGGGAGACACCCGGCGGGTTTGCGTGTGCGGCGATGGGTTTGAAAGTTATAGTCAGTTCATCAATGTCTGCGCCGAGGCCAACAGGCGGGCAGGCAGAGCGAGCAACAGGGACGGCGACTTCGTGAGGTTTGTGATACGTGGTCGTTGTTACTACAAAGCCAGGCCAACCCATGAAGCTCACACAGATCAGAACACTCCAACACAGCTGCAAGGCGGCCTTCGTGGTCGCGATGGCCTGCTTCGTTGTGCTTGGGGTTCAAGCTCTGCTCTTTTCGGATTCTCTCGGTACGGTGGCACTGACGGGTGCACTGGCCAGCTTCTTTACTGCGCTCTTTTTGCTTGGTGCCATTGCCTCTGCCAAATGTCCCTCGTGCAAGCGCTTTTTTGTGGGCTCTACGGTCGAAGATGGTGTCCCGACGGCTTCCCTGTTCACCGTGGACTGCATGTATTGTGCTTATCCGATGCAAGGTATGCCGTCTGCGGAAGAGACACATTGAGAAATGCCATGAGTACGTCATCCATCCTGTGGGGCGTGTTGTTTGGTTCCATCGGCGCCGGCTACGCGCTGTACGGCAAGAAGCAGCGCGCGCTGCTTCCATTTCTGTGTGGCCTTGCGCTGATGCTGTTTCCGTACTTCGTCCACAACACTTACCTCCTCGTGGCCGTGGGCGCCGCGCTGGCGGCGGCTCCGTTCATCTTCCGGTGAAACACCACGGCCCGCGCCAAGAGCATAGGCGCATCGGTATATTCCTGCCATGGCAACAGCAAGCAATACCAGCGGCAGCCTGCCCAGCCGCCTCCTGCGGCGAGGCCGCGAAGAACGCCTGACCCAGGCCGCGGGCGGGCTCACGTTTGCAGTCATGGTGTCGCTGGTGCCGCTGCTGGCGGTGAGTTTTGCGCTGTTCGCGCGGGTGCCGGCGCTGCGGGCGGCCGGTGAATCGATCCGCGAGCATTTGCTGCGCGGCCTGTTGCCGGCCGACATTGCGCGCACCGTGCTCAAACACCTGGCGCAGTTCACCGGCAATGCAGGCGGGCTCACACAACTCGGATTTGCGTTGCTGCTGGTGTCGGCCTTCATGCTGCTGCTCAGCGTCGAGAACACGCTCAACCGGATCTGGCAGGTCAAGAAACCGCGCACCCTCCTGCGCCGGCTGGCCCTGTGCGCGGTCCTGCTGCTGGCCGGGCCGGTCGTCATCGGTGCCAGCCTGTGGGCGGCGTCTTATCTGCTGGCGATGTCCAGTGGCATGCTGGGCTCGCGGCCCGGCTGGTTGCCGCATGCGCTGAATGTCGGTCCGCTGTTGCTGAGCATCGCCGGCTTCAGCTGCCTGTTCCGCTTTGTGCCGCACACCGCCGTGCGCTGGCGTGATGCGATTGCCGGCGGCCTGCTGGCCGGCGCTGCGTTTGAACTCGGCAAACACGGGTTTGCGATTTACCTCGTGAAGGTACCGAGTTACCGCACGATTTACGGCGCGTTGGCGCCGCTGCTGGCTTTCCTGGTGTGGGTGTATTACTCGTGGCTGGTCACGCTGGCCGCGGCGCTGCTCAGCGCCAGCCTGCCGCGCGGCAAGGGCCAGGCGGCGCGGCGGCCGGCGCGGGCCTGAGCCGCCCCTCCGATCCGCTACCTGGCGGTCCCGAACACCTGCACCCAGTAGATGCCGGCGCTGCTGCTGTTGTTCACGGCAAAAGCAGTCGCCATCTCGGTGTAGTCAGGCGACATCAGGTTGGTGCAATGTTCCTGGCTGCCGAGCCAGTCCTGCACGGCGGCTTCGACCTGGGTGTGGCCGGCGGCGATGTTCTCGCCGATGGCGCGCCAGCGGTAGCCGCCGCTGGTGGCGCGTTCTTCCACGTGGCTGCCATCGCGGCCGGCGTGGTCGAAGTAGTCGTGGCGAGCCATGTCTGTGGCGTGGGCGGCGGCGATGGGCAGCAGTCTGGCGCTCAAGCGCAGCGGGCGCGTCGCGGCGAAGGACACGGTGCCGCAGCTGCGCGGCGTGGCGCGGGCCTGGTTGACCAGGGCCAGCACACGCGACTGCACCTCGTCGGCCTGCGCCGCAGTGGGTGGCAGAAAGGGGAGAGCCACCACGATCCAGGTCCGGGCGGCCTCCCGGTGAAAACCGGCTTCGGTCAAATCGGCCTGGGTCAGCACACTGCATGAGCTGCCCAGCGTGTTTCGTGTCAGCAGGGTGGCACCCGCACCGCGCAGGATGACCTGCGCGCCGCTCACCGCGCGGTAACCGGCGGCTTTCATGGCCTCGTCCAGCGTGTCACCAGCGGCCAGGCGGGCGGCGGCGGCCGACAGCGCAGCGTTCTCGCGCAGGGGTGGCAACTTGCCGGTCTGCCCCTCGCAGCCTTGCTGCCGCACGGTGTTGATGTCGCGCAGCAGGCCGGTTGGACTGGCGCCGTCCGACTGAGCATGCGCCTGCCCGGTGGCGGCCAGCAGGACCAGCGCCAGGCCCCTGGCGGCCTTACGCCATGTTTCAATTGTTTTCAGCGGAGAGCAGGCGGAGTTCATGGGGCATGGTAGCGGCTTGCCATGGCCCGGCGCGCCGCAGGGTTGATTCAGGCCTGGTCTGCTATCGAATCAATAGCTGCTCATGCACGCTTGCTAAGGGCTACAGCCCTGTTTTGTTCAGGAAGTAACTCGGTGACTGGCCCATGGCGGCCTTGAACATCGCTGAAAACGCGCTGTCGCTGGCGTAACCGCTGGCGGCGGCCACCTGGCTGACCGGCGTGCCGCGCGCCAGCAGCGGCAGCGCATGCGCCAGGATGGCCTGCTGGCGCCACTGCTGGTAGCTGGTGCCGAGTTCGTCGCGGAACAGGCGCGCCATGGTGCGTTCGCTGGCGCCCATGTCGGCCGACCATTCGGCCAGCGTGGCGCGCTCGGAGGGCGCGCGCAACACCGCCTCGCACAGGGCGCGCAGGCGCTTGTCGCCACGGTCGGCATGCGGCATGGGGACGCCCAGCGGCTGGGTGTCGGCCTGGCTGATCTCGTCGACCAGCAGGGCGCTGAGCATGGCCTCGCGCGCGGCGCTCAGGCCGGAGCCCTCGTGGGCGTCGAGTGAGTGGACCATTTCCCGCAGCAGCGGCGAGACCACAATCACCCGGCAACCTTGCCAGCCGGCGGGGGTGGCGTCGGCATGCAGGTACAAGGTGCGGAACTCCGCCGCCTCCAGCACGTTGATGGCGTGCAGGGCGCCCGGTGCGATCCATACGGCGCGCGAGGGCGGCACGATGTAGGTGACTTCGTCCGGCGTGGCGGCCGTCACCTGCAGGATGCCGCTGGCGCAGTAGGCCAGTTGCGCCCAGCCATGGCGGTGCGGCTCGAAGTGGGTATCCGCCGGCAGGCTGCGCGCGCGCACACGCACCGGCCGCTGGCGGCTGGGGATGAAAGCGTCTATGCCGTCCACCGACTGGATCGGCAAAGACTTGCGGGCAGGAAGCGTGCGGGGCATGGCTGTGCGGATTTGGCCGATATTCGCTAAATCCTGTCTTTCTGTCGCATTCAGAAAAGGAGGCCCGATATTACGATAGCGCCATGAGCCTGACCAGCACCCTGAATCCGCCGCCCCTCAACCCTGTCAGCCTGCGTCAGGACGCCGGCGTCATCGGCCTGGTGGGCCTGGCGCACATGATCAGCCACTTCAGCCAGTTGTTGCTGGCGCCGCTGTTCCCCTGGCTCAAGGACGAGTTCGCGGTGAGTTATGCGCAACTCGGCTTCCTGATGACCATCTTCTTCGTGGTGTCCTGCGCGGTGCAGGCGCTGTCGGGTTTTGTCGTGGACCGTTTCGGCCCGCGCCCCATCCTGTTTGCCGGCCTGAGCCTGCTGGGCCTGGCGGCCTTCGGTTATGCCGCCAGCACCAGCTACTGGATGCTGGCGGCCTGCGCCGTGGTGGCCGGTATCGGCAACGGCGTGTTCCATCCGGTGGACTACACCCTGATCAACCGCAAGGTCAGCGCGCCGCGGCTGGGCCATGCCTACAGCTTTCACGGCATCAGCGGCAGCCTGGGCTGGGCGCTGGCACCGGCCCTGCTGGTGCCGCTGGCCCTGCTGTTCTCATGGCGCGTGGCGCTGATGGCTGCGGGTGTTCTGGCCTTCGCGGTGCTGGCCGTGCTGATGCTCAACGGCCGCAAGTTCGACCTGCCGGCCCTGGCGGCCAAACCGGCCGGGCCGCAGGCGCAGGCCGAGAGCAGCTTCGCCTTCCTGCGCATCCCGGCAGTGTGGATGTGTTTTGTGTTTTTCTTCCTGTACGCGGTGATCATCAGCGTGGTGCAGGCCTTTGCCCCCGAGGCGGCCCGGCAACTGCATGGCGTGCCGGTGGCGCTGGCGGCGATGTGCCTGACGGTGTACATGGTGTGCAGCGCGGGGGGCATGGTGCTGGGGGGCTTCCTGGCCTCGGATGCGGCGCGCAGTGAGCGTGTGGTCGGCATCGGCTTCGGCATCGCCGCCGGGGTGGCGCTGCTGATTGGCTTCGGTCCGGTGCCTGCGCTGGCGGTGCCGGCGCTGTTCGGCGTGATGGGTTTTGCCACCGGTATTTCCGGGCCCTCGCGGGACCTGCTGGTGAAGAAGTCCACGCCTGAAAACGCCACCGGCCGCGTTTACGGCATTGTGTATTCGGGGCTGGACATCGGTCAGGCGATCGCGCCGCTGTTCTTCGGCACACTGATGGACCATGGCCAATACCGCGGTGTCTGGCTGGGCCTGATAGCCACCCAGGGCCTGCTGGTGCTGAGTGCCTTCAATGTGCGCAAGGTGCGCCGTACGGTGCGGTCGCACGCAGTTCGGCCTGGGGCCGCAACGCGCTAGCGAAACGGCCGGCTCAGGAAACGCGAACCTTCCAGTCCGAAGCGCCAGGGCTGGTCCACCGCTTTTGAAATGCCGATGCGGGGCCCGCTGATCACGCGCTGGCGCCCGCTGGCCGGCAACAGCTCGAAGGGCGGCGTATCCATCTTCAAACCGTTGTGCGCGTGGGTGATGCCCAGTGCCTGGCCAACGCGCCCCGGTCCGGCGCAGAGCAGGTGCAGCTCGTCGAGTCCGCGCCGCTCACGCATACTGTCCAGCCCGGCCAGTGGCTCGATGGCGCGTATCAGCACCCCGGCGCCGTGGCCTTCTTCGCGGCAGACGATGTTCAGGCACCAGTGGATGCCGTAGGAACGGTAGACATAGGCATGCGCCGGCGGGCCGAACATGGCGGCGTTGCGCGGCGTCGGCCCGGCGAAGCTGTGCGAGGCCGGGTCCTCGCGGTCGTAGGCCTCGGTTTCGACAATGATCCCGCCCACGCCGTCCACCAGCAGCGTGGCGCCTATCAGTTGCCGCGCCACGCTGGCTGAAGCAGCCAGGAAGTCGATGGGGGTGCTGCCCACGGCACTCAGTCCGGCGGCGGTGCCGCAAGAGCTTCGGGCAGGCGCCGCTTTTCGCTGACCAGCACATACAGGCCAGAAGCGATCAGCAGCGCGATGCCGAACCAGGCCAGCGTGTTCGGCACCTCGCCCCAGACCGCGTAACCCAGCACCAGCGCAAACAGCAGGCCGCTGTAACGAAAGGGCGCGACCAGCGTCATCTCGCCGTGGCGCATGCTGTTGATGATGAAGTAATAACCCCCCGTGAGGAACACCGAGGCGAGCGACAGCAGGCCGAACTCGAACAGGCCGAAGGGCTGCCAGCCCTGCAGCAGCGAACTCAGGCCGGAGACCACGGTGACGGCGACGGCGGTGGACAGGGTGATCAGGATGGACGGGATGCCGGGGTGGATGCGGCGCGTCATCAGGTCGCGCGCCGCATGGAACAGCGTGCCGAGCAGGCAGACCAGCGCCCAGGCGTTGAAGCCTTCGGCGCGCGGCTGGATCACCAGCAACACGCCGAGAAAACCGGCCCCCACCGCCAGCCAGCGCGCGCCGCGCACACGTTCGGCCATGAACAGTGCGGCAAACATCGTCATGAACAGCGGCGCCGCGAGGTTGATGGCGGTGGCGTTGCCGATCGGCAGGTGAAACAGCGATCCCAGGTACAACATCGTCGCGATGGCATCGACCAGCGCGCGGACCGCGACCCAGCCGCGCGTGGACTCGCGGATGCGGGCGGTGGCGCCGAGCGCATGCGCCACGGCCAGCACCAGCAGCACCGACATGAAGCCGCGAATGAAGATCAGTTGCGCGCTCGGCATGCTCTGGCTGGCGAACTTGACCAGCGCGTCGTTGGTGACGAAGCAGCCCATGGCGCCGACCATGCAGACAATGCCGCGGCGGTTGGCGGCGGAAACACCCAGGGTCATGACAGCAGCTTCAATTCAGGAAGGTCCAGCCGGTTGCCGCACCCAGCAGCAGGCACAGCAGGGGAATGTAAAAAAGCAGGGCTTGCCCTGTGCGGGTGGACGGTTGCCCGACCAGCAGCAACAGGCCCAGGGTGAACAGCGCTGTCGGTTCGGGCGCCATGCCGAAGACTTCTGCCTGGCCTGGCGGGCGCCCCAGGGCCAGCCCGAGCAGCGGGTACACCAGGCCGGCGGCGGCCAGCAGCGCGCCGGCGCCGCGCGCACCAGGCCCCGGTTGCGGGGCGGTGTGGCGGGGCCGCAGCGCCATGCCGGCCAGAAGCACGGCCTGCACGGAAAAGGCCAGGGCCACGTATTGCGCGGCCCAGTTGATGGTGGCGTAACGTTGCCAGAGGAAGGCCCAGCCCACCCAGGCCCAGACGCCCGCCAGCCCCAGGACGATGGGGCGCCACGCGCGCACGGCGCGCGTGTGGGCCAGCCATAGCGCGGCCAGCCCGGCTGCCAACAGCGGCAGATGCAGGGGCCAGAAGTCGCGGTTGTAGTTCTCGACCAGGCGCCAGTAAGTCCTGGGTGCATACATCAGGAAGTCCGACAGCGTGTAAGTCCACCATTCCGGCATGGTCAGAGTCTGGCCACGTGTTCGGCCATGCGCTGGCGCAAGGCTGCGTCGGGCAGGCGGCCGCGCGACGCGCCCATGTTCTCGCGCAGGTGGACCGGGTTGCTCGTGGCCGGAATCGCGCAAGTCACCGCCGGGTGCGACACGATGAATTTCAGCGCGACCTGCGCCCAGTTGCTGCAGTCGATTTCGGCCGCCCAGCCCGGCAGCGGGTGGCGCTGCAACTGGCGCAGCAGCGCGCCTTCGCGGAACGGCCGGTTCACCAGCACGGCGATGCCGCGTTCGCGGGCCAGTGGCAACAGGCGCTGCTCGGCCTCGCGGTCCAGCAGGTTGTAGCTGAGCTGCACGAAGTCGATGCGCTGGCTGCGCATCACCTGCTCGAACTCGCTGTGGCGCCGGCCCTCGGAGGTGGTGATGCCGACATAACGCAGCTGCCCGGCGGCTTTCATGGCCTGCAGCAGCGCCAGCTGCTTTTCCCAGGCCAGCAGGTTGTGCACCTGCAGCAGGTCGAAACGCGGCACTTGCCAGAACTTGCGCGAGGCTTCGATCTGCGCGACCCCGTCGGAAGAGGTCCACACTTTTTCAGCCGAAAACACCCTTGATTGGGCCTGCAATTTTTGCAGCGCCTCGCCGATCACGCCCTGCGAGGAGCCGTACATGGGGGATGAATCGATCAGCTTGCCGCCGGCCGCAAAAAACTGCCGCATGACTTCGGCGCTCTGCGTGCGCGCCGCGGTGTCATTGCCGACGTTGAAGGTGATCCAGCTGCCGAGACCGATCACCGGGATCTGTTCGCCGGAGGACGGGATGGGCCGGGTCAGGATGGACGGCTGGGGCGGTGATTGCGCGAGTGCGGCTGCCGCACCGAGTGCAGGAACAAGTTGCAGGAGGTCGCGACGTCTCATCACATGACCGTATCACAGGCCTCAGTGGCGTGGTGCATGGTGCGCAAAGCCCCCGGCGGCGTGCCGGGCTTCAAACCGCGCCGCGGTGCCTGGCAATGCAGGTGTCCAGCACCTCGGCCGAATCGCGCTGCCACCAGTTGCCCGACGAAAAAATCTCGACCTCGCTGTAGCCGGCAAAACCCTGGGCCTCGACCCAGCCGCGGATGCGCCGGATGTCGATGACACCGTCACCCATCATGCCGCGGTCTTCCAGCAGGTGGGTTGTGGGTGTCATCCAGTCGCAGACATGGAAAGCCATCAGCCGGTCCTTGCCGGCGCGCCGGATCTGCGCTTCGAGTTTCGGGTCCCACCAGACGTGGTACACATCCACGGCCACGCCCAACGCACCGGTACGCGACGGGTCCAGCGCGTCGCAGACGTCCAGCGCCTGCTCCAGGGTGTTGATGCAGGCGCGGTCGGCCGCGTACATCGGGTGCAAGGGCTCGATGGCCAGCGGCATCTTGCTGGCCTTGGCGTATTCCAGCAGTTCGGCAATGCCGTCGCTGACCTGGCTGCGCGACAGCGCGATGTCCTTGTGCGCGGCTTTGCCAGCCAGCGCGCCGGGCAGGGCGCCGACTACCAGCACCAGGCAGGCGGCGTTCAGTTCGCAGGCTTCGTCCACCGCGCGGCGGTTGTCTTCACGCGCGGCTTTGAGGCCGGCAGCATCAAGAGCCGGAAACATGCCGCCGCGGCAGTAACCCGACAGCTCCAGGCCATGGGCCTTGACCAGCTTCGAGATAACCGGCAGGCCGGCGGCAGCGACCTGGTCGCGCCACGGCGAGATCGCCCGGATGCCGCGCTGCACGCAGGCTTCGATGATCCCGGTCAGCGGCTGCTCCACCCCCCGGCTTTTGCGCACGGTCGCGGTGTTGATGGAGAGCCAGCGGTGGTCAGCAGAAAAGTCGCGCATGAGATGGGTACCGTGGAAAACGAAGAATTTTTTCAGCGGACGCCGCGGAACCGGCTTTGCCGGGCCGCCAGCGTCGCCCCCTGAGGGGGGAGGCCGCTACACGAAGTGAGTCGGCAACGGGGGGGAGCCATCATTCGACACCATGCAGCGCCAGCAGCGTCTTCATGCGGCGGACTGCCAGCTCGGGTTGCTCGAGCAGGTTCGCCGCATCGGCCAGGCGGAACAGCTCGGCCAAATGCTGCAGCGAGCGAGTGCTCTGCTGACCGCCGACCATGGTGAAGTGGCTCTGGTGGCCGTTGAGCCAGGCCATGAACACCACGCCGGTCTTGTAAAAACGCGTGGGTGCGGCAAAGATGTGGCGCGACAGCGGCACCGTGGGGCCGAGGATGGCGTGGAATTTCTCCACGTTGCCCTGCGCCAGCTCGCCCAGTGCGGCGCTGGCGGCCGGTGCAATCGCGTCGAAGATGCCCAGCAGCGCGTCGCTCTGGCCGTGGAACAGTTCGCTGCCTTGGCCGTCACCGGCGATCAGCTCGGCGTAGTTGAAGTCGTCGCCGGTGTACATGCGCACGCCGGAAGGAAGACGCCGGCGCATGGCGATTTCCTTGTCCTTGGCCAGCAGCGAGATCTTGATGCCATCTACCTTGTCCGGGTGCGCGGCGATGATGCCCAGCGCGGTGTCCATGGCGGCATCGACATTCTTCGTTCCCCAGTAGCCAGCGAGCGCCGGGTCGAACATCTCGCCCAGCCAGTGCAGCACCACCGGCTGTTTCGCCTGGCTCAGGATGCGGTCGTAAACCCGTTCGTAGTCGGCCGGCGATGTGGCGACGCGGGCCAGCGCGCGGCTGGCCATCACGATCAGTTTGCCGCCCAGCTTTTCAATCGCGGCCATCTGTTCTTCGTAGCCGGCGATGACTTCATCGACGGTCTTCACGTTTTCCAGCACCAGGTGGTCGGTGCCGCAACCGGAAGCGACCAGCGCACCCGGCACATGCTTCGCGGCGTCCAGCGAGCGGCGTATCAGTTCCAGCGAGGTCGGCCAGTCCAGACCCATGCCGCGCTGTGCGGTGTCCATGGCTTCGGCCACGCCCAGGCCCAGCGACCACAGGTGCTGGCGGTAGGCGATGGTGGCATCCCAGTCGATGGCACTGTGGACCCAGGGGTCCATCACGGCGAGCGGGTCGGCGACAACGTGCGCTGCCGAATAGGCGATGCGGTTGAAGGCCACACCGGCTGCAGGACGCACCGGTGCGCTGCCTTGCAGTGTGTAGGGTTGCAGGCCGCGGGTGGGTACGGGCAGTGAAAGGGTCAAAGCCATGAATTCGCCTCTTTATGTATCAAATCGGGCTCCAGCCCTTGTCGCGCCTGCGTAAGCAGCTATCAAACCTGTAGCGCGGGAACATCCACCCAGCGGCGCTCTTTCCAGCTTTCCAGTGCCGCCTCGACCAGCTGCACGCCTTTGGCGCCTTCGGGCAGGGTCCATTTGTAAGGCTCGTTTTCGACCACGTGGCGGATGAAGTGCTCCCACTGGATCTTGAAGCCGTTGTCGTAGACCTGGGTGTCCGGCACGTCCTGCCACTGGTCGGAGAAATTCATGGTCTGCTTCTCGTCCGGGTTCCAGACCGGGCGCGGCGTGTTGACGCGCGACTGGGCCTTGCAGGAACTCAGGCCGGCGACGGCCGAGCCGTGGGTGCCGTCGACGTGGAAGGTGACCAGGTCTTCGCGGTTCACGCGGGTGGCCCAGGACATGTTCATCTGCGCAATCACCGGCTCGCCGCCGTGGCCGACCAGTTCAGCGGTGGCGTAGGCCGCGTCGTCGGCGGTGGCCTTGTAAGGCTTGCCAGCTTCGTCCCAGCGCTGGGGGATGTGGGTCGCGCCTATGCAGGAGATGGACTTGACCTCGCCGAACAGGTTGTCCAGCACGTAGCGCCAGTGGCACATCATGTCCAGGATCATGCCGCCGCCGTCTTCTTGCCGGTAGTTCCAGCTCGGGCGCTGGATCGGCTGCAGGTCGCCTTCGAACACCCAGTAGCCGAACTCCAGGCGCACCGACAGCATCTTGCCGAAGAAGCCGGCGCGGCGCAGCATGTCGAGCTTGCGCAGGCCGGGCAGGAACAGCTTGTCCTGCACCGCGCCGTGTTTCAGGCCGGATTGTTCAGCCAGGCGCGCGATCTCGACGGCTTCGTTGAGGTTGGTGGCAATCGGCTTTTCGCAGTAGACGTGTTTGCCGGCGCGAATCGCACTGGCCAGCAGGGTGGGGCGCATCTGCGTGGTGCCGGCGTCGAAGAAGACCGTGTCGTCCGGGTTGGCCAGGGCCTGGTCGAGGTCGGTGCCCCAGCGGGCTATGTTCCAGGCTTTGGCCAGCGCCTCCATTTTCTCGGCGTTGCGGCCGATCAGGATGGGATCGGGCATCACCTTGTCGCCGTTGGACAGGGTGACGCCGCCCTGTTTGCGGATCGCGACGATGGAGCGGATCAGGTGCTGGTTCATGCCCATGCGTCCGGTGACGCCGTGCATGATGAGTCCTAGTCGTTGGGTGGCCATGGGGTTCCTTGGAGAGGGGTGGGGAATGCGGCGGCTGCACCGGGAGGGTCTGGCAAAGGCATTCAAGCCTGTGCCGGCCCACGCCGGTGCGTGCGGTCGCGGGGATTACTGGGGGGCGAGGCCGGCGGCCTTGACCAGCACGGCGTTGCTCTTGATCTCGTCCTTGATGTAGCTGTCGAACTGCTCGGGCGACAGGGTCCAGGCATCGGCGCCGAGGGTGGCGAAACGTTCCTTGACTTCAGGCGTGTTCAGCGCCTTGACCACTTCGTCGTGCAGGCGGTTGACGATGTCGCGTGGCGTCTTGGCCGGGGCCATCATGCCGATCCAGAAGTTGAACTCGGAACCGGGCACGCCGGCTTCTGCGGTGGTCGGCACCTGGGGCAGGGCGGTCGCGCGCTTGGGCGAGCCGACGGCAAGGGCCACCAGCTGGCCGCTGCGGATCTGGCCGTTCACAGGGGCAATCGGCGAGAAGTAGTAGTCGACGCGGCCGGA
>JAUXPP010000136.1 GCA_030683705.1 Polaromonas sp. | reverse complement strand
AGACAATCGCTCGCCCTGATCCATTTTTTGCTGCGCTCCTCGGCCCAGCCCGACGGGTGGGGTGCAAAACCAATGCGGGGAAAAATCCGGAGTCCCTGAAGCGCGCAGCGCTTCAAGGACGGGACTCCCAACAGACCGTCATGTGTGCACGCGAGCGCAGCACACGCGGCCAGATGAGGTTCCCCGCCATCGCCCAGCGGGGCGAGGGAGGGGCTAGGGGAGGGAGTGGGGAGTTGGAACTGTTATCAGACGGTAACCACCGTCGCGCGATGCTTCGCTATCAAATACATAGCTGCTTGCGCTCGTCAGTCATGGGCCGGAGGCCAATTTACTGGTGAATTCCTGCAGGCCGGCGCGCCTTGCCTAAACAGCGGGGTTTTCTGATGAGCAGCAGGACGCGCATGCCTTCGCCTCCTCTATTGGGAGGAGGCGCAGGCATTGGCACCGGTTCCATAATGGCCGCCTCTTCCCACAGGAGGCGGCGATGGACAAACCGGTCCCCGACAAAATCGACGTGGCGCTTTCTGGCGGCGGCATTCGCAGCGCCACCTTTGCGCTTGGTGTGTTGCAGACGCTGGCGCAGCACGGCCTGCTGGAAAAAATCAGAACCCTGTCCACGGTCTCGGGCGGTGGCTACATCGGTTCTTTTCTGTGCCGGCTGGCTGCGCAGGTGCTGGTTCTGTCCCCTGGCGCGACGGCAGGCGAGGCCTGGAAAAAAACGGGCGAGGTCCTGCTCACGCCGACCAACCAGCCGGTGCTGCTGGACGCCTCGCGGGACCGGATGTTCCACCCCCTGCAGTGGTTGCGCGAGAACAGCCGCTATTTGACCCCCTCGGGCAGCGACGACCTGGTGAGCGGCCTGGCTTACTACCTGCGTGGCTTGCTGGGCCTGCACTTCAACCTGGCGGTGCTGCTGGTGCTGCTGGGACTGCTCAACCTGGCTTTGGGTGCATTGGGGGACTGGGGCTGGCAGCAGTGGATGGCTCAGGGGCAGAGTGTGCGCGGATGGCTGGCCCAGTCGGCGGCCGCGCCGGCTGGTCAATGCCTGGTTTCGACCACCCTCGCGAGCGTTCCCGCTCCCTGCCCCTGGTGGGTGCCCAGCGGCTGGTGGCTGCTGACGGGCGTGTTGCTGGGACTGGCTGTTGCCGTTGGCGTGGCCTACTGGCTGACGGCGCGCCGCACCCGGGCTCACGACGACAGCAGCGTGGTCAGCTGGCAGGAAAAGGTCGAGGCGCGCATGGGCTGGGCCGCAGGGCTTGCGCTTTTCAGCACGTTTTGCATCTGGGCGGTGCTGGCGTGGGCCACTGCGCCGCAGCACTTCAGGATGGCGGCCGGCCTGGCGCTGGTCTGTGTGCTGGGGGGCCTGATCAACCTGGCCGCCCTGGCGATGGCGCGTCGCAAGGAGGGTAAGCGCTCCGAACTGGAACGGGCCCAGCTGCGCACCGACATGCAGCGCCGGCGCCTGACCCTGTGGCTGGGCTGGACGCTGAAGCTGGCAGCGGGTGTGGCGGTGATTGCGCTGATCGACACCCTGGCGATGTCGCTGCTGCAGTACCGCGCGACCCATGGCAGCTGGCTGCCCTGGAGCCTGCCGGTGGCCGTTTATGGCAGCGTGCTGGCGGCGGCCTGGAAGTGGCTGAACCAGGCCGAGCCGGTGGACGGCAAGCCGCCGCGTTTTGCGGGATTTACCCAGGCCGCCCTGCTGCTGCTGGCGCTCGCGGTGCTGGGCGGGCTGGCGCTGATGTACCAGATGCTGGCCTATGAAATCACGCTGGGCGCCCAGCCACTGGCCGTCGCCGCGCTGCGTGCTCCGTTCAATGTCGCCTGGGCCAGCCTGGTCCTGTTCACGCTGGGCTTGCTGGTGGTGGCGGTGTGTGTGCAGTACACGCCCGGTTTCCTCAACCTGTCCAGCTTCCACAACCTGTACACCGCGCGGCTGAAACGCGCCTACCTGGGCGCGGCCAATCCCCAGCGCCTGCGCGCCATGCAGCAGACCGATGCCCAGGGCGAGCGTGAGCGGCGCAAGGCCTTTGTCAACGAGGTCATGGCCGGCGATGAACCCGCCTCCATCACCGGCTACCTGCAAGCCAACCAGGCGCTGGGCATCGAACATGTGATCAACCTCACCCTGAACCAGCGCATCAGCGCGACCTCGCCGACGCTGGCGCAGGACCGCCAGGGCGTCCCGGTGTGCCTGACGGCGCAGGGCATGCTGGTCGATGCGCCGCAGGGCACCGCTGTCCGGCCGCGCTTTGACCTGGCGCAGATGCAGGAGTCGCCTTTGTCGCTGGGGCAATGGATGTCGATCTCGGGCGCGGCCTTCTCGGTCGGCGTCGGCAAGGAGACCCGGCCCGGTTATGCCTTGCTGGCCTTCCTGGCCAATGTGCGCACGGCCTACTGGTGGCGTCGGCCGCACACCGACCCGGGCGAGGACATCCCTCACCGGGAGGGAACCTGGAACTACCTTCTGGAAGAAGCCCGCTGCCGTTTCCTCGGCAAGCCGGGCCGCTACTGGTACCTGTCGGACGGCGGCCATTTCGACAACACCGGGGTGTATGAGCTGGTACGCCGCAAGCTGCCGCTGGTACTGGCCAGCGACAACGGCGCCGATCCCTGTTACCAGTTCGACGACCTGATGCACCTGGTGCGGCGTGTGCGCATCGATTTCGGCGCCGAGGCGGTGTTCCGCAGCGCGGGCGAGATCGGCGGACTCACCGGCTTCGGCACGCCGGAGGGCTTCCGCAAGGCGCAGAAAGCCGGCGAAGCCATGCCCTATGCGTTGTGGCTGGAGCTGTATCACGACCGCGAGCAGGGCCGGCCGCGCGATACCGCCAATGAGCCACCCGACTCGGTGGTGATCTTCATCAAACCGGCCCTGTCCGAAGGTCTGCCGGGCGACGTGGGCCACTACGCCCGCACGCATCCGTCCTTCCCGCAGGAAACCACGGCCGATCAGTTCTTCGATGAGGCGCAGTGGGAAAGTTACCGCGCGCTGGGCCAGGTGCTGAGCGCGCGCCTGCTGGCGCAGGATGTGTTCGGCGCGGTGGCGGCGCGGCTGGCACCGAGCCAGGGCAGGCTGCTTTAAAGGTCTGTCCGCAGCTTCCAGATTTCCGGAAACAACACCACGTCCAGCATCTTGCGCAGATAGCTCACCCCCCCGGTGCCGCCGGTGCCGCGCTTGAAACCGATCACGCGTTCCACCGTGGTCACATGACGGAAGCGCCAGAGCCGGAAGGCGTCTTCCAGGTCGGTGAGTTCCTCTCCGAGCTGGTACAGGTCAAAGTATTTCTTCGGGTCGCGGTACACCACCAGCCAGGCCTGTTCGACCGCCTCGCTTTCCACATAGCCCTGGGTCCAGTCGCGCTGCGTGTGGCTCGCCGGAACCGCCAGGCCGCGGCGCGCTAGCAGGCGCAGGGCTTCGTCGTAGAGCGAGGGCGCTTCGAACGCGGCCTGCACCTGGGCCAGCAGGTCGGGCCGGTGTGCATGCGGCTTGAGCATGGCGGCGTTTTTGTTGCCCAGCGCAAACTCGATGCAGCGGTATTGCGCGCTCTGGAAGCCGCTGGAGTTGGCAAGATAAGGCCGGATCGCGCTGTACTCCGGCGGCGTCATGGTGGCCAGCACGTCCCAGGCGTGCACCAGCTGCTCCATGATGCGGCTGACACGCGCGAGCTTTTTGAAGGCGTCGCCGAGTTCGTCCCGGGCCACGTTCGCAATCGCTGCGCCCAGCTCGTGCAGCATCAGCTTCATCCAGAGCTCGCTGGTCTGGTGCTGGACGATGAACAACAGCTCGTCGTGCGCGGGTGAGAGCGGCTTCTGCGCGCCGAGGATGGCGTCGAGCTGCAGGTAGTCGCCGTAACTCATGTCGCGGCTGAAGTCGAGCTGGGCCTTTTCGTCGGCGACGATGTCAGCCGGTCGCTTTGTGTTCATGGTCAGGTCACCGCGTGTTTCTGGTTGAACTCCGGCCGTTGCCATTCAGCGGTTTCCAGCACCTGCTTCAGATGTTCGACCGCATGCCAGACATCCTCGAAGCCGAGGTAAAGCGGCGTGAAGCCGAAGCGCAGGATGTCCGAATGTTTCGCCCCATCACCGGCGCGAAAGTCACCGATCACCCCGCGCGCAATCAGCGCCTGCACGATGGCGTAGGCGCCTGACTCGCCGTCGCCGGGCCGCCCCAAGGCGGTGACGGCCCCCTCGGGGGGCAGCGACCCGCCAAGCGGCGGAGCGTGGGGGCCAGAACTGCGAGACAAACAAACCTGCGAGCCGCGCTGTGCGTGATCGCGTGGCGTGACCAGACCCAGGCCATGGCCGGTGCAACGCTCCTCGACAAGCCGGATGAACAGGTCGGTCAGCGCCAGCGATTTGGCCCGCAAGGCCGCCATGCCGCCCAGGGCCTGGGCCGCACCAAACACGTCCAGCCCGCATTCCAGTGCCGCCAGGCTCAGGATGGGCTGGGTGCCGCAGAGGTAACGCGTGATGCCGGGGGCAGGCTGGTAGCCGGGTGTGAATTCGAAGGGGGCGGCATGGCCCCACCAGCCCGACAGCGGCTGCTGGAAGCGGTCCGCATGACGTGGATTCACCCAGACAAAAGCCGGTGCGCCGGGGCCACCGTTGAGGTATTTGTAGCCGCAGCCGACCGCGAAGTCGGCGCTGGCGTCGTTCAGATCCACCGGTACCGCGCCGGCGCTGTGCGCCAGGTCCCAGACTGCCAGGCAGCCTGCGGCGTGGGCCGCGGCCGTCAGCGCCGCCATGTCGTGCTGGGCGCCGGTGCGGTAGTTGACATGCGTCAGCATCAGCACGGCGGCGTCGCCATTGAGCGCGGGCAGGATGCCGTCCGGCTCGACCAGCAGCAGCTGGTAGCCGCGTTCCCGGCACAGGCCTTCGGCGATGTAGAGGTCGGTCGGGAAGTTGCTGCGTTCGCTGACCACGGTTTTTTTGCCGGGCGCATCTTCTGCAGCGATGGCCAGCGCGGCGCTGAGCACCTTGTAGAGGTTGACCGAGGTGCTGTCGGTTACCACCACTTCACCGGCCACGGCGCCGACCAGCGGCGCGATCTTGTCGCCCAGGCGCTGCGGCAAATGAAACCAGCCGGCGCTGTTCCAGGCGCGGATCAGTTGCTGCCCCCATTCCCGGTTGATGACCTCAGCGACGCGGGCGGCTGCGGTTTTGGGTAGCACGCCCAGCGAGTTGCCATCGAGGTAAATCACCCCGTCGGGCAGCACAAAGTGATCGCGCAGGGAGCGCAGCGGGTCGCCGACATCGAGTGCGCGGCAGTCGTTCAGGGTGGTGCTCATAAGGCTCTCAGGATGGCCCGGACCGGCGAGGCATCGGCCTGCATCAGTTTCAGGGGCAAGGCGATCAGTTCGTAGTCGCCGGCGGGGACCGCGTCGAGCACCAGGTTTTCCAGCACGCGCATGTCGTGCTTGAACAGCAGCTGGTGGCTGGGCAGGTCCTGGCTGGTGGACGGGTCCACGCTGGGGGTGTCGATGCCCACAAGCGCTATGTTTTTGGTAGCTAGCAGCGCAAGTGTGGCGGGTGCTATGGCGGTAAATGAGGCCCAATCCTGGCTCGCTACGACAGACGTGCGCAGCAGCACCCGCGGCGGCAGGTCGTGCAGCGCATGGGCGATGTGCTGCGGCTCGACCAGCGGTCCGCAGTCCAGACAATGGATCACGCGGCAGGGCCCGAGGTAGGGGTGCAGGTCCACCGCACCGATGGCTGGCGCGCCGTTGGCGTAGTGCATGGGCGCGTCGGCATGCGCACCGGTGTGCGGCGACAAGCTGAGGGTGTTGACATTGACCGGGCAGTCGGGCGACAGCGCAAAGTGCAGCTTTTGCGTATAGGTCGCATCGCCCGGGAACACGGCTGAGTGTTCGTCCACCGGTGGCGAAATGTCCCAGATGCGGGCCTTGAAAGTTGTCATGTTTTTGAAGGTAGCACCATCAAAAACCCTGTGGTGTCGGTTATTTCCAACAGGCGCCTGAAATAGATGCAGCCAGCGCAAAACAGGGGCGGGCTGTACAGTGTCTGGCTGGCGCGCAGGGACAGGCGCTTTCACCATTCACAACCATCCAGAGGTAGAGCATGACATCAGGCGGCAAGGGAAAAGTGGCGTTGGTTACCGGCGCGGGCACAGGCATCGGCAAGGCGGTCGCGCTTGCGCTGCTGCGCGCGGACTACAGCGTGGTGCTGGTGGGACGGCGTTCCGAACCGCTGAACCAAGTTGTGCAGGCTTCGGGTGCCGGCGGCCGCGCACTGGCCGTGCCCTGCGACGTGAGCCAGCCCGACGCCGTGCGCGCGGCCTTCGACCTGGCGCAGCAGACCTTTGGCCGTCTCGACCTGTTGTTCAACAACGCCGGTGTCGGCGCGCCGCCGGTGCCCATGGAAGAACTGAGCTTCGAGCAGTGGCAGAACGTGGTCAATATCAACCTGACCGGTTCCTTCTTGTGCGCGCAGCATGCCATCCGGCTCATGAAAGCCCAGTCGCCCCAGGGCGGGCGCATCATCAACAATGGTTCGATCTCGGCCCACGCGCCGCGGCCGAACTCGGCGCCCTACACGGCCACCAAACACGCGATCACCGGCCTGACCAAATCAATCTCGCTCGACTGCCGTAAATACGACATTGCCTGCGGCCAGATCGACATCGGCAACGCCCAGACCGAACTGGCCGCCCGCATGGCCAAGGGCGTGCCGCAGGCCAACGGCGAGATCGCCATTGAGCCCCTGATGGATGTGGAGCATGTGGCCGATGCGGTGGTGCACATGGCTGCGTTGCCGCTGGCGACGAATGTGCAGTTCATGACCATCATGGCGACGAAAATGCCGTTTGTGGGGCGAGGCTAGGCGCCTCGCGCTCTACCTGTCATCCCGGACTGGATCCGGGATCCATGTTGGATGACTCGTATCGTTTGGGTTCGCCAACAAGCCGGGGGTTGCCCGGCGGCAGTCACCAAAGAAAAGGCGACCCGATGGTCTGGGTCCCTCCGCTTCGCTACGGGCAACCTGCGGTGCTCGCCGAAAGCGGGGCCGAGCTCGAACTCGCTTCGCTCAGACAATCGCTCGTCCTGATCCGCTTTTGTCTGCGCTCCTCGGCCCAGCCCGACGGGTGGGGAACAGCAATGCGGGGACAAGAATCCGGAGTCCTTGAAGCGCGTAGCGCTTCACGGACGGGAAGCCCAACAGACCGTCATGTTTGGACGCGAGCGCAGCGCACGCGGCCAAATGAAGTCCCCCTCCATCGCCCAGCGGGGCGAGGGAGGGGCTAGGGGTGGGAGTGGGGAGTCAGATCTGCTGTCCGACGCGGGCCGCAGCCGCAGCGTGATGCTCAAGCAAGAAAGAGTCAGTCAACCTTGCCCAGCAACAAAAACTCCATCAACGCCTTCTGCGCATGCAGACGATTCTCCGCTTCGTCCCAGACCACCGACTGCGGCCCGTCGATGACTTCGGCTTCGACTTCTTCCCCGCGGTGCGCCGGCAGGCAGTGCATGAAGAGGGCGTCGGGCTTGGCGGCCTTCATCATGTCGCTGTCCACGCACCAGTCGGCGAAAGCTTTTTTGCGTTCCTCGTTTTCGGCTTCGTAACCCATGCTGGTCCAGACGTCGGTGGTCACCAGGTCGGCGCCGGCGCAGGCTTGCATCGGGTCCCGGAACACCTTGTAGCTGTCGGCCGAACGGATGCCGGCCACCGACTGGTCCACCTCGTAGCCGGAGGGCGTGCTGACATGCACCTTGAAGCCGAGGATTTCGCTGGCCTGCAACCAGGTGTTGGCCATGTTGTTGCCGTCGCCGACCCAGGCCACGGTCTTGCCCTTGATCGAGCCGCGGTGCTCGATGTAGGTGAAGATGTCGGCCAGGATCTGGCAGGGGTGGAATTCGTTGGTCAGGCCGTTGATCACCGGCACGCGCGAGTGTTCGGCAAATAGCTCGATCTTGGTCTGCTCGTAGGTGCGGATCATCACCAGGTCGACCATGCGGCTGATGACCTTGGCGCTGTCCTCGATGGGCTCGGCGCGTCCGAGCTGGCTGTCGCCGGTGGTCAGGTGCACGACGCTGCCGCCCAGCTGGTACATGCCGGCTTCAAAACTCACGCGCGTGCGGGTCGAGGCTTTTTCGAAAATCATGGCCAGCGTGCGATCCACCAGCGGCTGGTGTTTGTCGTAGGCCTTGAATTTTTTCTTGATCAGCGCCGCGCGCTCAAACACATAGGCGTACTCGGCGGCAGTAAAGTCGCTGAACTGCAAATAGTGGCGGATGTCGGCTTTGGCAGTACTCATGGCTTTTCCGCCAGCAACTGCTTGATCAGCGGGCACAGGATGGCCACGATGTTGTCGGCCTCGGCTTCGCTGAGGATCAGCGGCGGCACCAGGCGGATCACGGAATCGGCGGTCACGCTGAGCAGCAGGCCGTTGTCGGCTGCGCGTTGCAGGATCTCGCCGCAAGGCACGGCCAGGTCGATGCCCAGCATCAGGCCAAAACCGCGAATTTCCTTGACCCGACCCGACTTCAGCTCGCCGGCCAGTTCGCGGCTCAAGGCTGCCTTCAGGTGCGCGCCGACCCGGGCGGCATGGGCCACCAGGCCGTCTTCTTCCATGATTTTCAGGGTTTCGATGCCGGCGCGCATGGCCAGGGGGTTGCCGCCGAAGGTGGTGCCGTGGTTGCCGGGGCCAAAAATGTGGGCCGCGCGCGGGCCGGCCACCACGGCGCCTATCGGAACGCCAGAACCCAGGCCCTTGGCCAGCGGCATCACGTCGGGCTGGATGCCGGCCCACTGGTGCGCAAACCACTTGCCGGTGCGGCCCATGCCGCATTGCACTTCATCAATCATCAGCAGCCAGTCGTTCTCGTCGCACAGCTTGCGCACCTGCTGCATGTAGCCGGCGTCCATGGGGTTGATGCCGCCTTCGCCCTGGATCGCTTCAAAAAACACCGCAACCACATTGGGATTGCCGGCCGTGGCGGTTTCCAGCGCCGCCACGTCGTTCAGCGGAACGCGGATAAAACCCTCGACCAGCGGCCCGAAGCCGGCCTGCACCTTGACATTGCCGGTGGCGCTCAGGGTCGCAATGCTGCGGCCGTGAAAGGCCTTTTCGTAGACCACGATTTCCGGACGTGCTATGCCCTTGTCATGGCCGAACTTGCGCGCGAGTTTCAGCGCGGCTTCGTTGGCTTCGAGGCCGGTCGAGCAGAAAAACACATTGGTCATGCCCGACAGCTCCACCAGTTTCGCCGCCAGCACTTCCTGGCCGGGCACATGGTAGTAATTGGAGCTGTGGATGATTTTCGAAATCTGGTCCTGCAGCGCCGGCACCAGGCGCGGGTGGTTGTGGCCCAGGGTATTGACGGCGATGCCGCCCAGGCCGTCCAGGTATTCCTTGCCGTTGACGTCCCAGACGCGGCAGCCCTGGCCGTGCGACAGCGCTATCGGCAGGCGGCCGTAGGTGTTCATCACGTGCGGCGAGGCGGCTTCGATGTGGGCGGGCAGGGCAGTGGTCATGGGGAAACTCCGGGACAGGGCAAAAACGTGAGGCCGCGGGGTGTACGGCGGGGCTGGCTTGATTTTAGGCGCAGGCCTTGCAGCCGTTGGTGATGATGCTGCATCACAGCAATGCGCCGGCTGGCGTTTTAAAGCCGGGGATCAAGTCTTATATAAGATAGAATCATTGTGCACTGCAGCACGAGGCCATACCCGCGCCTCTGGCAGGCGACCCACCTTCAACCCGATGGTCTCCAACTCCGCCAAAGAAGTCTTTATCCAGGGCGTCACCCGCGATGGCAAGACCTTTCGTCCCAGCGACTGGGCCGACCGCTTGTGCGGGGTGATGAGCCAGTTCCGTCCGGGCGGACCGCAACCGGGCAGCCACCTGACCTATTCGCCCTGGTGTGTGCCCACGGTGATCAACGGCATCAAATGTGTGGTGGTCAACAGCGAACTGCGCGAGGCCGAGCCCATGGCCTGGGACTTTGTGATCAATTTCGCGAAAGACAACGATCTGCAAATGGCCGAGGCCTGCCTGCTTCCGGACAAGCCATAAAGCTACTGGGCGGGCGCCATGCGGCGTTGCCCGGTGCTCGTCATCCTCATGTACCTGAAGTACATTCCGGTGCCTGTGCGCCGTGCGCCTTGCCTAACACCCGCTCGCTACGCTTTCTGGCTTGTCCTGGGGACTTGAAGCCGGAAACAAAAAAGCCGTCTTGCGACGGCTTTTTTGCTTTGCTGGCAGCGCACCCTGCGAAACGGCGGACCGATCAGATCAGTCCGGGCGATGGACCTGAGTGATCAGGCCGCTTTGGGGGCGGCGAGGGCGAGGGCCTTCACCTTGGTGGACAGGCGGCTCTTGTCGCGAGCAGCCTTGTTTTTGTGGAAGATGCCCTTGTCGGCAATCGTGTCCACAATGCTCTGCGCCTTGGCGAAGAGTTCGGTGGCTTTGGTCTTGTCGCCGGCGGCGACAGCTTTTTCGACGTTTTTCACGGCGGTGCGGTATTTCGAGCGCAGCGAGGTGTTGGCGGCGTTGAGTTTGGTGTCCTGGCGGACGCGTTTGCGGCCTGAAGCCAGGCGGGGGTTCTTTTTCTTGGGTTTGGCGGTAGCCATAATTAATTCCTTTAATCCGGGGAGGAGTTCAGCGGATGATGCTCAGCAAAGCCCACCATTATATGCCAGACTGCGCGCGCTGCACCGGGTTCAACCCACGGCGGCCGCCTGCAAGGTGCAGAGAGCGACACCCGGTGCGCGAACGTGGGGCCCCGGTTCCAGGGGGCTAAACTCCCGGGGTGTCACTTTTCAAAGCCGCCTCCACCGTTTCCCTGCTGACCCTGGTGTCGCGGATCACCGGCCTGGTACGCGAGCTGCTGATGGCATCGACCTTCGGCGCCAGTGCCATGACCGACGCTTTCAACGTCGCTTTCCGCATCCCCAACCTGTTCCGGCGGCTGTTTGCCGAGGGCGCCTTCAGCCAGGCGTTTGTGCCGGTGCTGGCGGCCAGCCATGCCAGAAACGGTGAAGTCGCCACCCGACTGCTGATTGACCGTGTCGCCACGCTGCTGACCTGGGCGCTGCTGCTGACCTGCGTGATCGGCGTGGCGGCGGCGCCGGTGCTGGTCTGGATGATGGCCAGCGGCCTGAAACAGGACCCGCGCGGCTTCGAGGCGGCGGTGTTCATGACGCGCTGGATGTTTCCCTACATCGGCTTCATGTCGCTGGTCGCCCTGTCGGCCGGCATCCTGAACACCTGGAAGCGTTTCGCCGTGCCGGCGGCCACGCCGGTGCTGCTGAACCTGTCCATGAATGGCGCCGCCTGTCTGGGCGCCCCCT